>JAHEZH010000198.1 GCA_023251155.1 Flammeovirgaceae bacterium | reverse complement strand
GTAAAACACCTTGGTAAAAAGATTGGCCGCATACGCGAGATGCTGGGCATGAAGCAGGAAACCCTGGCCGAAAAGATGGGCATCAGCCAGCAGAGCATCAGCAAGATGGAGCAAAACGAAACCATTGATGATGCTACGCTGGAAAGAGTGGCCAGGGCGCTGGGTGTGAACAGCGAGGCAATTAAGAATTTTAGTGAAGAGAATACAATCAGTTTCATCAATACATTCAATGACAATAGCACGAGTCATGTGATTGGTAATTTTGGGAACTACAACTTCAATCCGATTGATAAATGGCTTGAAGCCATTGAAGAAAACAAAAAACTTTATGAAGCCTTGCTTAACGCAGAGCGGGAGAAGGTGGCCTTACTTGAGCGCATGCTGGAGAAGAAAAAATAACCAGGCGCGTAGAACAAAAAATGCACTATACCACCCAATACAGGTCGATATAGTGCACTTTGTTTTTTCAGAATAAGGATATATAAAGCATAATGGTTTATATGGATACGTTAGCTGCCATTTTATGCAAGGAAAAGAAAATATAGAAAGACAAGTCGGACGAAGGCTAAGTGAAGGAAAATTGAAATCACTTTGCAAGAATGGTAAAATAACAAACTTAATTAATACTTCATTCTTAAAGTTCGACAATGAATGGGTTCGAATTGTATGCACTGACGAGCAGACAATGATTGACATAGAGAAATTAGATATTCAAGAATACAACATGGGAGTGAGTGAATTTGAATTTCGTGTTCGGTCAATTGAGGAAGTTTTCCCCGACTTTAGGAAATACCGCGACAAAAAACTCCTGGGATTCAAGGAACTTGTTCTTAAGAACTCTGAGTTCATGAGCTTTGGACTGAATCTTTACTTCGAGAACAACTTAAATTTCATCATTCGAAATCATGACTACCCTAGAGACGAAAATGAATTTCATTTTGAGAAAGTTAACTTTGACGAACTAAGAGAAAAATAAACGACATACGTTTACCCAATTGCTGTTCCTCATATTTTCAAAAAAATGATCAGACTTCTTTACATCGGACTTTTGGGACAGATACTATTATCGTGTATAAACATGAATGACCCGAGAAGTCAATCTGAGTATATTGATTACCGCGACAAGTTTGACAAATCATTAGTAAAACTATTCCCTGACAGATTACCAAATAACATGTTGAGATTTGAGTTCTCTGCTCCATATGAGAATATACCTGGTAGACTAAACCTAATGACAAAGTATTTTTCAGAGAAAGAATACAACGAGACCAAAACTAAATACTTAAATCAGTCAAAGCATCGAAAAATGTCTGACGACAAATGTCTTTTTTTGATTGACAACTATGAAGGAACGAATCAAAAGATATGTCACGACTTTTATCCCATACCTACAAATGCAATCGTTGAGACATCATCTGACGGAAAATCAAAAAACAAGTCAACTGACAGTGAAATCTTTTTTATTGACTTAGAATCAGGTGACTTTTTGCAAGACAACGATAAACATTCAAGACAGGACCTCCCGGTAAATTGGATTCATGGCTACTCAACTGGAGTAACAACAAATGACAATAATAAGACGATTCAAATTTGGTTAGTAGTTTGGTAATCCCCTTCTATTTTATGACAAAGAAAATAGTCAAAAAATACCTAATTCTTTTATTAGTCTATACAGTCGTTGTAAGGTTCATTGGTTTCTATGGACTTAGGTTGTACTACACCTTGGCCGACGACCCCAAATTACTGCCGGCAACTGTGCAATCGTTTCAAGCATTTGTGACTGCAATTGAATTTACATTAAAAATCCTTGTAGTGATTTTCATGCTGATTGACGTAAAAGGCAAAAAACTAATTGACTGGTTGATCATAACAATAACCTTTTTCAATGCAGACATTGGGATAGTACTCTTTATTGTTTGGGCTTTCTATAAAGAGTGGCCACAAAAATACGAGGCACAACAACAGCTATAAACATGTGCGAGATTGTAGGTTCTTAAAGTACATGCTATTAAATTTCGTCAGCAACGCGGAACAAGGACATCTGTATTTGCCCGCATACGTTTTATAGCTAGTCGTTAGCATCAATATTTAATTATGGTACCTATACAAGCAATTAGAAATGGAAAAGTAGTTGATCTTCGAACAGGTGATTTGTATTCAGACATAGCACAGATATGCCAGGAGCATCGACTTACTCACAGGGCATTGGCTTTTGGACTGCTTCTCTTTAACTTGAAAAACCCGCAGATTTATAAAATCTTAAACGACAAAGCGTATTGGACTGCTTTGGATGTTACGTCTGGCAATTATATCAGCCTTTTTTATGTAAAGCAGCAAGACAATTATTTCGGACAAGATTTAATAGAGAGTGACAGAGTTGAAAGACGAGGACTGCATGAGCTACAAGGTGGGCCAGATCTTGTGCCAATAATCAAAAATCATCTCAATCTTGACGAAAAAATAAACTATCCAGCAGTGCTTTTCTTTCAAGTTCATGAAGGACTAATGACCGATTATTTCTTAGTATCGCTTGACGAGAGGAATGTTGAGGATTCATTTTGGGAACTTCAGACATATATTCAAAAAGCTGTCGATGAACTGGAGGCTGTTAAGAAGGAGAATTTTGGAAACTCAAGAGAAATTTTTGAATTGCTCAAATCGGGGGTAAAGTATCAGAGGTTAAAAAGGAAGATTTTTAAGACTACTCAAAAGTTTCCGGTTCAACTTTTTCTAGGGTGGTTGACAGGGAAAGTGTAAATACTGATACTAACAATGCATATAAATCATGCCAGCAGATTTTGATCATTAATTATTAATTTGAACTGTCGGCACGCTTTATATGCGAACGTTAGCTGCAATGAAGCTTGAACATCGCCGTGTAAACAAAATGACACTAAAGACAGAACCTAAAATCTTAAGACGTAGCCTCGCGACAATCATCGACTACGGACTTTACCTGATATTTTTTAGTTGGTTAGTGATGACATACGGGAGACCTAATGACGAAGGGGGGTACACATTAAGCAACGACCCAAAAGGCTGGTGGATTTTCATTGTCTGGATTATTTACTTTCCAATCATTGAATCAATCAGTGGACAGACACTTGGAAAACTGCTTTTAGGACTTAGGGTTGTAACAAAGAATGGGAATCCAATTTCATTTGTACAGGCATTCAAGAGGCACCTGGTTGACATGATTGACTTCTTCTTTTTTGGAATAGTTGCAATCATAACAATTAAAAACACTCCAGACCATCAAAGAGTTGGGGACTTATGGGCAAAGACAATTGTTATTGGCGGGGATAGTGTTATATGCACAAATTGCAAAGAGTCGTTGACTTTGACACCGACAGAGATAATGAGCAAAGAGTTTGTATGTCCGTTATGCAGGACAACGGTAAAAATGTAGAGGGTAGAAAGGACGTGGACAAAGAAACTGTTAACTATATTAGACACTATTTCAGCAACTTAATGACTGACGATGAAAAGTTAGCATTGAAGTATCACATGTACACTTACAAAACCGAGGACAACCCAAAAATGAGGAAATTGATGGTCGAGAAAGATTGGATTAGCGAACAACCTGAGATACAAAAGTTTCTGAAGGATGGTTATGATGACTTTGAATTAAGAACTGCACTTCGAATAATTACAGAGAGTGCAGATAAAATTTTCTTCAATAATTGTCCAAAATGTAAAAGACTTGCACGGACTCCGTATGCAAGACAATGTCGACATTGTGGACACGCCTGGCATGAGTTGACAGCAGCACAATTTAAACTTGAGAGTGCTTTTCAATTAACGAACAGACCATTTTTTCTCTTGGGAAAAATAACTAAAGGAAAAATTATGGAAGGCCAATTCATCGATTTAACAATGTTAGGACTAAACAAAAAACCTAAAATCGAAATAATTGAATTCGCACTTAAAAGTCAAGGTGGAAAAGTTCGGAAAGACATCGCACTTGGCACCAATGACCTAACCGAACAAGAGAAAGCATATGTGAAAAGAATTCACTCCTTTGGGAGACCATTTGACATAGTAAAAGAAAGATGAGTCTGCAGCCGCTGACAATGCATATAAATAATACCTGCAGATTTTGATGATTAATTATTAATTTGAACTGCCGGCACGTTTTGTATGTGAACGCTGGGAAACATGCTCCAATGAAAAATTTTTTATCAAACTTTTGGTCTTGGCTGACTAACAAAAAAGATCAGTATGATATCACTGATCCTGAGGAATTCTCTGAAGACGAATACAAAAAATGGATTCAGCAGACAAAACAACAACATGAAGAAGATCTAAAGGCAAGAAAAAATCGAGATGTAGAATTTATTTGGTGCTTAGTAGGTAATATTGTTGGAGATCATCCCGTTGGAGAAAGTAAAGAGATTAAAAGGGGAACAAAACATTTTTCATCGGGAACGAAAGTGTATTGCTTTCCACCTCAGTGGGGAGACGGTTATGAAAAAATTTACGTAATCGGACGACCACGACAAAGCTCAAGATTCATAAAAGTTGTCATAAGTAGTAACCTAGTGACAAATTGGAGAATTCAACAGGTATTCAAACCTCGCATCAAAAAGGAGATGATAAAGAATAACGGCTGGGATGAGACCGATGAGTCGAGAGAAAGGGTTCTAGAATTATTGAACTCAATTCTTAAAAATCGAGGCGAACATTCGCACATTGCCTAACATTGTAGATATGCACTGTTAGCGGCAAGCTTTCCGAGATGATAAAGTAATAATATGACATTGGACGAAAAAATCACAGAACGTTTTGAACTTACAACAAGAGTTTCAACTCAAGACATATTTCAAAAAATTGCAAACGGTGGACAAAAGCAGACTTGGAAAGATCTCTTAGTTTGTGAGACTATTGATTTACAATGAAATAAAAATTAAAGAAAAAGAAATAGAGATAATCCGATCTCCAAAAACATTTAGCGCTTTTAGATCTTCCGGCAGAATATCAATTAAAATAACAGAAGATATTGATAAGAAACAGTTCGGAGTTGACGTAATTGTAATTGAGCCGGGCGGCACAAAATCAGAAATGACAGAACTTGGAACAGAATACCTGACACGGGTTTCGGGAAATTCCGCATACCGTTCTTTGGCAAAAGGCGTAAGCAAAATGTATGCAACAACCGCAAAGAATGCTTCCGACCCGATTGTCATTGCCAAACTTATTAAAAAGGGAATTGAAGCCAGTAACCCGAAAACAAGATATATTGGAGCTTCGGGAGCCAAACTTTTGCTATTTTTTAGAAAAATCTTGTCAGATAAGATGTTTGACAATATGGTAATGAGCCAAATGAAATAATCGTTTTATGGAAGCAGTTGTCAATTATTTATTGCAATTCGGCCATTTGAACAAACAGCAAATTGATTTAATCAAAAGCAAAGTTGTATTCAAAGAAATCAAGAAAGACGAATACTACCATGAAGCAGGAAAAATACCACGTGAGGTTATTTTTCTAATCGAGGGAATTATGAGAGTCTGTTATTACAACAACAAAGGCGATGAGGTTACAAATTATTTTATCGATGAAAACAATTTTTTGGCAGACATCAACAGCTACAATCAAGAAATCCCCTCGACTGAATATGTGCAAGCTGTTACGAATTGCTCCTATTTTGTTTTTTCTAAAAATGCAATGAAAGAATTATCATAGTATGGGACAACATTGTTGCCAAAATAACCACCAAAGGGTTGGCAGATAAAGTGAATAAAATCAGTGTGATGATGGCGGAAGATGCGAAAGAGCGCTATCTATCATTTCTTGAAAAGTTTCCCCAGCTTGCTACCCGTATTCCACTTTCTTACTTAGCATCCTATTTGGGGATTACACAATCTTCGTTGAGCAGAATCAGGAAAAATATCCGTTAATTTACTCTCCCCTCCTTTTTTTTCAGCAGGCACACGACGGAATACAGAAAGCATAGTGGGTTCAGTATTGTATTATAGCTTTAGTTTCATAATTTCGTTCACTCACCTGGAACAAGTCGCAGCAGGTTAGCCTTGGTATTTTGCTTCACTGCACAACGATGAAAAAACAAATTGGTTTGATTTTAGTCATTGTGATGATTAACTGTTCAAAGAAAACGGACACCCCTGAACAGCTTTCACAACCCTCCGACAAAACAAGTATTCCTTCCAAATTAATGTTGGATCAACGCATTTGGATGACAACAAATCTTGATGTCACTATCCCCGAATCCTATTGCCAACTTGACGATACGTTGAATTGCAACAAGTACGGACGTCTCTATACATGGGAAGCGGCCGTTCAGGGATGCAAATCGCTCGGGCAGGGCTGGCGACTACCAACTAATCAGGAATGGCAAAATATGGCTAAACACTATGGAGGTTTATATGGCGCCTCAGAGGACAATGGGAAATCTGCTTACGTAACATTATCTGAAGGAGGCGGAGCAGGATTCGATGCTTTATTGGGAGGTAACAGGGAACCGGACGGGAGTTATCAGCGACTTGGTGCTCATGGTTTCTATTGGACATCAACCGAATACGATAGCGCAGAAGCCTGGTTTTATAACTTCGCCAAAGAGGCAACAGTATTGAACCATCATACAGGCACCAGGAAACGGTCGTTATCAGTTCGGTGCATTTACGACACGAACCAATAAGTGATCGATACTACACACAACAAAATGTAAACCCGCCTTCAGAACAGATTAACCGGCAATGAGACGATTGACGACTTTTTACTACTCACCATCTACGTAACCGCAACCGCCCGACTTCTCCGACAAGAAAGGGATCGACAGTAACGTTAAAATACACGGACAATATAGGGCGGGTTTGCTGCGCTCATTTTCAAAACGTCTACACCTCCACTACGCAAAAGATTTCCGTGACATGGCTACCGAAGAAATTCGATCTGAAGAAAGAGCTACTGCCTGCCTTTTTTTTGACCTAGATCAAAGTTTGAAAATACGATGCGTTGCATTTTTGCATCACTAATTTTTAAACAATTCCATAAAATGAAAAAGAAACATTTTAAGTACATCAACACTTTATTCGTGGTTATTCCTATGACGTTGATTATGGCCTTTGTAGGTCTTATGCGCAATTACGGCTTTGGGGAGGACTGGTTTTTCAAATTCCTGAAAGCCTGGAGTGTGATGTTGCCCGTAGCTTATGCAGCCGCATTCCTGATCATTCCCCATGCAAGAAAAATGGCAGAGAAAGTGGCTGTAAAAGAGTAAATTGACAACCGTATATTTTTTAAATGCACGAACAGCTTACGCATTACATCAAGAATCAGATCAACCTCAGTGAAGATGACTTAAAGATCGTTCTTTCCTATTTCAAGCCGCTGAAATTAAAGAAGAACGAACTTTTAGTTACCCACGGACAGACCAGCCAGCACACCTACTTCGTTGGCAAAGGTTGCTTGCGTATCTTCTTCATTAATGAAGAAGGACAAGAGGCGACACGGTATTTTGCCTTTGAAAATCAATTTGCTACTGCCCTGGTGAGTTTCATCACAGGCGAATCTTCGGAAGAATCGATACAGGCGGCCGAACACTCGGAACTACTTTACATCACGCACAACGATTTCTACCACCTGCTCGATATCATTCCGCAATGGGAAAGATTTTACCGTCACTACCTGGAAAAGGCCTACGTAAACAATACCCGGCGGCTGATGTCATTTCTCACGCAGGATGCTGCCAAAAAATACCGACAGCTACTGAACGAAAATCCACTTATTGTAAGGCGGTTGCCCAATAAAATGGTGGCTTCCTATCTCCATATTTCGCAGGAAACACTGAGCCGTTTGAAATCAAAAATTTAATTTCATTTTTTTAACGTGCATCAACGTTCATCGTATTAACGGTGTAGGATTATGACCACCGCATGAATAGTGAAATTTTAAAAACGGAATAATGGCAACCAGGAACATCGCTCAAAAATTTTTATTGCAATTCATTTTAGTTTTTACTGCCGGTCTATCCAATGGCCTTGCCCAACTTCCCCATCCTGCACTCACTTCAATTGATCATGTTCCTGTTGTGGTATACGATCTCCATGTTACCAGCAAGCTGCTCACCGATGTGCTGCATTTCAAAATCAAAGCGGGCAGGGAACACGAAGGAATAAAAAACTGCTTTATCAAATTTGAAGACGGTACTTATCTGGAATTCATCACCCCCACAGACCGCACTACTGCAACTGGCAGGTATTACACCAACGCTCTGAAACACCGGCAGGGTGGAACAGCACTTGCTGTCGCTGTCCGGTCGGCCGATACCATGACCGACTACCTGAAATTAAAGTCGATTGCTTTCGAACGGGAGGACAATCCCATCTGGCGAACCGTTTCTCCAAAAGGGATCGACTTGTTTTTTATCGATTACCGGAACAAATCCTGGAAGGATACAGAAATCAATACCACACATCCCAACGGAGCACTTTCTTTAAAATCCACCTACCTTCTCTCTTCCAACATCAACACAGACAGTAACCGGTACTCGCTATATAAATTTCAACCCGGCGGGAATGGATCTATCCTGACTATACCTTACCAGACACTGACTGCCGGAAATAGCTATCTCCATTTAATAGAAGGCTCTAAAGCAAAAACGCTGCTCCGGAAATTCACTACTACCCGCCTTACAGGCATCTGTGGATTTGAAATCAAAGTCCGCTCCCTGTCGGACATCAACACGCTGCTTCCAAAAACGGCAGATACATTCATTGAACACGGAAAAACAATTTACTTTGTACAAGAGCTTAATGTATTCTTTCTATTTAGTGAATGATCTTAAATAGAAACAGTACCCACTGCCGCCTGGCTCCGCTACTGCCACCACCAAAATAAGAAACAGGCAACACTGATCAATAGCAAGCAGAAAGTGATGCTCTCGCTATTCTTTCTATCCCTGAAGTATCTTAACCGCTTGTTGGATGCATCAAATACATGAGGGTGCTAAAAATACAGATCTCCTGACGTGCTCGTCAATATAGCCCACTTACTTTCCTGCTCTCTTCTTTAATTTTATTCATCAGGCTTTGCGGCTTCTGCACTTTCACGTCAGCACCATAGCTCAGGATCAGCTGTGTCAGTTCCGGGTTAGGTATCAGTTTCAGGGTGATCACCAAACCTGTCTCTTCCTCACTCACCGTTTTCTGGGTGTGGTGCAGGTGTTGCGTTTTGATATACGGTGCCATGGTGGGTGAAAACCATAGCTCTATTTCTTCCACCGGCCCCTTGCCGAGGGTAACGCCCAGTGTATGCTGAAAGTATTCTTTGGGCCTCAGTGTTTTGTTTTCAATGAAGGTAACAGGGGCTGCCTCTGCTTTGTTCATGCGGTCGAGCGCGAGCAGAATCACCCGCCCGCGTGTGTCGCTATGGCCCAGCACATACCAGCGGCCACGGTACTCTTTCAAAAAGTACGGATGCAACACATGAAGATGATCTTCGTGGTCGGCAAACTTGCGGTAAGTGATGCGCAGCGGTTGCTTATCGGTAATGGCACGGAGAATCACATCAAAGTAATCGTTGCCTTTATAATACGGAGTATGCTCAAAGGCAATGAGCTTGTTGTTTTGCGGCTGGCGCAGGTGGTTCACCGCTTTGCCAAGGCGATCCATCATACCCTCGAACTGCTGCACTACTTTAGCGCCTTTGTATTGATGCAGTATGTTGGCAGCCAGTGAGAGTGCAGCCAGGTCTTCTTCCGTAAGCGGGGCCGTATCAATAGTGAAGTGGGGATCGGTGTAGTAATAGCCTTTATGAAGTTTGGAATATTTGATGGGCGCCATATAAGCCAGGCGTTCATCAAAGCGCATGGCTTCGAAGTCTCTTTCGATCGACCTTTTTTCGGCAATCAGATCATGGGCGGCCAGTTTTTCGATCAGTTCTTTAATTGTCCAGTAGGTCTTCACCTTGCTGCTGAGGCAGGCGTGAATGATGCGATAACGCATGGTAGGATGTCTTCCGTTGGCCATGACTAAATATATATAATGAAAAGCGCACGATGAAATCAACGAATGAAATGTTGACTTCGTGATAAGGACTGCTCCGGTCGTTCCTCCCTGGCAATGACGGTTTAACCATGAGCTTCTCCCCTTCTATGCATCATCCTGAATTCGATAGTCACCAGCGCGGTGGCCATGGCAAAAAAGCGAGGGCGCGATGGCCGTTGCGCGCAGAAGCATTTTTTTTGCCTTGACTTTTTTTGGTTACTTTTTTGTGTCAAGACAAAAAAGTGACAGCCACATGATGAAATGCGAACGATGAAACCAAAGAACAAAAAAAACAAAGACCATCTTGAAACAATAATTAAAAGTGGGGAAGGCGTGTCATGAATGAAATGTTGACTTCGGGATTAGGA
>JAHEZH010000197.1 GCA_023251155.1 Flammeovirgaceae bacterium | reverse complement strand
CACGAAGTAATTGCTGAACATTTTCATGATCCTGATTTTGGAGTAGATCGGTTGAGTGATTTTCTTGGGTTGGCCAAGACACGATTGCATCGTCAACTTATCCAGGCAGGGAGCCTGCCACCTGCAAGTCTTATTCGTCAGCACCGTATGGAAGCAGCACGTACCTATATTCAGCAGGACTTTGGAAATGTATCGCAGATCATGTACGCGGTCGGTTTTAACAGTCTTTCTTCTTTTATCGCTGCATTTAAAAAAGAGTTTGGTATGACACCCAATACGATGATCAGCAAGTGGGTGAATTTCCGAAGTGTGTATTGAACACCATTTCAATCATGTTGATAATTACCAGAAAGGGTTGAGGTTGGTGGGTTCGTAATTTTAATGGTGTCTTCATGTAATTGGTGATGTTGGAAAAGAGATAAGTGTGTAACTTAGTATTACCCCAAAAACAAACCCTACCACGCATGCAACTCCGCCTGTACATTTTTTACGCCTTTCTGGCTTGCCATGGTATTTCAATTTCAAGTCTTTCCGCTCAGCATGTAAACAGGAAAATTACGTATGCTGCTTTCGGTGCTATCGGACGATCTACGTTCCATTCCAGTATCGATGGGCCATCGAAATTTCCAACCGCTGAGTTACGTTTGGGGCCTGTTGCCACACTTCCTCTTTCGAGTAAATTTTATATCTCTTCCAAGTTGCTCTTTGGCGTCAAGATGAAACGAGAACGAATGTATATTCCTGGTCAACCGACAACGTTGTATGGACCTTTCATTGATAATGATCGGATGGCAGGAAGCAATCACTTTTTCCTGGAGCTGCCACTACTTGTAGAATACCGGTTGAATTATCCGCGTCTCATTTTTGGGCTGGGAGTGAACTACCGGAAATTTTTCTCCTCTAATGGTGGTGATGGTGGTTCGTTCGATCCATTAAGTAACAAGAATGAAATTGGTGCGCTGGGTAAATTGGGATTGATGATAAAGAAGAGATGGGTGATCTCCATCGAGCACTTTCTGCCTTTCAATAAGCTGTATACGGTGGCCGGGTGGTATGATAACACCGAGTATCGCATGAGCGTGGAAAACAGATATGTACAAATAGGAGTGGCGTATAGATGGGGTAGGTTAGAGTAAAGGCTTTTTGTTACAACTTACTCTATTGTATGAATGAGGCGTAAGCACTTATATCAACGCTTTGGAAATGTGATGGCAAGTGGGGCGTTGATATGTGTGCGAAGATGTTATGGTGGATGCGCTTGTTTTGGGAGGAAGGTGGGTGGGGCAAGGGCAATTGAGGATTATAGTCGACTGGAATTACTTCTGTTTGCCTAAAAGTACAACTCCCGGAATTTTACAGTCGGGAATGAACTTCTTGAAAGACTAAAGTTGTTTCTCAGAGATGATGATGGTTAATTAAAGTGAGTAAACTCGAAGCTAATAAGTGATTTTAAAAACGAGTTAAAATGACTAAGTTTGAGTTATGGCAAAGAGCAGATTTTTAGAAAAGCGACCACGGATTGGTGACCCGATGGAGCTTGAGCGCTCGCTGGTATCCCGGATTTCTGAAGTGGGCAAAGAGCAACTGAAGAGACGTAGAAAAGCAGGCCTCTCTTCTTTTTATGCCAAAGAAGGAAAGATCATCGAAGTGTTGCCTAACAATTCTGAACAAGTCCGCCAGACGATCCGATCCAAATGGATTGTTCTTACCAAAGAAAACAGGTCTATCACCATTAAATGAGTCGACTACGTCTCATTGCGGGCCCTAACGGTTCAGGGAAGTCTTCTATTTTTCAATTGATCAAGGAGTTTAAGGAAAATCAAAAGGTTATTCAGACCGGTCCATTTGTCAATTCCGACCTTATTGAAAAAGAGTTTTCTGAAAATGGATTTATTGACCTGAAGACCTTTGGAATTGAATCACCTCCCGATACGCTGATAGCTGATTATTTAGAAATCACTACGTTCAAAGCCCCTTACGATCCTAACGTGATTGATGAACAGGTGGAATTAAAGGATGGTATGCTGAAGCTGAAATCGGGAGAAGTCGTCCGCTATTATCGGCATGATCGTTTCGGATCTTATACGTGAATATTTACTGTCGAAGGGATTATCATTTACGATGGAGACGGTATTCTCTCATCCCGATAAACTGGAGCTCATGAAGAAAGCGTCAGCTAAAGGTTATAAAGTATATCTGTATTTTGTCTCTACGGAAGATCCTCTCATCAACGTAAAGCGTGTAGAGGGAAGAGTTGCTGCAGGAGGCCATCATGTTCCTACGAATAAGATTATGGAACGATATGAGCGAACGATGAATAATATGTATGAAGCGATTAAGCTTTCCTATCGTGCCTATATTTTTGATAACTCGGGAAAAGCAACGGTAAAGATTGCAGAGAAGGACACTGACGGAACTCTTTATTTGGAAAAGGAGGTGCCGGAGTGGTTGTTGAATTATTTGGGGATGGTGTAATATTAAGATGATCTTCCTGTACCGTCATGAATACAAAGCGCATCAGGTAGGAGCAGATCGATGAGGTGAATGAATCTATGAGTGATGACTTCGGTTACATTATGAAAATGCTGGCAGATAGCAATCAGCTGCTGGCGAAAGAATGCCTGGATAAAATCAGTTCGGGTGAGATTCATTTTCATCGAGGCATCTTTAAAAAAAAGGTTGAGCTTACTTCCTTGTATGAGTTACGTTGGAGAATGGCTGAAGATCTTAACCGCGATAAGTTCAAAATGGAGGAGCTGCAAAGCTGGAGGGAGGCGGTTGAACAACTCAAGGCAGGCCATTTTCATGATGCACAGTTAAGTACAGTAGCGACCCAGGATAAAACGTATTTCCTTTTTGTCAACCTGGATGAAGATCAACTGGCAGCCCTATTCTTTTTATACCAAAAGAAGTCATTGGAGGAGCGTGGAACGTACAGCCAGGAAATAACGCAACGTGGATATACCTCATCTTCGCAACGGTATTACAAGGGAAAATTACTTGAAGATTGAAGAGGCTGTATATCCCTGGCGCACTCATTTTTTTTTAAAGATTAATTACCCATTAAGTGTTGGTATAACTGATCCATCTTCTCCTCGGGAAGGTTGTAGACCGGCACTTCATATAAATGGAGCGAATAAAAAAGGGGCGTAAGCCCCTTAATGATTTATTCTTTATGATGGTGAAGTTGCTTGATCCTTTCTTTAGCACGCTCTTCCCGTAATTTTTGAATTTCTATCTGCTCTTTTTCATACGTTGTGATTTCAATATCCTTATAGTCCGCAGCGATCTTGTGGATGATGTATCCCTTATTGGATTCCGGTAGATTACCACCGTATTGGTCCAGCATTACTTTACGCAGGAGGAAAGCTTTGTCTTCCGGTTTCATCTTACTTAGTTGCTGGTACAATTTCTCAGGGTCTTCTTTATTCAAGCCACAATTCTTTCGAAGCGTGTTGGTCAACTGGTAGCTGGCTTTATCCAATACGATGTACCAGAGCATGATTTCCTCGCTGGGCATTAGCTTTTTGTTGAATCCTTTTTTCTGTGAAGGATGTTTCTCCAGCGCTTCGAGAATTTTTGCATATACTTTTTCTTTGTCCAGCTCTTTGCCACGGTCAATGCGTTGCTTGATTTTTTCTATTTGCAGTTGTGTCCGTTCCTTTTCGTTTTGTGGTAATGGTTTGCTGTCTTTCTTCAGGAATACGGTGGCGGTGTGTCCGGCTTTCGTTCCTGCTATCCATAGTCCTTTTACTTTTTCTCCTCCTGAATTATGTTGCAGGAAGTCGGTGTATTCGGTAAGTGATTTGAGATTGTGATCTTTCAGGATCGAAGTCACCTCTTCGATAGGTTCACTGTGGTCGGTGAGCAACATTACTTCAGGCTGTGTTTCGACTATCTCTTTTGTTCGCCTGATGAGGAACCTGTTGCATTTCATCAAGAAGCAGCCGGAGTCAAAACACTTTTCCTTGTCTTTGACTTCTGGAAAAAGCATGGGAGAAGCACCGGATCGTTTGAGGCAATTGGTGCAGGCGCCTGCTTTCCTATGGAGCGATTCATCTTGTTTATCAAAGGGTGCTGATGAAAGGTTGTTCGTTACCATGCGTTCGATGAGTTCCTGTAGTTCTGTGGTTGTTCCATAGCTTCCTCTTCGTTGGATGATATGTTGACGTACTTCCCGTTGATCCTGCGATGTAAGTCGTGCCATCTGTATCGCATGCCCTAACAGCATCCTATTCTCAAGGAAGTCCTTTTTCGATTCGCGTATCAGGTCGTTGAGTTTGATGCGTTGTGTGATGTAGGTTTCTGATTTTCCAAAGCGTGTTGCCAGCTCTGCCTTGGTGATGGTTTCATTTTTCTCCAGGATGACTTTGTATCCCATGGCTTCGTTGAGCGGATGAACATCTTCTCTTTGCAGGTTTTCCGTAAGCTGGATTTCAAATGCGGTATCGTCACTGGCTTCTTTGATTGTTGCCGGTATTTCCATCATACCTGCCAGTACACTTGCCCTGAATCGTCTTTCTCCGAAGATCAATTCATATTTGCCTTCGAGTTGTGGATGAGGCCTGACCATTATTGCCTGCATGACACCATGTTCTCTAATGGATAGTGCAAGCTCGCTGAGTGCTTCGTCTGTGATCTCCTGTGGTCTTCGAAAGATTTTGTTTGTTGTGCTGACTTCAATCTGACCTAAGCCGATGAATGTTGTTCTGAGTGTTTCCATCTTTTTACATTTTTTAAGTTGAACATTTTTTTAATGCTCGACCCATCGGGCTTTTGCGCGACAGCACGCAGATGAAAAAAATAATACAGTGCGGAGAGACAAAAGGAAACGGAATAAATTGAGAAGAAGGATAATGCCGAAGGCGCTTATAATTTATGCCGTAGTCTTTTGGCGTTAGTCGCGCAATGAAGCCCGAACTTTGCAATTAAAATGATGAGAGAGTTCTATTATATTTTTTTTTGAAATGAGTATCTTCAACTTGTGATTACTGTTCTTGAGTGAACGATTATTAATTACTACGCAATAGCATGAAACGGCTACTCACTGATTTTATAAATTTATTCTTTCATCCGGAGGAGTTGAATAAGGATGAGCCAGAGGAGATTAGCCTGGGAAAGAAACTGATCGCGGTAGGTCTTTTGGTATTGCTGATCGCTATGCTGGTATTTTTGCAAATGGAAGGAGTGTCGATGATGTAACTGGAGCTACCAGTAGAATGCAACCATCTTACCTCAAATAATGATCAACAAGATTGCTTAGAGGTTTGAGCATCGCAGGAGTGAGTAATCCTCTTTTCAGGTTTTTGAGAACTGTATCGAGGAGAGTTCCAATTCGTAACGGAGTTCCGCGATAGGAGAACCTGGATTGCCATATAGTCCCATCTCATAGAATTCTCTAGTTAGTTGCTGCCGAATGGCGAAGTAACAGGTGTTGCCCGTCCTTTCGAAGGCGAGCGTTGCGAGTTGCCATTTTCTTACTTGTTGTGCGAATGGTTTGTTGGCGTAGGTGGCTGAAGGTGGTTTTGAACAAAATGCAACAACAATCTTGTTCACTTGTGCAGCGTTAAAGGCACTGGCGTCAATAAGTAGCAACGCCATTTCGTTGAGATCATTGGCGGTGAGCAAATACTTTTCGTAATAGATTCGCAGGAGTTGAATGATCTCGTGCTCATTTGCACTTCCGGATATACGTAACCGATAGTGACGCCAGGCGAGTTCATGATTGAAAGGAGATCGTTGATTGTCAACGATGGGTTCATCCGGTACTTTATTGAAATCAAGACCAGGTGAGAGGGGCGGTAGTGGAGATGTGTTTTTCTTTTTCATTGCAACGGATTTTGTTGATGGAACGATTGTCCGGCATTCTTCTGACGGCAGGTGCGTTGGGTGGTGCGGCAAGACAAAAGGAAACGCATTTAATGGAAGGGGCCCTTTAGGGAAGTAGTCCGTTCAAGCGTAGTCTTTTGGCAGAGGTCAGAAGTAATGACGAACTTTGGAAAGAAACAAAGACAGTAGTAGCAGGGAAAATTCTAATTTTGTATCGATGATCGAACTCAATCACACCTTGCTGGCGGACCTGATATTGAGCGGGTATAAGTATATGATTTACATCGGCAAGGAAGATCATGGCTTACTTCATCCGATGAAGACCGAGGCACCGGAAATTGTTGTTGCTGCTATGGGAGCGTGGCAACTGCCGATAACGGAAAGGGAATTTCAAGAGATGGCGGATGGGGAAGACATGATTGATTTCAAGTTTTATATTGATGAAAGTTTATTTAACGACAATTAAGTATGTGTTATCATAAGTCAAGTAATTTCAAGTCGATTGAATTGAATGAGTATTACGATACTTATTTTCCGGAGCAGATTGCGAGTGAGTGGGATGGGGCGAAGCATTTTCATGACAATGGATTTGATCATAATCTTTCACCTGTGCTGACTAATGAAGGAATCGGATTCTTTAGATGGGGGTTGGTTCCACATTTTGCAAAAAGTGTTGAAGATGCAAACATATTGAGAGTGAAGAACCTGAATTGTCGTTCTGAAGAAATGTATGAGAAGAATACCTGGAAGCCATCACTGGAGAGTCATCAACGTTGCCTGATTCCTTTGACTGGATTCTTTGATCATCATTGGAATGATGCGAAGGGTAAAGACAAGATCCCTTACTATGTGAAAGTGAAGGGACAAAATATATTTTCTACGGCAGGATTGTATGTTACCTGGAACATACCGGGTACGGACGACCAACTTTACTCGTACACTATATTGACTACGGAGGCTAATCCATTGATGTCTTATATTCATAACAGCAAGAAACGAATGCCATTGATTGTGCCACGCGAGTATGAGAAAGACTGGCTGAATCCAAACTTGTCAAAGGAGGATGTGCTTGCGCTGTGTCAGCCCTTTGATGAAGGGAAGATGGAAGCATATACGATCAGCAAGCGGATTACCAGTAAGGAATCCAATGTTGCCGAGGTGTTGCAGCAGCATGATTATCATAGTACGGGATCGCTATTCTGATATTCGATAAATTTGCCTTTGCTGGCCCAAGGAAAATTATCCTTCCACCTTTACTTGTTCGAGCATTTTGCTGCTAAAGTAGATGGGCACATTGAACATCGTTGCCAGCGTCATGGCATCGCTTGGGCGTGCCTCCTGTTCGATGAGGTGGTCGTCTTTGGTTAGCGTGATGGAAGCATGAAAAATTCCATCGGTCATGCTATGGATGAAGCTTTCTTTCAGCGTATATCCCATCGATAGGATGGTCTGTTGAAAAAGATGATGTATGAGTGGTCGTGAAATGGTCATCTTCTCAATCGCCACGCTTAATGACTGCGCTTCGAAAGTGCCAACGATG
Organism: Flammeovirgaceae bacterium; assembly: GCA_023251155.1. Classification (GTDB taxonomy): domain Bacteria; phylum Bacteroidota; class Bacteroidia; order Cytophagales; family Cyclobacteriaceae; genus ELB16-189. The sequence continues at coordinate 3,018 of JAHEZH010000197.1, read as the reverse complement.
ATGGGTACTTTACGTGCTCCGTTCTTTTCAACCAGTATCACTGCGTAGGTGTTCGGGTTTTTTCCTTCTGCCAGTCCCGTGAGTGTCATTTCCACTTTGTCGTCCTTATCACGAACAACATTTTCGAATATAGGTGGAGCTGTATTTGTATTCTTTGGCACATCGATAGAGACTAGCTCTGTATTGATGTCTGCTTTATTCTCCGATGCCGAGAAGAAATCTTTTACACGGTTCACCACTGATGAAGGTTTTTCATTTAGCAATCCCAGCCTTGTATAGAAGTGCTCTAGTTTGGAATACAGGTTTTCTTTTGGATGAAGCAGTGCCAGCAGCTCTGAGTCGGGTTGTCTGACTGCGGCAAGCATCACATGGAAAGGCATGATTTCCGGATGCTTGTGTTGCAGCTGATCTTTGGAGGTTGCCTTGATAATCCGTTCGGCTTCGAGTGTGAGAGGAAGAACATCAATCGCTTTGAAGTGAGGAACGTTTACTTCCTGAGCGGCTTTATAGTCTGCGTAGTATTTCTTAAAGTGCTCGGTACTTTCGAAGACGAACCGTAGTGCTGATTGCTGGTCAAACAGGATGCAGTCCGCAAGAAAAAAGTGAAATGAAGAGATGTATGGAGTACGTAGTTCGAGGGCGACCTCTCTGCTTTTGGCGATCAGTTCTTTTGTCTGCGAAGAAAATTGTTGGTCCATGAAAAATTATAAAATTGAATGATGTGCAAGATACTCTTAAATGCAAGAAGGGCATGTCCGTCTGACTGCCCTTCTTGTGTCTAAATCTAGTTGGCAAATCTCATTGCGGCCCCGGGAAGAGCCAAGAAATGCAACAGGTGGCAAGATAGATAATTGGATGTAGAATCAGTCCTATGAAAAATACTTCTGCCGATACTAGCTTTGGGAATTAGAAATGTTCAATAGCAATGATCTCCATTCAGAAAGTAAGATGGCTGCTATCATCCAATCGTTCTAAATTAAAACTATGAAGTAGGCATTCGATCTATACCACCATTTTGCTTGAGCAAGTAGGATGTGAATCGTGAGATTTTATTTTACATCATGTCAAAAAAATTAACCACTGCCATTGCAAGACCCGTCTGATCAAGTCATGGCAGTGGGATAGAATTGTTCTTTTTTACTCTACAACGATTCGGTGACTTTCTATATATTGGCCGGAAGCGATTTTCAGGATGTAAATTCCTTTCTTCAGATTCGACACATCTAAATCCACTTTTTTCGATTTGTTGGAAAAGTATTGTGAGTGTTTTTCCTTTCCTTCAGAATCAAAAAGACTTATAGCTGAAATAGTAAGATCATTTTTTACTTCGGTATCCGTGTTGGATTCAGCCATAGTGGAAAGTGCCATAGAATTACATGGTGGTGGAATGTTTGGGACAACAATGTTAACCATAGAGCTGGATGAATTAGGAGAGACAGCGAATTGATTACAGCCGCCTCCGCCACCACCTCCACCACAATTCTGGGATTTAAAATAAAAATTGTTGGACGTGGTACCACATGCATTAGTGGTAGTATGCCTGAACAATACAGTCTGTCCTACAGAATAAAGATAAAACTGCAAGTTATTTCCACTACTGCTCCAGGAAACATTGGACGGATTGGATGTTATTTTTTGCCAGTTACCATTGGACGAACCACTTACGGTTACATCTACTGTTGTTTGGGTCAGGTTACAGACAGAATTGTATGGAATAGGTAAATCACTTAAATCCGGGTAAGAGGTAAACACTGCGGGGTATCCGTTATTATATGTAACCCCCACATAAGGCCGATTTACCCATATCGATTTTTGAATTTGCACGGGCCCACATGCTGCCGTGGCCGTAAATGTAAGGATGGCTTGGCCAGTTGAAGTATTGTTAATGGGTGTTAGTGTTGCACTGCTGCCATTTCCGGAACTAACTGTAAACAAATTTGCAGGTGCCAATTGCCATAATACGGTTGTGCCATTTAATACATTGTTCAAGGTGTATGTACTTCCGCTGCTGCATAAAACTGATGGCCCGTCAATCGGGCCTGATGCAGCGGCAAGGTTAGGCTGTCCAACGGCAGTATATGCCATGTAAGTGGAAGCAGGCGCTGCAGGTACCCACTGATTAAGGGTCTGGCCTGATACATTGGATCGGACATAATAGGCTACATATTCCACATCAAATCCTGTGGTAGTTATGTTGGTGATATCGGCAAACGGCTTACCCGGATTTGGGTTACCCCATCCATTCGTTTTACTTTCACGTTCACGCATCCAGACCGTTGGAGGTGCACAGAAAGGAGTGGAGAACGTTACGTGTTTGTTGATGCGGTACTCATCCACATTGAAGTACGTTGATGGCGCAAGCCCCCAGCGTTGATTTGCCCATATCCATTGTGAATAGTTTCTGACTAATGTGGCTGTGCCACCTGTTGATACATCATGAACAACTACGTTGGGCTGAGCAAGCAGTTGCAGTGCATGATGAGCATTAACAATCCCGTGCCCCGTCTCCTCATCAAATCCGGGTACAGGTCCCACATCGCTGTTGGCGGTTCGTTCCATGATGTGTTTGACATCGTCATTGGTGAGATTTAACCCTCTGTCTTTTCCCTGGGAGATAATCAATCCGGCAACTCCCGCGACAACGGGTGCAGAAAAGGACGTACCACTAGTTGAAATCGTACCACCGCCACGTGAAGTAGTAAAGATATCTGAACCCGGGGCGGTCAGATCGATATGCGGTCCGGTATTAGAAGTAGCTCTTCGTGTGCCATTTTGATTGGTGGCACCAACAGCGATTACCTGATCAAAACCTGCCGGATAGCGTACGGAGTTATCATCATTAAATTCATTGCCCATTGAGGCGGTAATGACCACGTTGTTCTGATAGGCTTGGTCAATCGCATCTCGCAATAATGGTACTTGTAAAGCTATTTCGCTTGACATCCATCCAGCACTTGCAAAACTATAACTGAGATTAATGACATGCGCCCCGTTGGATACGGCATAATCCAGCGCATC
>JAHEZH010000071.1 GCA_023251155.1 Flammeovirgaceae bacterium | reverse complement strand
CAAGTGACCTGAAACTGGAAAGCTGGTGGATGCCGCGTGATAGTGCAAGGGGGACGATATTGGTTTACCCTGGTTATGCCGGAAACAAATCGCAGATGCTGTCGCGCGCGGAAGATTTACATGCCATGGGATACAATACCGCCATTATCGGATTCAGGGGAAGTGGCCACTCGGAAGGCAACTACACCACCATCGGATATGAAGAAGGAAATGATGTCATCGCCAGCTATCATTTCTATCAGGCCAAATTTCCCGATCAGCGCATTTATTTGTTCGGATCGAGTATGGGTGCGGCTGCAATCCTGAAAGCATTGGATAGCGAACCGCTTCCTGTTGCCGGTGTGATAATGGAGTATCCGTTTGCTTCGCTGCATCAAAGCGTAAAAAATCGATTTAAAGTAATGGGGTTCCCCTCTTTCCCTATGGCTAACCTGCTTACCTATTTTGGAGGTATACAACTTGGCTTTGATGCTTTCGCACATAATCCCTCCGACTATGCAAGAAAAGTAACTTGCCCGGTACTACACCTGGCAGGTGATCATGATGACCGGGTAACCAATGAAGAGACCGCTACTATCTTCAACAATTTAAAAACCCCAGCGAAGACACTACACGTTTTCACAGGAGGCGGCCACGAGAGTTTTAATAAAACCTACCGGGAGGAATGGTTGCAGCTGTGCCATGATTTTCTGAAATAATCAATAGCGCGTTCATTCACTCCCTACAATCCATAGTAGCTACGTATTGCGATGACAGAGCAGATACTAAAATCATCTGGTCGTAACGGTATCTTTAGCCACAAAGACATGCTTTGCATAATTCACTTTCCATCCATCAAGCAAGGACTGATTCCCTTTTAATCGTTTTATAAAATCAGGGTAATTCTTATTGGCTTTTGATGACCAGGCCACTTCCGCCAATGCGATAGCGCGGGGATATACTTTGTATTCCACTTCATCACCTGTCTTCATGTATTCTGTCCACACATTGGCCTGTGTGCCGATGACATGCTTTGCCTGTTCAGGAGTAAGCAGTGACGGAAGCGGATCTTAGTCATACACCGTTTTTACCGGCACATATACGTTCACTGACAGCGGTTCTGATGCCGAGCTGTCCTGCATGTAATCGAGGTACAACCATTTCGATGGTGTCATAATCACATCATGATTTTGTTGTGCCGCAGCAATACCTCCTTCTTCACCGCGCCAGCTCATTACTGTTGCATTCGGTGCCAGCCCGCCTTCCAGTATTTCATCCCAGCCAATACAGCTTTTGCCTTTGCTGTTGATGTATTTTTCCATACGCTGTATGAAATAGCTTTGCAGCTCATGTTCATCTTTTAGTTTTTCTGTTTTCATTCTTTTCTGGCAGTGAGGGCATTTCTTCCATTGCTCTTTAAAACACTCATCACCACCGATGTGTACATACTTACCCGGGAACAACGGCACTACTTCATCCATCACCTCCTGCAAGAAAACAAAAGTGGATTCTTTACCTGCACAAAAAACATCCTGAAAGATACCCCATGTGGTGGCTGTTTCATATGGCCCACCCATACACCCTAATTCGGGATATGCCGCTAATGCGGCCAGTGCATGACCCGGCATTTCAATCTCCGGCACCACGGTGATGTAGCGTTGTGCGGCATAAGCTACTACTTCCTTCACTTCTTCCTGTGTGTAGTAGCCGCCATGGCGGGTCGTGTCATACTCGTGCGGTTCATTTCGTGTGCGCGTGGTAGCACGGCCGATCACGGTTTCTTTTCTATACGCTGCAATCTGCTGAAGCTTCGGATATTTTTTGATTTCGATGCGCCAGCCTTGATCTTCGGTAAGGTGCCAGTGAAAGGTATTAAGTTTGTAATGCGACATCAGATCGATGTACTTCTTGATAAAAGTAACCGGGAAGAAGTGACGGCCTACGTCCAGATGTAAACCTCTCCATGCAAAGCGTGGCTGATCCGTAATCGCTACATAAGGCAGTGCGGTCTCTCCTGAAGATGGGAAAAGCGAAAACAGACTTTGCACTCCGTAAAATAAGCCCGCTCCGGATGAAGCATAAATCTTCACTCCATCTTGATCAACAGAAAGCCGATAGCCTTCACTACCTAAAGAATCGGGCGCAGATGTAATCAATGCAATGGAGCCTGGTGACCCTGTGCGATTATTAATTGTGCTTCTCACATTTCTGGATTGAAGAAATTCCTGAAGTAAACGGGCTACATTTTTTTCTTCCTCCGAAGAAGCAACAAGGGTTAGGTCATCTTCCCATTTCATCCAGCCGCTGCCATCGGTCATCACTGAGGGCCTGGGTATGATATTCAACCCGGCTGTTTTATTTTCCTTGTGAACACACCCTGCTACACATGCCATCACTACAAGGAAGCAAATATTCTTTTTCATATTGAAAAGTATAAAAAAGATAAGAGGATGCCACCGGGTATGCCCGTTTGATTTCTATTTCTGCTGCTGTTATAAAGACACAGCCACGGTGGTTTCTTTACCAGAAATATTTTTGATACAGTAAAGTGATGTTCGTTCAGGGTTACGGAAACAATCACCATTGTGTTCATTCCTTTTCCTACCGGCAATTTAATTCTGAAGGGAATTTTTTTTTAAGAAACATTATCACATATTCGCAACGGCCTGCCGCCGGTATTAAACATTCATCGATGAAGCTCACCCGAAAACACACACATAAAGTAACTCCGTATTTTCTTTCAGTATTGCTCTCTCTAGCCACCTTTGCCGGATGGAGTCAACAAAATCAGGCCTCCACTTCCAGACCATTATCCGAGCTGCAGCAAGAGTTTGTTAACCTCCGTTTTGGTATGTTCATCCATTTTAATATACCCACCTTTATGGATCAGGACTGGGCCGACCCGGAAGCATTGCCATCGGTTTTCAATCCCACTAAACTGAACTGCGATCAATGGGCTAAAGCAGCAAAGTCGGCCAACATGAGTTACGGTTGCCTTACGACCAAGCACCATAGCGGCTTCGCCATTTGGGACACCCAAACAACCGACTACAATGTCATGAACAGTCCGCTGAAGCGCGATGTAGTGAAAGAATATACGGAAGCATTTCGTGCCAATGGGCTGAAAGTGATGCTGTATTATTCCATACTCGATACGCATCATCAACTTCGCCCGCACCAGATCACACGCAAACATATTGAAATGGTGAAAGCACAGCTTACCGAACTGCTTACCAACTATGGTGAGATTAGTGCATTGATTATTGACGGATGGGATGCTCCGTGGTCGCGTATATCGTATGATGCGATTCCGTTTGAAGAAGTGTATTACCTGATCAAATCCATTCAGCCCAATTGTTTGGTCATGGATTTGAATGCCGCGAAATATCCTGCCGAAGCATTGTACTATACCGACATCAAATCGTACGAGCAGGGCGCGGGTCAGCACATCTCCAAGGAGAAGAACACCTTGCCGGCCCTCTCCTGCCTGCCGCTGAACAAGAACTGGTTCTGGAAAACGAAATTCCCCACGGATCCTGTAAAAGATCCGGTTAAACTGGTGAAGGATAACATCATCCCCCTGAACAAAGTGTATTGCAACTTCATCTTGAACGTAGCACCTAATAGCGATGGCTTGATTGATGATAACGCACTCGCTGCTCTGAAAAGCATTGGCAGTCAGTGGAAGAATGCAGGCGCGGTGGATCTGCTACCCAAAGCAGATGCACCCATTATCTCCTCTAACCTGGCCAAACATCGGCCCACCAACAGCAGCTGGAGCGATGATATGGACATCATGGATTTTGCCAATGATGATGATTTTACCACGCGCTGGGTATCCAATAGTACTGTAAAGACTCCATGGCTGGAGGTAGAACTTGACAAGGAGCAGCCTTTCAATATGATTACGATTTATGAAGCCGAAGCACGCATCAAGAAATACCACTTCGACTATCATCAGAATGGAAAATGGATTCCGCTGGCTATCACACCTGCTGCGGGCAAAGCAAAAGTGCATCGTTTTGCTCCTGTCATTGGAGATCGTGTGCGAGTGACTATTGATGAATTCTCCGCACCTCCAACTATTGCCGAGTTGGGAGTTTATGCAGAGAGAAAATAAGGGACGTGTCCACCGAATTAACTGCAGCATCACGGATACACTGTAGTCAATTTACGCTTATCCCTATCTTCACTTACGTCCTTCTCAGCAATCAATTGTTCATTCCCGCACAGCGTGACCGGACATAAACCGAGTTAAATCGGGTATTCCATCCTTTTTCGAAGTGTATAGTATCCAGCTTCTTCTTCGTCATTTCCCGCTATCCGTTTAAAAATCAGCGGAATGCAAAATAATTGCTATCTGCTTCGGATAAGATGCAACCTGATGTGATGTACGTGCGTCTGATCAGTGTTAAAGCTTATTCCCAATGATTAAAAATTATCTTAAAACGGCCTTGCGCATTATGCTACGCCAGAAAGGCTACTCCGCTATCAACATTGCGGGCCTCAGCCTTGGTATCGCAGCCAGCTTACTCATCATATTATATGTGGCGGATGAAATAAGTTATGATCGCTTTCATAAAGATGGTCATCGTATCTATCGCATTGGGTTTCTGGGGCGCTTGAATGGTAATGATTTTAACATGGCCGTATCACCCGCACCGGTAGCGGATGCTATCGTGAACGAGATACCACAAGTAGAAAGTGCTTGCCGTTTTGGATTGTGGCGCACGCAGCCCATGAGTTATGAAGATAAATTATTCACCGAGGGCTACATGCTGGTGGCGGACTCTAACTTCTTTGATTTCTTCACCTTCAAAATGGTGGCGGGTGATCCGAAGACTGCTTTGAAGGGAACCAATAAAGTTGTCATTACCGAATCGGCAGCCAAGCGTTATTTCGGAGATGAAAATCCGTTAGGCAAAATCATTTTGCGTGGTGGTGAAAAGAAAACCACTGAAGTAACCGGTGTGGTACAAGATCCACCTTCCAATTCACACATTCAGTTTGATATGATTCTGTCGGGCGAAAGCTGGGATTACCTGCGTACCAACACTCAATGGACTTCCAACAACATCTACACCTATTTCAAACTAAGGGAAGGAGCTGATCTGGCCGCCGTGAAAACACACATGGATCAAATGGTGGAGAAAAATATGGGTACAGAGCTGGAGAAATTCCTGGGACTTACCTTCAAGCAATTCAAAGAACAGGGCAACAATGTCGGGCTCTTCACACAACTCATTACAGACATTCACCTGAAATCGAATCTCACTGAGGAAATCATTCCCAATGGCAATCTGCAGTATGTGTACATCTTCATTGCCATCGCGGCCTTCATTATATTAATTGCCTGTATCAACTTCATGAACTTATCTACGGCACGCTCGGCCAACCGGGCGAAAGAAGTGGGGGTACGCAAATCCATCGGGGCATTCCGTTCAAGGCTGATGGCTCAATTCCTTTCGGAGTCGATGATCTACAGCTTCCTCTCTACCTTCATTGCCTTGATATTGATGATTGCCTTGTTAAATCCATTCAATACCCTGGCAGGAAAAACATTAACACTTTCCCTGTTTACCAATCCGTTGGTTATTGGTGGCATCCTTCTCTTCGCCCTATTCGTAGGCTTGCTGGCCGGAAGTTATCCTGCCTTCTATCTCACTTCATTCAAACCTGTAGAAGTATTAAAAGGGAAAGTGAGATCTGGATTTAAAAACTCGAAACTGAGAAATTCATTGGTGGTATTTCAGTTTATAATTTCCATTTCATTGATGCTGGGAAGTCTGGTCGTCTATAAACAACTAAAGTTCATGCAGGAAAAGAACATTGGTTTTGATAAAGAAAATGTAGTGAACCTGCTGCACACCTGGTCGCTCGACAAGAACGCAAAAGCTTTTAAAGATGAAATTGCCACCCATCCGGAATTTAAAGGAGCGAGTTATGCGAACAAACTTCCACCTAACATCAGCTGGAGCTCAGTGTACCGCAGCGGAGGCTCAGAGCAGGACTTTTTATTACAAGTCTACCAGGTAGATCACGATCATCTCAATACCATGCAATTCACCATGGCGCAAGGCCGCTTCTTCTCGCGCGACTTCCCTACAGATACGGCTGCGGTGATACTCAATGAAACAGCCTACAAACTGATGGGGTATAAGGAAATGGAAAACCAAACGGTAATCAGTTTTCAAAATGACAAACCAGAACCATTGAAACTGATTGGGGTAATCAAGGATTTTAACTTTGAGAGCTTACGTAACTCGGTGAAGCCCATGGTTATCTTACTGGGGTCTGAGCCCAATGGAGAAATGGCAATTCGCTTGTCGGCAGGTAATACACAGGCACAGGTACAGCTGCTCGAATCGATCTGGAAGAAGTATTCAAACAGCGCTTTTGAATATTCGTTTCTGGATCAAAACTTTGATGCCCTGTTTCGTTCCGAACAACGCATGAGCAGCATCATACTGATCTTTACTGGTCTTACCATTTTCATTGCTTGCCTGGGTTTGTTTGGATTGGCCACGTATGTGGGTGAGCAACGCGCCAAAGAGATCAGTATACGCAAAGTAATGGGCGCTACTATGGCACAGGTATCGGTGTTGTTGTTCAAAGATTTCACTTTGTTAATTGCGATTGCCTTTTGCATTGCGGCACCGGCAGGTATCTATTTCATGAATAACTGGCTGGAAGGATTTGCTTTCCACGTAGGGATTGATCCCTGGATTGTCCTCATCTCCGGGTTAGCATCCTTGTTCATTGCCATGTTTACGATCAGTTTTCAATCGATCAAAGCAGCGCGGGAGAATCCGGTGAAAGCACTGAAAAATGAATAATCCATGATAATCAAAACCCAGATAAACACCATTACGGCACCGTGGAATCGGATTCTTTCTCCTGTGAATCCGACAGGCCGCGATAAAATAATGGATTAAAAGTATCAAAAGGTAGTGAACGCCGGTGTTCGCTACCTTTTGATATTTCTTATTTACTGGCCTGCGTAGTTGATCGAGTTATGACAGTGTGTGCGTTGAAACCATTCACTACGCGACTCATTGAAATACATTTACCATCCCCAGGTAATTTATGAGCCAGAAAAAAGTTAAAAATAATTTTGTATTTATCGGGTGATCGGGAACATCGGGACGGTATAAAGTGTAGTAACGCCATAATGATGGAAGAAAACCGGTTAGTGGATGGTCTCAAAAAGCGGAACAATGCCGCTTACAACCTGTTATACACTTTTTATTACCCCACGATTGAACGTTTTGTAAAACGTAATAGTGGTACATCGGCTGATGCGCAGGATATTTTTCAGGAAACGATCATCGTATTGCTGGATAAAGTTCCTAAAAACGATTTCCTGCTCACCTCCTCGATCAAAACCTACATCTTTGCAGTAGCCTCTCATCTTTGGCTGAAACGGTTGCGTCAGGCCAGGCGCATGACAAAGCTGGAAGATGAGGATGAATATGAACTGGAAGACCTGAGCCTTGCGGAATGGGAGCAAAAAGAAGAACGTCTTGCTGAGCGTCACATCCTTCAACGTGTATTTCACAAAATATCCCGTCACTGTCTCATCTTTCTCACCCGAACGTTTCTTGCCGGTGCCACGCGTGAGCAACTGATCGAAGAGATGGGGTATCGCAACACCCATACATTCGACAATCAGAAATACAAATGTCTGGAGCAGGCACGCAAAACTATTTCATAACATTCGGGGTGATTGAAAACAGGTAATGGTATCAACGGATATCGATTATTAAAATCAACTACGAATGTCACTATCTGTTCTTCAACAAGCGCCCGATTTCACTACTACTGATGTGTACGGGCAATCCCTTCAACTGAAAAAGCTACAGGGCAAAAAAGTATATCTCGCTTTCGAGCGTAATGCAGGCTGCCCGGTATGCAATCTGCGCATGCATACGTTATTAAAGAATGCCGACTACTTTGCGGCAAATAATATAGAAGTGTGGGTGGTCTATGAATCTTCCATAGAGAAAATGAACGAATACCTCGGTTCAAACACGTATCCATTTCACTTCATTGCCGATCCGCAAAACAAACTTTATCAACTGTACTTTGTAGAACGGTCCATGGGCAAGTTGATGAGAAGTCTCTTTAATGGATTGCTGAGCAAAGCCATAGAGGGCAAAAAACAATTTAAAGAAGCAATCAGCCAGGATGGCCACACCACCACTATTCCAAGCGAGTTCCTCATTGATGAAAAAGGAAAACTGAGCATTGTTCATTACGGCCGGTTTGTGGGTGATCATTTACCGCTGGAGTACCTTTTTGCAAAATAGAAGTTAAGGACAGCGCTGTCGGACGCGGATGATTTTCGCTGTTCTTCTCCACTATTCCCTCCTACACGAATGAGAGGAAAATTCAACAGATCAGCAATCCGAACTGGTGAGCAAGTGACGAATGTATTTTATTTCCGTACCTAAACGATGAACCCGACCAGAAATAAATACCGCGTTGAATGCTCCCCTGACCAAGCTGTTTATACGGCTCATTATTAATAAGATACAAATCAAAAACACAGCAATCATCTATTAATTATTAGTAAAATTTTCATCCGGGTTTTAGCTCCTTCATAAGGTATGCTATTCACGTCATACCGGATCAGCAGAATCAATGCATGAAAAAGCGCTGGTTGGCATTAGAATTTAGTATATCCGGGTATGAAAATCCTGATTCCGGTTTTGATTTTTATATGTTTAGCTTCCTGTAGCCAACAGCCAAATGACACCATCACCCCATCACAGCTGCAGGAAAAAATAAAAGATTACGCCAATGTCTTAAATGACAATCAGAAAGCCAATCTGTTTCACCTGATCAATGGTTTTGAACGCGAAGCCGGATCACAATTATCCATCATTACAGTTGACTCTCTGCTGGGAGAAAGTATTCATTCTTTTTCAAGACGCAAGGCCAGGGAGTGGTATCATTCTCAAAGCGATCCGGATAATCGCATACTCATTACGGTGGTCGTACAGAACAAAGAGATAGCCATATATGCTGCCGATCGATTACAGCACATTGTAAAGAAAGAAATAACCAACCAGATTATTCTTGAAGACATGGCACCTCGTTTTCGAAAAAACAGGTACGGCAGCGGCATTTTCGTTGCGGTCAGCAAAATGAAAAAGATTTTCAAGGACAACAAAGTGGCTGATGGTGAATACAGGCATTCCCATAAAAACGACCATTCCACTATTGCCGTGCGGCAATTCTAATGAAGATCTAACTCTTTCGTAAAAGTGCAATTATTCGGAACCATCACTCATGTGGTGTTCAGCAGGGGCGTACCAGGGGCACTAAAGTAAAGGCCATTATCCGTAGAAGGAGTGGTTCTGATAGAGGAACATCCGCTCAACAAAATGATGACGAAGTAAATTACCTTCATGATAACAGAATTTTAAGGTGGAACACCTCTCACTCAGAAGATCACATCTTTCAGCTGATATCCGTTAACCCAATGATTTGATCATCAACAAAAACAAACAGGGACTTTCCTTTCATTACCAACTGCTCTCCTTTTTTCATGCCATTGGGCAGATCCAAAGCCAGCGTTCCGGTATACTTAATATCAATTTCTGCGATAGCATTTGCAATGGTTATTGACGTTATCTCCTGGTGCCTGCTTGAAAAGAAACTCTTCGCCTGCTCTGCCTGTGCTCTGAACTGTTCAATGCCTTTCAATTCCATATTCACCACACCGTTCGCACTATTTTTAAATTCAATATCATCGTGCAAATGCCTCAGCATACCGGGCACATCGAATTTATTATAAGCATCGATGTAGTCGCGGATGATTTTTTCCTTAGTTGTGTTCATGACCCTTACTTAAAATTACTACTTCGTCTTTAATACCATCAGACATCATTTATCCAACAACCTGTCCTCCATAGTAAACTACTCCCGTTTCTACCTTTATGCCCGAAATGAAGTGAATACGTGCTAAAAAGTAAAACGACCCTGAAAGGGATTTCATAAAAAACAAGAACCCAACAATCATTCCTTCCGCTTCACGGGTATCCATATTTCTTCTTCGGAGTCGGGTGAGTTGTTTTTGTATTTTGGGCCGAGCACTTCGAAGTGTGGGCGGTGGTCAAGTACGTAATCAGATGGAGGCAGCCACGTGCCGAAGATATAACCGAACACCTTGTCCCCTTCACTGGGTAACCCTTTGTACTGGAATACGGCATAGCTGCCTGCCGGCAGTGTAAAAGTACTCATGCCTTCAGGTACCTGATCATCGGTACTGACTTCAACAGCGGCCCATTTATCAAACGCAGCATCCGCATTGAACGTGGAAGGATCATGATCAGCATCATACACCTGCACCGATAGCATATCGCTGTTGATCCGGTGATTGATTTCCCAGCGCCTGGGCATAAAACTACTCCACAATTCAAATGTACGGTTGGCCGCCATGGTCATGCGCAGGTGCTTACCTACCAGTTTTTTTTCTTGCAGCTCTCTGATATCGGGGGTCATTTTGTATTTACGGTTTGCATTGAACTTGTTGATACACACCTCTGTCCATAGTGATGTGCAGTCGCTCCATTAATTCAGCAGGATTAAATCCTTCTCTTTTGTATTCGGCTTGCACCGCTTCCTTTGCTTTCTTCAATACTTCTTCATTCTGCCATACGGCAATAGTCACCAGCGTAAAATTACCATTCTCATCGCTGCCTTCATAAGCAGCATCTTCTACAAAACCATTGAGTTTTTTAATGAACTGGCGATTGATATCTACTCTATTCATAAACTCCAGCTTAGCTGAAGCCGGTCCCACAAACTTATCAATAAATCGCACCTGATCAGTGTTTGAACTATTTATACGTAACAAAGTTAAATCCTGTGGTATTGCGCCCAGCGACTGAAGAAATCCTAAGCGATCAATCAATACCTGTGCAGCAATGATCTTGTTGTCCTTCAGTTCATAGATAGCCATACCTTCATTCGTAACCCACTTGCCTGTAGGTGCAAATTGCTGATAGGATGCCCGATGTGTGCCTTCCCATTTCCAGCGGATGGTAACTTTGTTTCCTTCACCTGTCAGTTCTTCAATGTGATAATTGATATCCGGAAAGGCATTGATCAGCGGCATCACCGATTCGTGAATGGCGACTGCTCCTTTCAGTCCGCGAATGCCAGTAAACTCTTCAGCGATGAGTTGATGGAGGAATGCATAGTTGCGCTTGTTCAGCGCCTCTTCATAAAGTGAGCGTACGGTATTTTTGTTTTGTTCTGATTGTGAAGTGGTTGCCATGGTGGTTGGGGGTAGTGAATGATCTGTTTTGAATTGTGCGCACAAAGTGGCGGTGACGAGCAGCATGCCGCAGAGCAGCAGGCGCTGAGCTAATTGTGTTTTCATCCGTTATGAATTTTGTCTATGCAAAACTCAGCAGAAGCCGATGGTGATCATTGTAAAAAATCATTGATTTACCAGAACACAGGCGAGCGGAAGAAATCGGTTGGCGTAAGGCCGGTAAACGTTTTGAAATCTTTATTGAAATGCGATTGATCAAAGTAGCCTGCATTGAAAGCCAGTTCATTGAGCCTATGGGCCTTCATTTCGCTGCGGCTAATGATTGACTTCATGCGTATGATGTTAGCAAACTGCTTGGGCGCTACACCTACTACTTTGCGAAAACGTTTCTCTAAAGCATCCTGGCTTATACAAAGTAAACTTGCTAATTCTTTGATGCGTAAGCTACCATTTGATGCATGAATATGACGTAGTGCATGATTGGTTAACCCATCAGGTTTAATGTATTGCAACCGAATCAACAAAAATTGTTCGATGAGACGGATACGTTGCTGATCGTTATTTGCTTCAGCAAGCTTATCCTCAAGCTGCGTAATATCTCTATAGCCGCTAAGATTATCCAACGAAACACTTTTTTCAAATAACTCATGCAAAGGTTCTTTGATGAAGGCACTGGCTCCTGTTTCCGTAAAGAGGACTACAATATTGCCGGTCGCCTTCTCATAATTCATCAATCTTCCTGATTTACGCAAGCCGGAAATGACCATCGTACTGAGATCGCTCTTGATGTGGTTAGCCTCATAGCTTACTCTGCCTCTGTAGCGAAAAGCCATGACCAACGATGTAGCCGGAAGCACACGATTCACCTGACCATGCACACTTTCCACAATGCGGTAGGAATGCACATAAGGTCTTAACAAATCAGAAGGAAGATGTACATTCATGAAATGAGCATAATATGCTTTACAAATTCTTTTAATGCAGGCACGGAAGTATTGCCGGTAATCCAGTTAACTTTAAACCGAATGATTTTGTTCCCTTTGTCAGTTTGATGTTGATTATCGCTTCTCTGCAATCATCAACATATTAGTAACCGGATAATCTTTCCTTACCAACTGACCTTCTTCCATTTTATAAATCTCGGCCTTTCCTTCCAGCCGGTTTTTTACAATCCATGGATTGGTGTATGCTTTCGATTCAGGAGCAATGGCAAAGCCCACGCTCTCCAGGTGTTGTTTCCATTCATCAAAATCCCAGAAACAAAACGTCTCATGCATTTCGCTCTGCCAGTTGTCGATATACTCCTTCCTACTCATAAACTCGCAGGCATCATTCAGTTTCAGTTTAATGAATTGCCTGGATTGCACTGAGATAATCTCGTACTTCAAATGATACCCCTCGCTATGGCGGAAGTCATTTGCAAAGCGAAGAAACCGACCATACGTAGATAAGCCACTCAGGTAATGCGACAACGCTTCACGGGAATGGAATACCTGCTCCCAGTCGGTATTGCGACCATCGCGATCATTCACCCAAAGAAGCACTTCGTCATTTTTATCGGATGGTCCCACCACATCGCGGTTAATCCAATTGCCCCCGGTAGCCAATTCATCATACCGGTTCTGAATGAACGCAAGCAGATCCGTCCGGCTTCCATACGATTCGATTTCATGCGTGAGCGATGAAGTATGAATCGAATTCATGGAATGCCTGTCAAACACTAAACCTGTAACTGCATTGCGTTGGGAGAAGAAGACAAAAGGATTGGCAAACTCACCATTGTGCTTGCGCTGCTGGCATATATCAAATAAATGCCGAGCTACCTCTATTCCATAAAAATCCGATTCACGAAAGCGAATGTCTTTACTGGCTAATTTAATCCACGAGCCAACCGCACAACCGATATCTCCAATTCTGCCCTGCTTAATGTAAGGTGCTGTCTCCGTGTATTTCAGTTCGGCAATTTCATCCATCTGCCGCACATAGGTGTTATAGTCACGCGTGGTGGTGATATCACCGTCTTCGCTGATCATGTGATCTTTGAAGAGTACACTTACTTTCTCTCCCAGCCGGTATTGTTTCCAGATATGAAGCGAGGCCTCGTGCATGTGCTGAGCAATCCATTCGTTGGAGGTCCATTGGGTATCACCGGCAATCCGCTCTACTACATCCCATGGCAATGGCGTTTTATGTTTCCAGGTAGTACGATCAGTCAGTTCGGCCGGTAAAATCCGAAAACCCAACTGTTCGTACATCTGCAATACCGGTGTGGAGCAAAGTACTAATGTATTTTCCGGCTGAAGATCAATAGCACCCTCACTCTCATGATACACCCGCTTGAGGGTGTACGAAGCAAAACTGTCCAGAGTGCCCACATCATCTACACCATAGATGTAAGAGGGCACACCGAGTTTGCGTGCAAATTCATGAATGGATATCGCCCTGAGGTAAAAAGGCAACGGATTTCTTCGGGTATTGCTATGATTGGCCGAAGTGATTGCGAAGACAATACCCTCTATCCTGTCCTTCCTTTTCAAAGGATGACTATCAATATCTACTGCCTCATTCAACCCCTCTTTCACTAGTTGATTAAGGTAATCAAACTGAAAACGGGTAAGTAACTGATGACGGCCTGGAAAGAGAAGAAACATGAGCGCTTGATTTTTCGAACCAAGATAGCCACTAAAACACGTTTATCGAAACAAGATGACGCGTTTCAAAAGCCAAACTTAAGGCCTTGCTTCATTGCCTTTTCGTACTTCTTCTTGTCGAATCGGTAAAGGAAAGGTGCTTTGTGCGCTCCGCCGGTCTTGCGCTCTTTCAGCCGCTCCAGTATTCCCAGCGCAAGCATCTTCTTCTGAAAGTTTCTGCGGTCGATGGCTTTATCCAGAATGGTCTCGTACAAAGTCTGCAGTTCTGGCATGGTAAATTTCTCTGGCAGCAAATTATAGCCAACGGGATAATCATTGAGGCTTCTGCGCAACGAATCCAATGCTGTAGCCAGAATACTGTTATGGTCATAAATCAGCTTGGGTATTTTATGAATATCCCACCACTTGCATTCAACTGACAATACATCGGGTTCAGGTGTCACTTTTGAAAATTCGACCAGCGCATAATAACCAACTGTAATAAAACGCTGCATGATCCAGCTATTCTTAGTTAGCCCTTGCAGATTAAGGAACTCGTTCTTTTTCCGTTCCCGCTGCGGATCCCCAAATACCTGAAATTGCTTCAGATAAATGGACTCCATGTTGGTCCGTTCTTTTAAAATCCGGATGGCCGAGTCATCGAGGTGTTCGTCTTTCATGACAAAGCCTCCCGGAAGGCACCATTGACCACTGCCCTTCCATTTCAGCAGAAGTACTTTAAGCTGATCTTCATGAAACCCAAAGATCACACTATCCACAGATATGTGTGACAGGTAAGTCTGATCACCTTTTAGCAAAAAATCCTTTGACTCTTTATCACGTTCCATAACGGATTCAAATATCGGTAATGAACAACACTAAATGAAATCAGCCGTTTTTTTTCAAAGAAATCAGGTCAGATCTTTGACCGAATCATCGCTCTGCCTACATTGTGTAACAAAAACACATTATTTATCTCTGCTTTATAAAAGTTTTCCGTTCCCAAAGCTTATCTCAAACGATTACAATAAACAACCAATAGTGACCAATTGATTTTTACCCGCAGCCAAACAATGTCCATCTCTTTCATGAAATACCTCATCATTCTTCTGTCGTTATTCCCCTTCATGGGTCATGCTCAAAACCTTACCCTGTTTCAGAAGAAACAATTCATCGGAAGCAAAGGAGATACGTTGCCCTATCGCATTCTTTACCCGGAAAATTATGATCGCAGTAAAAGTTATCCGTTGGTTGTATTTCTGCATGGCGGTGGAGAGCGGGGTACCGACAATGAAAAACAATTAGCCAATGGTGTAAAGGTCTTTCTGGAGGAAGGGAACCGGAAAAAATATCCGGCTATTGTAATTGCACCACAATGCCCATCGGCTTCCTATTGGGCCTCGGTAAAAATTAACCGAAGTACCTCTCCGCTTACTCTTGATTTTAATTATGACTATGAAATAACACAAGGGCTTCGCCTGGCTACCGAACTTACCTACTCCATCATGAAAGAAGAAAAAGTGGACACCAGGCGGGTTTATATTACCGGTTTATCCATGGGAGGTATGGGTTCGCTGGAAGCAATCTATCGTCATCCGGATTTATTTTCCGCCGGTGCTATAGTATGTGGTGGCGGTGATGTAAAAGCGTATACCCGAAAACAAACCAAGACTTCTTTCTGGCTTTTTCATGGAGATGCGGACGTGGTGATCGGAGTGAACAACTCCAGAGAGATGTACGCCAGGCTTCAAGAGCTGAAAGCAGACGTAAAATATACCGAATACCCGGGAGTTAATCACAATAGCTGGGACAAGGCATACGCTGAACCCTCTTTATTAGAGTGGATGTTCTCCAGGCACAAATAATCTCTCATCATCAAAATCCAATCCATTCATTATGAATTATAACGATATTAAAAAGGGTCTGCTGTTGATGGCTTTAATCGTCAGCATCTTTTCGTGGGGTCAGAAGTTACCTGTGGGACCGCAGGTAACTACTTTTTATTCTGATGCCGATGACACGGAACAACCCTATGGACTTTATCTGCCCAAGAATTTCGATTCCAATAAAAAGTATCCGTTGGTAATGATGCTGCATGGAGCGGGTTCCAACCATCGTCTTGCCTTGAAAAGAGTTTTTGGAAAGAGTAACGAAGCCGGTGAAACGGACGTGGAAGCATCGCGTTATTTCCAGAATTGGAGCGATGTGGATTATATTGTTGCTGCTCCATTAGCACGTGGTACCATGGGCTATCAGGGCCTTACTGAAAAAGACGTCATGGATGTTTTGGCCGATGTCAGGAAGCGATTTAACATCGATGAAGATCGCACTTACCTTACGGGGCTGTCAATGGGTGGTGGCGGAACGCTTTGGATTGGGCTGACACATCCGGATATCTGGGCTGCAGTGGCTCCGGTCTGTCCTGCACCACCACCCGGTACTGATGAGCTTGCTGCGAACGGACTGAATATACCCTTTCATTTCTTCCATGGCGATAAAGATCAGGCTGTACCCGTTGCCGTATCGCGCGACTGGACAAAGAAACTAAAAGAGCTGGGAGCACAGGTTGAATATGTGGAGTATCCTGGCGTGAACCACAACAGTTGGGAAAATGCCTATAAAGATGGATTCATCTTCGATTGGTTTAGCAAGTACAAACGCAATGCCTATCCGAATGAAGTACGTTTCAACACCCGCAATTACCAGCATAGTAAAGCGTATTGGGTAAGCCTCGATCAGCTCACGCCCGGCACACTGGCAACCTTTGTCGCCCAATTTACAGCACCCAATACCATTGACGTTACCACGTCTGCCCTTGGTGCTTTCACATTAACACTGACCCATCATCCGCAATACAAACCAGGGCAACCCCTGACAGTTACTATTGACGGCAAGAAAATTAAAGTAACTCCTTCTGACCAATTATCCTTCAGACAGGAAGCGGGGAAATGGCTAAATGTGAAATACGAGGCTGCGGCCAATGCAAAGAAGCGGGGTGCTGAAGGACCCATTGCAGCCTCTTTTGCCAGCAGGCATGTGTACGTGTATGGTACATCCGGCAACCCTGACGAAGAAGAATTGAAGAAGCGAAGAGAACTGGCCGAGCAGGCCGCAGCATGGTCAGCTTACCGTGGTGCATTCTTAGGCCGGTTGATGTTCTTCCCTCGTGTTGTATCGGATAAGGAAATCAGGCCAAGTGATATTGAAAGCAGTAACCTGATTTTGTTTGGAACGAAGGATACCAATTTACTTATTGAAAAGTATTCCAGCCAATTGCCACTGGAGTTAAACCCATTGGCTACTGCCGGCTATGGTTTGTTCTATACTTTTCCACTGAATGGTCATTATGTAACCATCAACTCCGGGTTACCCTGGTGGACCGTATCGAAGCCGCAGGGATTTTATTCATCACCCCAGCTGATGTTGGGTGGATTCACCAAAGACTTTGTGTTGTATAAAGAGTATTCAGACACCAAAGTAGCCGAAGGCCATTTCGATCAGAACTGGAATACATCAGAAGCGGATAAGAAAGGACTGGCTGCTTCCGGAGTAGTAACCGTAAAACACTAGTATTAAGTTAAAAGTCAATGGTTAAAAGTGAATTGTGAGCTCCCTTCACGATTCACTTTTTACCATTAACTCATTCACTCTTATTCATACTTCAACGTCTCCGCCGGATTGACCAAAGCTACTTTAACAGCATGATAGCTTACCGTAAGTAATGCTACCAGCAATCCACTTACCATACTGATGGCGAACAACTCCCACCCTACTTCAATGGCAAACTTGAAATCGGATAGCCACCACCTGGTCATGACATACCAGGAAGCGGGCACCGCCATGGCAAAGGCGATCAGCGAAAGCCAGATGTATTGTCTATTCATTAATATAAAAATGGTTCCCATTTCTGCGCCCATTACTTTGCGTATACCTATCTCTTTGGTGCGGTTCACTGCATTGATACCGGCTAGCCCAAACAAGCCAAGACAAGAGATGAGGATCGCAAATCCCGTTGATAGTCCGGTGATACGCATCCAGCGCTGCTGTGATTCATATTGCTTTGCCACGTCTTCATCGAGGAACGAATATTCAAAAGGATTATCCGAAGAAACGTCATTCCAAATTTTACGGAGTTTCTCCACTGCTCCAGGCAAATCTCCCGGAGCAACCTTCACCAGTACGTTTGTCAGGTTACCCATCTGCGATGTATTGATCGACAGGAACGCAGGCTCAATCACCTGCTCGAGCGACTGAAAATGAAAATCCTTTAACACGCCAATCACTTTAGCCCCACGACTGGTTGAATCTTCATTATAGTTGAGGTATTCATTCAATGGATCTTTCCATTTCATATCACGAACCAGTGCTTCATTCACAATGATCGCATTGCTATCCGATGGGATATTCGCATCAAAGTTTCTCCCCATGGCTAATTTCAGATCTAATGTAGGGATGTAATACGGATCCGCACTGTACACGTAGGCCGACTTATTCTCACCATCAATCTTATACCCGTAGCGAGAGTATCCTTTACTAAAACTGGTGCTGGTACCACTAACCGAAATTACCGCAGGCTCCTGCTGTGCCCGAACACGAAAACGTTCCACTAACTCATCGGCTTTCTTATTCCAACCTGTTTGAGTGGGGATAACCAGTACCTGTTCCTTATTGTATCCCAGATCTTTGCTGGTGACGAAATTCATTTGACGATACATAATCACCGAGCTGATCATCAGAAAAGCAGACAAGGCGAATTGCAATACAACCAATGGTTTGGTAAAACCCGCTTGTAACCTGGAAGTGAAACCTCCCTTCAACACCAACGCGGGGCGGAAAGAAGACAGGAATAACGCAGGATAACTTCCCGCTAAAACACCGACCAGCAACGTGATGGATACGCTCACTAAAAGTAACGGGAGCAGGTCAGGTAAAGTAATGTGAATGGACTTGCCCGTGAATTCGTTGAACGATGGGAGAAATAAAAATACAAGAATCAACCCAACGATCATGGAAATAAGAGCCAAAAGAATGGATTCAAAACCAAACTGATAAACCAATTGATTTTTCTGTGCACCCACCACTTTACGGATACCTACTTCCGTTCTTCGGGAGGTAGAGGTAGTCAATGCAAGTGAAACATAATTGATACAGGCAATCAGCATAATCAATATCGCAATACCACCGAGTATGAATGAATATTGCGGATCGCTTACTTTGTCCCAACCAATCTCTTTTTTCAGATGGATAGCAGTGAGGGGAGAGTATTGAAACTCCATGAGTTTCACGCCTGCCGGAAGTGGTGTCGTCAATTCTTTCTTCCATTTTTCCAACCGCTCGCCCATGTGTTTCTGTGTCATCTTCTCTATATTGGCGCTGAATTTCTTCAGATCCGCATGGGGTTGCAACTGCACGAAGGTGGGGACATTAGAATTTCCCCATTGAGCAAGATGATGATCATACCCAATCCGGTTCTCCTGCGGAACAAGAATCGTAAATCCAATACTTGAATTTCCCGGAGGCCCTTCCATCACACCGGTAACCGTATATGATTTTTCTTCCCCTACATCAACAACCAGCGTTTTACCCAATGGATTCTCGTCATCAAAGTACTTTTTGGCGATAGCCGGAGTAATCACCATATCCGATTGATTGACGAACAATTTCTCCGGATTGCCTTTGAGTAAAGGAAATGAAAACATCTTAAAGAAATCAGCATCCACGTAAGTGATGCTTTCTTTGAATACCTTTTCACCATAACGCATAATCGCATCTCCGTCCGGGCTATATCGCGTAGCCCATTCTACCTCAGGAATTTCCTCTTTCATCGCAGGCTGCAAACCTGTCTGGAGCCATGCACTATAGTTATAGGGATGTTCCGGGTTCGGCTCCCAGGTAGTATACTGTTTGCTTTCCATGCGATAAATACGATCCTTATTCACATGGAACTGATCAAAACTACGTTCGTCTTGTATGTACAAATAAATAAGTGCACAAAAGGCAATACCGATACTCAATCCAAAAGCATTGATGAACGAATACAGTTTGCGCTTGAAAATGTTACGCGATGCTACTTTGAGGTAATTACGGATCATGAAGTAAACGTTAGTTAAGATATTCCTATCGACTCAGCCTGTCAAATGTGCTCAGAAAAGGCAAGAACAGAAAAGGATGGTGACTCACCCGGCGATAAGATGTAGTGAACTGTAAGAAAGTTGTAGCAGAAAACTCAAAACCCTGCTATATTCAAACAAAAACATTCAGACCCAAAGCTCCATGAAGAAGTGCTATTTCCTTCTGATATTCAATGTACTGTTTCTCTTCAGCTACGCTGAAAGCAGCGGCCAGGCCAAATTTAAAGTGATCGGCTTTTATACTGCCAAACACGATCAGGCACATATCAGTTTTGTTCATGAAGCCAATAAGTGGTTTAGCAAAGCAGCCCAAGAAAATAATTTCACTTACGACTCCACCAACAACTGGAGTAATCTCAACACACCGTTCTTATCCAATTACCAGGTTGTACTCTTTTTAGATACACGACCAGAAGATCCTGCCCAGCGTGAGGCATTTAAAAAATACATGGACCATGGAGGTGCTTGGATCGGGTTCCACTTTTCGGCCTTTGCACTGACTCCCTCCGATTATCCTCAGAACTGGGATTGGTATCACAATGAGTTTTTGGGATCAGGCCAGTATGCAAGTAATACCTGGAGACCGACCTCGGCTGTCTTAAAAGTAGAAGACCGCAAACATCCGGCAATGAAAGGTCTCCCTACAACATTCAGGTCTTCCCCATGTGAATGGTACCGCTGGGAGAATGATCTCACCAAAAACAGGAACATTAAAATACTGTTATCCATCGATCCATCCAGTTTCCCACTGGGCACCGGGCCCAAGCCACACGAGATCTGGCACAGCGGTTATTATCCAGTAGTATGGACCAATACGACCTACAGGATGATGTATTTCAACCTGGGCCATAATGACATTGATTACGAGAACAAAACGAATAAAGCGTTGTCGTTCACTTTTAATAATCCGGTGCAGGACAAGTTGATTTTGAACAGTCTTTTGTGGTTAGCCAATACCAAAAAAGACCGGTAGTAACTAATCAACTGCGTTTCAAATGCATCCCTCGTCCAAAAATAATTTATCGATCACCCACAGTTCTCTTATAACGCTCATTCCACCTTCAACGAATCAATCGGATTACTCTTTGCCGCTTTGAGGGTTTGTGAACCGATGGTTACGAATCCAAGGACCAACAATACGACAACTCCGGATAGCACAGTACCTAATCCAAACTCCACACGGTTAGGGAAATACTGAAGCCAGAAATTATTGGCAACGTAACTAAAGGGTGCACCTATCACTATGGAAAGGAGGATCATCCGTATAAATTCTTTGGATAGTAATACTGCGATGCTTCTGTTCTCTGCTCCCATCACTTTGCGGATGCCTACTTCTTTTGTTCTTCGCTCGGCGGTATAGATGGCCATACCTAGCAAACCAAGGCAGGCAATCACGACGGCCAGGAAAGCTATAAATCCTAAAACAGAAACCAGGTCAAATATACCACGGTGTGTGGCGGCCAGTTGCTCATCAAAAAAGGCATATTTAAAAGGATGGATCGGGTCGATCTTTTTCCATTTTGATTCCAGCTGTTTCACGGTCGACATCAGGTCGTTAGATGAAATTTTCACATTCAGATACTGAAATTGATTGGGCACATTGCGCAATACCAGTGGCTCAATCTCATGTTGATTGATCAGTAGTTTGTACTTGAAGTTTTCAACGACTCCGATCACTTCAATTGGCTCCGTATTCCATTGGGATTCGAATACCTGTCCTACAATATCCGAAGGAGAAGTATATCCTAATTCTTTTACTGCGGTCTCATTCACCAGAATAAACCGGTTCAGCGAATCGCTTACCGCGGGCAGATGTCGTCCTGCGATCAGTTTCAGGCCAAGATTATCCGTAAAGTTTTCATCCGCCATAATAATGGATGCCGATACATACTCCTCTTCTTTACCTCCTTGTTTCTTTAACTGAATTCCGTTGCTTCTTCCCGTGGCCGGGATAATATCGCTGGCAGAAATGGCAGATACGCCCGGAACCGAATTCAGCTCGTTGCTCAGCTTCTGATAATCCATTCCCTGCAATTCGATATTGACAATATTCCTTGATGTAAATCCATAGTCAAACGCTATAAAATAAGTGAATTGATTATAGACCAGAATGGATGTAGTGATAAAGAAAAGGGAAATCACGAATTGAGATACACTTAATACTTTCCGCAGACCCAGCTTGCCCGGCTGTGCATGATTTCCATTTTTAAGTGCTTGGATGGGTTGATAGCCGGAAAGATGCAATGCCGGGTAAAGACCTGCGATCACCCCGATCAGCAACGCAAAACCGCTGAACAGAAGGTATACGGAGAGTGAAGATTCCAACTCAAAATTCAGGTATTGATTGACCCAAAGGCTTTTAAATGCCGGTTTTATCAAAGCAAGCATGACCATAGCCATCACTAACGATAACATAGCCGTGATCACTGACTCACTCAAAAACTGAAGCACCAATGATTTCCTTGCCGCACCGGTCACTTTACGCACGCCAATCTCTTTCGCACGTGTAAGCGCACGGGCTACCGAAAGATTCGTGTAATTCAGGCAAGCAGTGATCATGATTACCGAAGCCAGTAAGATTAGAAAGTAATATCCGATCATCGGCATCCGGTTGTTGGTATCGTTGCCTGCTAATCCCAGCTGCACTTCGCCCAATGCCTGTGGCGATAACTTGAAACCCTTAACCTGCTCCGCTTTTATATCCGCATACGTATGAGCCACCATCTCATCCAGCGAAGATTGTAATTCATCCCTGCTCCTATCCGACCGGAGTAACACATACGTATAGGTTCTGAAAAACCATTCCCAATTATTACGATCATCGGTGATTTTCTTTTCTGCCACCAATGCCGGCATGGTTGAAACAGACATCAATACATCAAACGTAAGATGTGATTTATACTTCGCCTCATCAATAACTCCTGTCACTGTAAAACTTCCCCACGGAACAGGAGGCGCCCCTACTCCATCATGCTCTTGTGGAAAAGGAAGCTGGCGATCAGCAAATTCAATGGTTTTTCCAATCGGGTCTTCATTGCCGAACAGTTTCTGCGCCATCTCCGTTGAAATCACCACAGAGTGAGGATTAGACAATGCCGTGTTTGCATCTCCTTTCTCCAACTCAAAACTGAACACCTTAAAAAAGGAAGGATCAGTAAAGTAGCCACGCATATCCGTCATACGCTGTCCATACATGGCATCTCCTCCTATAGCGGGAGTCATGTTGACTACTTCTTCTGCAATGGTGTACTCCGTCTTCAACGCATTAGCCAAAGGAAACGGGGTAGTGGAATACGGTTGACGTGAGACCTGCGCTGAAGATAAAATACGATAGATACGGTCTTTCTTTTCATGAAACTGATCGTAACGGTGCTGATCGGCCAGCATCAGGATAATCAACATGCAAACAGACATGGCTACTGCCAAACCAAATACATTAATGAAAGAGAACATTTTATTCTTTAAAATATTCCTGACACCCACTTTAAAATAATTTCTAAACATACCGTAATTATTTAGTTGCAACTCGCCTTCTGCCGGCTTGATGATTCCTGGCCGGAAAAGCAACAAGACATCCAGTATAAATCGCCTGTTCGCCTTCCTGCTTCCTACCGCTCTTACTCTTCTTTGATACACTTCCATCAGGTCACCTTCAATGTAATCCCGCAATAAAGGATGACAGTACCAGCGAAAGAAGGCAAGTGCAAACCGGGGAGGATGAACTTCTTTCTTTTTCACGTTTGGATAACTGGCCATTAGACTACTGTATGCGGAGTGAGGTTACCACCGTTCTGACAAATAATTCAAGAACACGTTTGGTCTCACTCCGATTTCAAACTCTTCACCGGATTATTAATGGCTGCCCTCACACCGTGTATACCTACCGTAATCACCGCGATAGATACCGTCATGGCACCCGCCACGGCAAATATCCACCAGCTGATATCAATGCGATAAACAAAATCATTGAGCCATTGCTTCATAAATACATACGCCAACGGAGAGGCGATGATGATGGCAAAGCCCACCAGACGGATAAAGTTACCTGACAAGATGCGAAGCAAGCTCCAGAGCGAAGCACCTAATACTTTGCGTATACTGATTTCTTTCATGCGCTGCTGCACCATGTACGATGACAATCCAAATAATCCCAGGCAGG
Source organism: Flammeovirgaceae bacterium (assembly GCA_023251155.1). GTDB lineage: Bacteria > Bacteroidota > Bacteroidia > Cytophagales > Cyclobacteriaceae > ELB16-189. The sequence continues at coordinate 4,217 of JAHEZH010000071.1, read as the reverse complement.
CCAGTGTAATCGCGATCGAAGAAAACAGGTTCATCGTTTTTCCCAACTGCACTTCCGATTGATACATGCGGTTATAATCATCATCCAGAAAACGATATTCGAACGGACGATTAGGAACCAGTTCTTTCCATTTACTTTCCATAAACGAAATGGTAGCCGCCATGTCTTCGCCTTTTACTTTCACCAACACCGAACTTCCCTGCGACTCGGCAAACAATACCAATGGATTAATGGTATTGCGCATGGATTGGAAATTAAAATCTTTGATTACACCTACGATGATACCCGGTCCATTCAAATGAAGATTCTGCCCGATAGCCTGCTCCGGAGTCCAGCCTAAACGCTTTGCTGCGCTTTCATTAAGTATATAATGAAACTTCTTGTCCTCCCACACCTCCGTGGCCACATCCTTCATGTCTTGTTCCGAAAAATCAGTTCCGGCAATCAACTGCAACCCATTCACCTTGATGTAATCTTCATCTACCGGATTCGCATTGACAGAAATCACTTCGTCCTTCGGCATGTCAGGTGTGCGCATGCTGTAGCCACTTGAAATATTTACCGGACTATTGCCACCACGGGAGATATCAATCACCTGAGCGTTGGTCTTCAGCTCACGCTTAATAGTGCTCACCTTATCATAACCCATTCCCCATCCGATAGGAATACGCAACACATGCTGGCGATCGTATCCCAATTTTGCATTGCGGATAAAATGCAACTGACTTTGAATAACGATGGTGGCAATGATTAAGAACACGGAGATTGCAAACTGAAAAACAATCAACGATTGCTGCAGCCATTTTGCCGATGATGTATTCTTAAACACCCCTTTCAATACGCGTGCCGGCTGAAGGCCCGACAAGACCAAAGCGGGATAACCACCGGCAATCAGACTCACCAGCAATGTTGCTCCAAATGTCAACAACATGAATAGCGGAGTAAACAAGTCCTTCATCTGAAGGTTTTTAGTAATCAACACGTTGAAAGAAGGCAGGAATAGTGAGGCCGCAGCAAAACTGACAATAACCGAGAGACTGCATAACACAAACGATTCCCCAATGAATTGCCAGAACAACTGCGATTTAACTGCGCCTGATACTTTGCGAATACCCACTTCCCTGGCTCGTTCTATGGACTTGGCCGTACTCAGATTGATATAGGTGAAGCACACGATAACAATTATCAGTATAGCCACACCTCCTAATATATAAAGATAGCGAAGGCTGGTGTTGGGCACGAATGCCGAATAAGGTGAATAAAGATGTATGGTTTCAAACGGCTCCAGATAATAGTGAATGCTGGCTCCGGAGCCTTTCATTTCCTTCTCCATGAACGGATGCAGTTTCTCCTGTAAGGTGTAAATGGAATTTTCGTCCTTCAACAACAGGTACGTGGTGTAGTTGGCATTGAAATACGTATCCTCTTGATTTTCTCCCATCGAAGAAAACGAGGCCAGGAAATCAAACTGAATCTGAGAGTTTTGCGGATAATCACGCATCACACCGGTCACTTCATAGCTGTATTTCTCATCATTGGTCGGAATGATTTTCCCGAGTGCCCGTTCATTACCAAAGTATCTTTTAGCGGTAGATTCGGTAAGTACAATTTTAAAAGGTCCGTCCAATGCTGTAGCGGCCTTGCCTTCAATCATCTCGTGATCAAACGTATTGAAGAACGAAGAATCGGCATACATGAAAGACCGTTCGTTCACCAGGTTATCTCCCTGACGAAGAATAGCAGAACCATTATACATGCGAATCCCTTTTTCCACTTCCGGAAAAGTGCGCGAAAATACAGGGGCTACCTTGGTACTGGTGAATGTTCCTTTATTTGATTCCTTCCCTCCTTCAAAACTATATTCCATCACCACACGGGCAATGCGCTTCTTTTTGGACTGAAATACATCAAAGCTCATCTCCTGTTGAATGAAGAGGGCAATCAGCAGGCAGGATGTTATTCCTGCGGTCAATCCAAATACATTAATAATGGTAGATGCTTTGTTCTTCCAAAGATTCCGCAGTGCAATTCTGAAATTACTTCTAAACATAATAGTAGGATTTATTCGTTCTGATGTTGTTAATGATCGGATAATACCTGGCCGGAATAGCACGAGCACATCCAGCATAAACCGCAGATCGGCCTTTCGTTTTCCTTTCATTCTTAGCCTTACCGCATATACCTCCATCAGGTCTCCTTCAATGTAGTCCTGCATATCGGGATGACAGTACCAGCGGAAGAAACGGAGAAAGAGTTTAGGCGGAGTATTTTTTCTCATGGTACTCAATTTGCGAACTTCACCTGAAGCACCGTTTTCGGAATGGCTTTCCATAACCCATCGCGGGTTTCTTTGGCATATTGCATGGCCTTTTTTCCCATCGCAGTGATTTCAAAATACCGCTTGGGTCTCCCTGCCCTGTCCTCCGTGGTTTCGCCGGCATAGGATTTCAGATAGCCTTTGTCTTCGAGCCGTTTAAGTGCCGTGTGCAATGCGCCCATGCTCACTGAGCGTGACAGTCGTGATTCAATCTCGTCTTTTATAGACACGCTATAGGCCGCATTATTTAATATGCCCACGGTCAGAATCACGATTTCCTCAAACTCGCCAAGTTGATAGTTTTTCATTTGGTGAATAATATTATCTAAATGTAGGATTAATAATTATGCCAGAACGAATAATGGATATTTCAGGCATTATTAACGGTTTCGCCAGCTGTTCACTGTACGATGGTGAACAGATTTACGGTCGGATACGGTCAGAAAGAGGCTGAATGGAGAACTCCCCTATTACTCCGACCGAAGACTTTTCACGGGATTAGCCACAGCCGCCTTGATGGCTTGAATACTTACAGTGATCAGTGTTATCATCAATGCTCCGAATCCTGCCACGGCAAATACATACCCGCTGATGGTCGTGCGGTATTCATATTGCTGTAACCAGCCCGACATAAAATACCAGGATAAGGGAATGGCCAGTGCACAGGAGATACCAACCAAAACGATAAACTCGGAGGAAAGTAATCTCCACACGTGCGGTACGGATGCCCCCATCACCTTGCGTATTCCAATTTCTTTGGTGCGCTGCTCGGCAACAAACGAAGCGAGTCCAAACAACCCTGAGCTGCTGATAATAATCGCCAGTACACTGAATACCGTTGATAACGTGCCTATTCGTTCTTCTGCCCGAAATCTGGCGCTATATTCTTCATCTGCAAAGCGATAATCAAACGGAGCCGAGGTGATCAGTTGTGTAAAGGCTTCATGCATCTTGGGCAATGCTTCATGCGGATTTACATTTTCTTTCATACGAATGTAAATCCACTCTTCATCTTCTTCTGTAATGAAATACAAACACGGATCAGTGGGTTGATAAGGAGAGCCCTTGACTACATCAGTGATCACGCCAAGTATGGTAAACTCCTTTCGCTCTTCTCCTTCCCTGTTGAGAATCAATTTTTCGCCTACCGGATTTTGAAGATTCATTACTTTTCTTGCCGACTCATTGATCACCACACCGGCACGGTCACTGGTAAACTCACGGGAAAAATCTCTTCCTCTGAGAAAATCCCAGCCGATGGTTTTCCCATATTCAAAAGTTACTTCGTTGATGTTAAAACTAACATCAACGATATCCTGGTCTTTACCCTTCCAGTCAAAGCCCCCATTCCAGCCCAGATTACTATTCACTGCATAATTTGACTCAGCTACTTCCTCCACCACACCCGTCTTTTTCATTTCATTGCGCAGTGCTTCATACTTTCCTTTTAACTCTGGCGAGCGTGTATGTAATGAAATCAACCCCTGGCGCGAATAACCAACAGGTCGGTTTTTAGCAAACTGAATCTGCTGATAAACGATCAATGTGGCTACCATGAGGCTTACCGAAACCGTAAACTGTATTACTACCAATACGCGCCTTGGTGCCGATGCAAAACGACCTGCTTTAAATGCCCCCTTCAATACCTTTACAGGATTAAACGAAGACAGATATAAGGCAGGATAACTCCCGGCCAGTAAACCAGTGATCAGGGCAAACGCAATGCATGCGAGCCATACTAACGGGTTGGTCAATGACAAAACAATATTCTTATCAGCAATTGAATTGAATGAAGGCAATAGCAAAATCACCAGTACTACAGCCGCTGTCAGTGATAGTAATGACACCAATATCGATTCAGAGAAAAACTGATAGATGAGCTGGTTACGATTCGAACCAA
>JAHEZH010000196.1 GCA_023251155.1 Flammeovirgaceae bacterium | reverse complement strand
CGAAGCGAAATCGATACGGAAAGATCGCTCACTCCTGAATTTACCTGGTTTTTGATTAAGGAAGCTGCGATGGGAGGGCGCTACGATTCGAGTTATCGGCCCATATATTCTATCGTACTCCACCATAACTGCTGTTAAGGTCAAGGCTTCGTAGGCATTCTCTGCACTTGTAGAAAAACTCCCAGGAATACTCCCATTAATTGAAGTTAGAAGAGTGTCAAAACGATTTTTTAAATCTGTTAATGTCATTCAATTTGGCTTAACTTATTCTTGCAAAGAAAACATCATCTTCCAATTCCAAATTCTCAAGTATTGAAAGTAGTAGATCAATAAATTCATTAACGTGATTATTACTCAGTATTTCATTGAGGTAAATAGCCTTTTCATTAATGGTTTCAATAGAGATATTTAACTTGTTATCTTCTATATTAAGCTTTCTTAAATTTGTATTAAAGCTGTCTGGAATTGACGAAGCTAGCATCATGTACTCTAAGGTGGCGTTTATTAAATTCTTTAAAGAGAATAATGCGTTATCGGAGTTTCCTGCTGAAATTTCTAATTCGGCAAGCGCTGTTTCGGTATCAGTGTATTTGTAGTCTTTTTCATTGTCACTCTTATTATATTGATTGTTTCGATAGTCGTTACTTATTAGAAAGGTCCCTACATCTGTCAATCCAACTTTACGAAGTTGAAATATAAGGGCATCAAAAATCTCTTTTGCTGTTTTTTGAGTCATAAGCGTTTTGAATGAATTATTCGGCTGTTACCTGGTGTTGAGTAAAATCATTCCATGATTGATCAGATTGCGTTGCCAGACTTTAGAATAGCTTTTTCGAATATCATCAAAAAGCTCTCCTCGTTGAAGTCTGTTATGTAACTCGAATGTGTAGATCATTCTATAAGCTATATCTGATTTGATATAGTTTTGCTCTGCTACTATTTTCAGTTTATCAAACAGGAATTGTGTGTAAGCGAACAAACGGTCACCTTTTGATTCTGGTTTGTCCTGTAGTCCCCATGCTTCGCACAATTTTTGCAACGGGTCGAGCTTAAAGATTGGCATAAAGAATTCTGGATACAGGTAAGATGCCAGACGAATCGGTAGCGTTTCAGAATAGCTTGGAATTTTAAATTCGAAGATTTTTTGACAAAAGCCCTTTAATATAGCGGGTTCGTTGAAATTCCAAGCTGGCATTTTAATCATTGGAGGATACATAAATTCCATTACTTCAATAAATTTTGGATGCAAGAATGCCTGTCTGAATTGTAACTCGCGAAGTCCAGTGCCTGAGAGTTGTTTCTCATACCCATACACGAAATCATAGAATAATGTCTCATTTCGTGATTTATGTTTTTGAGGGGCATAAAAGAGATTTACATCGAAACCATTGGCTAATTGAGTTTTTTTTGTTTCTCTAAGTTTTACCGCATATTTTACAGCCTCATGTCTATGAGAATAATCAGTCTTTTCATTTATTATTTTGTTTAAAAGTTCATCTAAGTCTAAACCATTTTTTAGCGGCTTGCTCTTTGGTCTTGTGTCTTCATCCGATTTTCTTTGAGCATTGTCTTTAATTTTTAGTATTTCATATTTTGTCCAGTTCTGTTTTATCAATTTGTCTGTGATTTTATTTGAGGAAGACTGTTTCCAAAGATCATTGAATATCTGCCTGCATTGATCGTGGTTTTTAGTGTCAATTCGCACCGTTAGTTCGTGATTGTCTTCGAATCCTCCCTGTGTTAAATTGGATGAAGAGATAAATATGTCGTTACCTATAATGTAAAGCTTTAGATGTATCTTGTTAAGATATCTTAATTCATACCCCTTTTTTATAAGCAATTCCATTGTTGGTAGGTCGAAGGATGAAATGCTTCGTTCATCGAAACGTATTAATAATTCGACTTTTTTGACGTGACTTGTTGAGGAAGCAGATAGAATTGTATTAGCAAAATCTGATACGAAAGGTACGGCAATTTGAATGTAGTCATTAGCTGTTGTCAGAGCAGCCTTAATATGTTTTGTGATTGGGTTACGAATTATTTGTTCTTGGGTGTTTATTGAATTCGCCATGCAACGTGTGGTTTTGATATTTCAATTTTGCTATATGAAAATGTGAAGAACATTTAATATGAAAAACTATTTTGGTTTGGATTTTCTTGAGTGTGAAACTATTTTTTTTTAGTGGGTTACCTATGTTTATATTTTACATTAAAGAACTCACAATTCAATTGTAACGCAGTTCAGAGACCGACCAGCGATCTTCTTCTTTAATCAGCTTAGCTGTATTGGTGGCGATCTTATTCTTCAGGTGTGAAGAAAGCAAGATTGCGAAAGGAGTAATGCCTGAAAGGTGAGTGGTATATTTTACCTTATATACTTCGTCTGACATCTTTTCAATGGATGTCACTTCACCGAACTCTTCATCCGCCAGCTTTACCTTTTGAATGTGCAACTGTTGATCCTGCGGTGTTCTCTTTAAAAGGAATGGTTGTGACTTTTCAGTAAACCGAATAATGGTGGTGGAGCCGAGTATCATATCGACTTTTTCAATTGAAACCCACTGGTCTGCTACCAGATTGGTATTTTTCACATGTTAATAAAGACCGGATCAGTTGTTATTATTTCAAATGGCAGAAGTTTGGGGTAGCCTATTTCCGTGGTGATGACTTTTGCAGCGGTATCTTTGTGTAAGCCGCTATTGCATGCTGAAAGGCAAGCGCAAAGCAGCATTGAAAGTATAAGAGTGTTTTTCATAGGGTGCAGGGATTAAGTTCTTTCTTATTATAGACAGTGTTTTTTCGAAAAACCCTACCAGGAAATGGATATTTATTTTGCCTTCATTCTGTTGCACCTAAATAGCCGTTTGAACTGAACTTCTTTGATCGTATTGAACAAAGCTATATCTTGTTATATAGGTCAGCTTTAATCTACCCCATGAAGGCAGCTTTAACCCTCTGCTTTTTGTTGTTTTTTACCTGCATTACATTCGGACAGACTGTAGAAGTTCGTATTGCAGAAGTGCGCGCCGTATTAGAAAAATGGAATGCTGCCCACAACAAACGTAGTACTGCTGACCTTAAAGGCCTGGTGGGAGCTAAGGTTCTCTATCGCGGTAAAAGAATATCTAACAGTAGCTACGTTCAAAAGAAATCATCGCAGCTGGATTCCTATAAGAGCTTTGCTCAAGAAATCTTTCTTCAGGATGTCACTCTCTCTGGTTATTCAAATGGAACAATAAAATGTGAGTTTGTCACACAAGCGAGCTTTGATGGGAATATACGGAAGTTGTCTTCCTATGTACTACTCGATAAGCAGTCAAGTTGGTATGTCATCACAGGAGAAGGTGATGTAGCAGGCGACCAAAAGGCAGGTTACGTATTAGACTTAGGAGATCGTGTGCCGATCGTTATTTCCAACCAAACTGAATCCAGTTTAATCAGTCCATCTTCCTCGTCCCCGACTACTTCCTATGGGTTGATGATACCTGCATTGAGCACTCTATTTGTTCTCTGTATTCTTGGGGTATGGGTGTATCAGAAGCGAATGAGCTTGAGAAAGAACTATCCTCGTCAGGGCAAACGCTACCAAAGACCATATACCCAACACTTAACTCAGCGCGGTTCATTTCCATCACAGAAGAAAGCAGAGTACTCTTTCCAGCCTGTGCATGAATCCGTTGTAGAGGAGCAGAGCGAACATTATTTCAGTGAGCAGAAAGGCCGAGACTTTGAAGACTACGTAGTGCAAAAATTTGATAAGCGTTATTTCAAATTAAAGGAATGGCGCAGTGATAAGTACGTCAACGGACTCTATCCTGAGTCGAACATGAATCCTGATCTTCGTTATTGCTTTAGTTATAACGGGGTTGAAAAATACTTTGAAGTGGAATGCAAGTTTCGGACTGACTTGTATTACGATGTGTTTACTATCAGTGAAATTCAACTTTCACGATATAGAGAATACCAAATCGTTAATAACGTAGATGTATATCTCTGCCTAGGGTTAGGAGGGAAGGCAAGTGATCCGAGAGAGCTATTCCTTATTCCATTGGAAGAGGCGGTGACTCTTAAGTATGGAGAGCTGTTACGTTATCGAAATTTTAATAAGCGTAATTTTTTTATGGATCAGAAGGAGTTGAGGTTGGGGTAAAGTAAATTTTTCAAACAAAACAGAGTAGCAATCATTAGCTAAGTTGACGTAGAAGATTATGCAGCAAATAGACAGGAAGCAGTTTGAGGTGATTGTCAATACTAATGAGATACTTTCTGACTATCATATCATCACGGATGTATCGATGCCTCTGAAGAATAAGGCGCAGGTATCCTTTTATAAATTCACGAATTGCCATTTTTTGAACGCAAACTTTATTTTAGGTACTATCCCAGTTTCTTTTATTAACTGCACCTTTGAGAAGTTAAGCTGGAGTTTAGAAAACTATATTGGCAAAGTTTCCTTTGAGGACTGCAAGTTTCTTCGATTCGAATCTCATGGTAATGCTAATGTTGGAGAGGAATTAGTTATTTCAGGATCATCTACTGAAATTGGGAATCTGGTGTTTTCTAAAGTGGCTTTTCATACAATAATATTCGATGGAATTAAACGAATAGATAAAGCCACATTGGATTTGCAAAGTCAATATTTCACACTTAACAATGTGGATAGGGTAAAGAACTTAACCTTAAAGGGGCAAGTTACCGAAGAGGTTGTTATCTCAAAATGCAATAATTTTAATTTTTTCGTTGTTGACTCTTTAAAGGGCAAACGGTTTGATTGTAGTGATTCTATTGATCTTACGTTTGAGCTAGATTCTCTAGAATTCAAATATGTTAACTTTTATCGCAATAAGAATCTTAACATAAGTCTCAATTATGTTGTGGCTGATAGTGTTGGATTGCATGAAGGAGATTATCATGATGTCGAAATTACCCATGAATGTAATTTTAATCTTGTCGCGTCAAGAGATGTATTCATCCGCAAATTATCGTTGGCTTCTGTCCACATCCTGAAGGATAAAAAAATTGATATTGAAGATGTGTCTATCCAAAAGTTGATCTTCGAGGGTGTTCATAATGAGGGACTGATTTCTATTACGAATTGTCGAATTCAAGACCTGTTACGAATCGTAAGAACCAGTGTCGCGAAATGTAATCTTTCCAGCATGCACCTTGATAAAGAGTGCCGAGTTGATATTCTGGATAGTAACGTTTCGGATGTGCAGTTTAATAGTTTTAAATGGAATGCAAAGTATCGATTGTTTGAAAACTTTGATCCAAAGACGGAGGCGAGCTATAAGTCGAAGTCTGACTTTCAGATTGCTTTACGTGAATCTTATCGTCAGTTGAAGAATAATTATCAAAAGAATGGTAATAAGATTGAAGCATTGGAGTTTCAGAAAAACGAAATGAATATCCACTATGCATTACTGTCAGAGGTAAGGCTTAGTAGCCTTCGGAATTTTGGCAATTATCTTATCGTTGGAACAAACAAATGGTTCAGTGATTTCGGTCAGAATATCTGGAAGCCTTTGGTGTGGCTGTTCTTTTCGCACCTGATTGTATTTAATATGATCCTGTACTTTAATGACTTTCCTATCGAATTTGCACGTGGCCCTCGTACAATTGATTGGAGTACGACTGCGGAAGGTGTTGCCTTATACTTTCATACGCTGCTGCCGACTCATCCTTTTGTAATTCCTGTTAAGGGGACACAGGGTTTGTCAATTATTGGATTCTGGGACTTTGCGAGCAGGGTGCTGTCAGGGTATTTTATCTATTATTTTATTAGTGCGTCACGTAAGTATCATCAATGAATTACATGAGAAGCATCAAAGTCCTTTTTTTCTTGTTTATTCTTTTTGTCTTTGTTCGGTGTGCAACTGAATTTGAAAAAGGAGAAAATGAATTTCAGTCCGGTAGGTATGAAGAGGCCAAGGGTTATTTTCTTTCGATTGACAAATCTGATCCGTCATATGAATCCGCGCGGTCCCAGTTGTTGCGCATAGATAGTTTATTGGGGCGAAAAGAATTTTATCGTGCAGATAGCTTTTACAAGGCACATCAATACTCTGACGCTGAGAAATACTTTTTGAAAGTTAACAAGTCCAGTGACGTTTACGATAGTGCACTGCTATTCTTGCTAAGGATTGATAGTATTCGACAAGCAAGAATTTTAGAGAATGAAGATAGAAAAAAGAAGAACGTGCAAGAGCAGCGGTTAGCGGATGCCGAAGCACTTGCAAGAATAAAGAAGGAAGTGAAGATGCTATTTGAAGAACTTCTTGTCTTTAAGGATAAAGCAGACTTTCGCACTTATGGTTTTGGAGTGGGGTATAAATATCATCGATGGCTAGAAGAGGTTGATTCATTGAAGGACGTGCCTGAAGCGAAGTTGCTGTTAGGTAAGGGATTTGTTGTCGGAGACTTAATGATGCTGGGACACGAGTATGTGGGTTCGGAAGGGAAGGAGACTGAGTATAGTCGGTGGGCAAAGAAGGCGATTGGCAATGGGTTAAAGAAATAAATTTGATATGGCAGTTACAGGTCAAATTGCTTCTGCTCATAATTATGATTCAATTCTTAGAAATGTCTCCGAGCAGGAAGTTAGAGCCACACTTGAGGAGCTAAGATCAGAAGCGAAGGATTTAGATACGAATGAATCCCTGAGAAGAAAGATAAAATTGTTAGTTCAATGTGGTTTTTTAACTGTCACAATTCCTAAAAATAAATTAATTCTTCGTGGTAGGGTTTGGGCATTGGAAGCTGAAGAGCCGATTTTTTCTACACCTGCTGAGATCAGCTACCCTCCAGAACAGGCTAATAGTACAAAATTGAATCGAGCATCGTCAAGTAAGTTTCAAGTTTTTTACGGTGCATTAGCTGATTCGAATTCAACCCCTGCACATGTTGTGGCTCTGACTGAAATAAGTAATGTTTTAAATGATTCGTTTCCGGACGAGGAATATGAATATATTGTAATTGGGCAATGGAGGGTGAAGAAAGAATTTACAGTTGCTTCCCTCGCGATTCATTCAGAAATAGCGAAACATAACGTTGAAGCTAAGGAAATGCTTGAGGTGCAAACTCAAATATGTAGTGAGTTGAATGGAAAAGGAGAAATGATTGAAGAGGTGGCTAAATATATTTCCGAAATCTTTTCAAGAAAATCAGATGGAGATGATAGCAGGTATACACTATCAGCTATGTATGGTGATCAATTATTGGAGTATGGTGTTCCTGGTATAATGTTTCCTAGTGTTTCTAATGAAGGAAAAAGCTTCAATGTGGCACTTCATAAAAATATAGTTGATGAATGCTTGGAATTATCTCCTGTTGCAATTATAAGGACTATCAAATTTCAGAGAAAGATTTTAGCGGGTTATTACCTTCAAAGTACAGATTTGAATAACGGCAAGTTTGTATGGATTGCGCCTCCGGCTTACTCACAAATTGGAGAATATGAAATGAGATTACTGAAAAAGGGAATGTTTGACAAATTATGAATGAAATTCAAAAGATTTTTTTTCTTGATTTCTATTACTATGCTTATGTCATTCAGACGCTGGATAATGATTCCTTTGATTTATTTCCGATAAGATTGGGATCGCCACACGTGCAGGCAGCCATACTTATTTCACTTACCACACTAATGACAATAATTCTTGGATTTATATTTAAAGAATATTGGATTCCAGGGTGGATAGATAACCGGAGGCGAAGAAGAGATGGCCAGGAGCTTTTCAAACGATATAAGAGTGATATGTTTTATGCAGGGCATGCACTGATGAAACGTCTTGAGGAGATTTTTCAGAATAGATCGCATTATTTAATTGAAGGGGCACCTAAGAGTAAATTTTATGATTACAAGTATAAAAGCTCTGTTTACCGATTGTGCCTGTTGTTAGGACTAATCAGATTCTTTAAGTCGGATGAACCATTCATTGTGACAAAGCATTCTTCAAAAAAGAGGGTAGTACAAGCAATAGCAGAGTTGCAAAAGGTTTTGGCGGATGGCCAGAACATGGAGATGTTCATTGTGAGAAAATTGGTGGAATTTTCAAGGATTGATAAGCGGAAATTCAATTATATTCATCAAGGCAAATTGGCTATTGATACGGATCATTTAATTCAAAAGTTTTTGGTGGATAGGGGAATAGATATTATTTCGAAACTGCCGCCCTACAAGCAAGATTTGTTTATCGATGAGTTGAAGTTATTAGTTGAAAAAAATGGAGGGAGCGGACACGCTGTTGAGGAAAATAAACTTAAAATCATCGAAATGATATCTTTAAGAACAATTCTCATATACCGTGACTGGCAAATGGCGATTGGCGATATGATGCTAGAGAAAGTTAGTGCTAAGGATGCTTCATATAAAATAATTGGCTATGGAGAGTTTGAGAGAATAGCTAATAGAGGTGAGGATGCTAATAACATTTGGGTGACTAGGTGCGAAGGTGTATTTAAGGACCTAAATACAACGCTTAATTTGGATGTGGATTCAAGAGGAGATCAGCTTCGTTCACTTTATTCTTGCCTTTATAATCTAATTAAAGAATTGAATGAAATCGATATCGGAGGGCAATTAATGAATAGAGTTGAGTTTGATACAATTCCTTCAAAATTGAGCTGATTAGTAAGTCTTTTTTGAAATTTACATGAGTAAGATTATATAATGAAAAATCCACTCTTTTGCTAGGAAGTATTTTAATTTCAGATGGATTCACTTATTTCTAAACAGATTGGGTTGATGATTCTTTTATCTTTATCTCGTAATTTTTATTCCGATCATATTCAAGTGAAGAGATACAATTTGCTTTCATTAGGATTTCATTGATAACCATAAAGCGATCTTTTAATTTTTTGGAATTGGTCGAATAATAAGCCGGAGATCGTAAAAGAGTTGCTAAGACCATATATTCTTCAATACGCAAGGCGTTTAATTCTTTGCTGAAGAAATGCCTGCTGGCTGCGTGAAATCCTCGAAGTTCAGGCCCGAAGTAGACACTATTAATGTAGAGGTCGAGTATTTCATCCTTGCTATATTTTACCTCGATCTCAATTGCTTTTACTAGTTCCGAAATTTTTCTTTTAAAAGATACGCTCATATCATTGAGCAGGTTCCTCGCGAGCTGTTGCGTCAGTGTACTACCTCCTTGTACGATTTTTCGTGACTTCAAATTCATGACCGCTGCTCGTGCAATTGCAATAACATCAAAGCCCAGATGGAAATAAAACCTACGGTCCTCAACGTGGATCAAAATTGTTTTTAGCATTTGGATGCCATCGTCCGGCAACGGATTATTGGTTCGCTTTGGCTTAGCATTTCTTTTTAATTTAAGTATGGTTTTATTTTGCGTGCCAATGTTCAGATCCCTGAATAAACGAAGATAGCTGCGTTGATCGCCCCAAACTCCATTTCTACTTTTGAGTAAAACTAGTTTTGAAATGAAAACGTTATCAATTTTCTCTATTCTATTTAGTAAGTTGCTTATATGATATTCGTTTTCTGTTTCATCTTCATCATATCTTATGTAAAGGTGTAGGGAGTCAGACCTCTTGATTATTGAAATCAATTTTTTCAGGCCAGTAATGAAGTTGTTTACCTGATCTGTTGATGTAAAGTGTGAAGCCGGGGCACAGTAAAGAAAACCGCACGATTTCGTAGTTGTTACATTGATTAGCCTTTTGATTTTTGTATTCAAGCGAAGCATTCCCCTTTCTGTAAGCAAGGAAGTTTTCTCATGGAAGAATTCTGCGTATGGATATTTCTCGGCCACATATCTTTGAATGCCGCTCTTTCGTAAGTTTTTATCGAACTGTGCAAAATTGTTGTTCATGTTTTCGTAGACATATGTCAGACCATTCTGCGGTGAGATGTTCATCCAATCGAACGGGAGTTTATATTTTTTTGCACCAAGCTGTTTCAAGAAATACGCAGGATGGCAATCACATCCAATTGGCACCATCACCTTATCAGGCTTTATCGACTTCTCTATGCTTACCTTAATATTAAGGAATGGAATATTGAAATACATAAGAACTATAAACAGAAAAAATATTTGATTAATTTACTCAAATAAATTTTCTGTTAATGGAGTTTTTGTTGAATAATGTATTCGGTGGAATTGTTGCGCCCATTTTAGTACTTATACTGCTGTACATATGGAAAGTACTTTACGATCGTGTCGACTTAAGTGGCGAATGGGATGTTACTATTAAGGTAAGGGAATCCGCGTACCGCCCATACTTAAAGTTATCAGCCGAATTTAAATTTCATCTTTTAAAAGAAGGAGATAAGATATCCGGAACAGGGGAGAAGATTTCGAACAGCAATCATGAAGGCGCTGACACCATCTATCCTCATGCAAAGCGGCCAACAGTTCGAATCGAGGGAGTGTATAGGAAGAATATTTTTTCAAAAAATAC
>JAHEZH010000070.1 GCA_023251155.1 Flammeovirgaceae bacterium | reverse complement strand
AGGCATTCCTACCAATTGATTGGAGGAGCGATTGTCATAGTAACCTGTATTGAACTGAATGCGATCATTCACGAATCCAAGGTCGAGCGCTATTTCAAATTTCTTGTTTGTTTCCCATGAATAGTCAGCGTTACTCAATCGGGTTACCTGTAGTCCTGGGGTAGCTGAATAAGGATAGGTCGTTGGAGAATAAGTGGACAGGTACTGATAGTTACCAATGGCATCACTGCCAGTCAACCCGAGACTGCTTCTTACTTTACCGAAGCTGAGCACTTGTTGGTCAGCCAGGAAATTTTCGCGGGAGAAAATCCAGGCTACACCAGCTGCCCCAAAGTTTCCAAACTGGTTGCCTTTTCCAAAACGGCTTGAACCATCTCTACGCGCAGTTAGATTCACAATGTATTTTTCTCTCCAATTATAATTAGCACGAACAAAAACTGCAGCATATCGATATTTGTAATAGTCAGCCGACACAATATTCCAACTTGTTGCCGCCCTTTTGTTTTCCAATAGCGCATCACTGGTGTATCCATTAGCTATCATTACATCATTATCCCTTGTTGTCTCCTGAAAGGTAGAGCCAACTAAAAATGATAGCGCACCGTCACCAATGACTTTATCCCATGTGATTTGAGGTTCTGCAATCCAGGTTTGCATGGTTGCCTTTCCAAAAGTAGAGGAGCCTGTTTGCCCGGATAAGTATTGAGGTGGTATAGCACCTAATGGATTTGTTACTAATTCATCTACATTCATTGCCGTGTAGCCCAGGTTAACCTTCGCGTTTACTCCTTTCACCATCTCATAGCTGGAGGTTAGGCTAGTAATCCAGTTCGCTGTTGTGTTCTTGTAGTTCCTTTTCGTATTGGAAAGAGGATTAATGATAAAGGCGCTTTTCCAATCCCAGTTGATATCACCATTTTCCAAATAAAGAGCAGGACTATTGGGGGCCAGTGTCACGGCAGTGCTAGTCAAATCGGTTGGCAAGAGGTTGTTAAGATTTGTCGTATGATTAACCGATGCAGCCAGACGAAATTTTTTGTCCTGTGAAAGGTGATTCATATTTAAACCGCCCGAGATTCTCTGAAAGCTATAATCACCGGGAAAAACGGTGGACTCTTTATAGTATCCGCCTGTTATTGAAAACTGAGTGCGTTCATTTCCACCTGAAACGGAAAGTTGTGCGTTAGTGGTATGTGCTGTTTTTCCGATTAACTCTTTTTGCCAGTTCGTATATCGAGTTGTATCCCAAGCAAATAAATCAGGAAAACCGGGATGCCATGATGGGTCGGGTGGCCAGCCTGCACCATCATTAATGAAAGCTTGTCTACGCATGGTGAGGTATTCGCTGGTTTTGAGCAGCTTGATGTAATTGCTCACACGTCCCAACCCGTGTGACAAATTGAGATTAACCTTTGTCCTTCCCGCTGCACCCTTCCTGGTGGTAATCAGTACAACTCCATTCGCACCTCTTGAGCCGTAGATCGCCGTGGCATCGGCATCCTTGAGAATTTCTATAGACTGTATATCAGAAGGATTCACCGATGAAAGCGGGTTACCTTCCTGTAATATTGAACCGCTCACCGAAGTGGCAGTCAGGGAGGTGGACGTAAAAGGTACCCCATCTATAATATACATGGGTTCATTTCCATCAGTGCGCAGGCTGTTCTGACCACGTATACGAATGCGAAATGCACTTCCTGGAACGCCTGAGCTTTGCTCCACATATACGCCGACCATGCGGCCCTGCAGAGATTGAAGTGGATTGTTTATTGGCTGTCGTTGAATTTCTTCTGACGTAACGCGTACAACATTTCCAGTTTGTTCCTTCTGCTTTACTTCCCAATACCCCACATTCACGGTCACTTCATCAAGGTTCTTCACCTCTTCCTGAAGGATTACATCAATTTGTGTCTGTTGACCAACAGTCACTTCCTGAGAAGCAAACCCAATAAAAGAGAATACCAGAATATCCCCCGTTTCTGCACTGATGGTATATTCGCCATTAATGTCAGAGGTTGTACCATTAACGGTACCTTTGACCACTACATTTACTCCTGCCAATGGTTGGTTTTGAGAATCACGTAGCGTTCCTGTAATCTGTTGCCATGTATCGTTCCTGCTCTGAGTGTCTATGAATGATTTCGATTCATAGTTCGGATCATCCAATGGCTTAAGAAAAATCGTCCATCCATCCTTATCTACGGAGAAGGCAATCCTGCGCGAAGTAAGTAGTTCATTAAGAATCTGACGTATTGATTTATTTTCCGCGTGATAGGTCACCCGGTTCTTGGTCGAGATGAGATCAGGACTGTAGGAAAAGAATACATTCGCTGCATTAGCAATCTCATGCAAGACGTCTTCCAGAGGAGCATCGGTAACATGTATTGATACTTTCTGTTCGAGCACTTGTGCATAGTTATTATGCGCCAGTGTTACTCCACAAAATGATAAGGCCAGGAAGAGTTGGGTTACGCCAATTTTCATAATCGTCCACCATTCTTTGGTAAAGAATTTTTTCATACATTCAATTGTTTTTGTTGTGATTCTATGATAGGAATTAGACAAAGCTCCTCTGATCGGATACCGCCAAGAATCCGTGTATTACCGAGGATGTACAAGCAAGGGGGTGTTGAGGCACTCCCTTGTTTTATTTTAATCGTTGCTGTTCAAAAAGGATTGGAGAGGTGTCATTGACTTTTGGTTTAGGTGAGAGAACTAATTACAGCCTGTTCCGGTAAGTTTGATCACGCTTCCGTCTATTTTATACTCCACATGTAGAATTGCTGCTATCTTCTTCAGGGAGTCTTCCAAGGAATTATCGGTAATGTTGAGTACCACGCCACAATCCTTTATCGCTGGATTGTCAATATTGAAACTCACATCAAATTTCTTTTCTAATCGTGTCAGCACAGTGCCTAAGGGAGCATGATCAAACAACATATCGTAATCCGAATTTTTAACGATCACGCTCGCTTCTTCTACAGGGAGCAACTTTTTCTGTAATCCGTTTTGGGCGCTGTAAACTACCTGTTCATTCCTTCCTACCAGGACACCCGTGCTGTCCGTGTCGGTAGTGACCCTCACTTTTCCGGTCAGTACTTTTAATTCGACCTGATCACCCGTCTTCAGGCTAAAACTGGTACCATACACTTTGATATTTACATCACCGTATTCAATGACGAATGGCAATGCAGGATCTTTTGCTACTTCAAACAGTGCTTCACCGTCCATTGCCACATGTCGGATGTCTTCTGCCTGATGATAGGTCAATTTTGTATTGTGTTTTGTCCAGACCAGCGTACCATCCTTTAATCGCATTTTCTTTACGTTGTTCTCAGCGAATACACCTGCCTCTCTGGCGGCATTCTCTTTACTCAGAAACCGATAGGCACCTAAGCCAGTGAGTGCTACCACGAGTAAGATGGCTGCGATTCGTTTGATCCACGTCCAGCGCTGAAGTCGTATTAGACTGTCGGGGCGATAGGAAGTAATGGCTTCGATGTTCTGCTGCTTGCTGATAAATTTCTGATACAGTTCACCTTTCTCCTCATCACTCAGTTCGAGATTTCTGGTGTCATTATCCACGAGCATGTCCAGCCATGCGTCAATGCGTAGTTGTTCCTCTTCCGTCACCTGATTGGTGAGGTATCGCTGCATAAGTTCATCGTACTTTTCCTTTGCCATGGTTGGGTAATAGTTTATAGCGGTCAAAAAGTAACCTCATTGACATTCTGTTTTTTTGAAAGATTAAAGTCAGCGAGCCCCGGCAAAAGTATGTGCCTGCTCATTAAAAAGTATAGACTTCTTAAGATACCAGAAATGAAAGAAAAGTAATAGTGTTCCAGGTAAACGCTGATGATGATCAGGAGTTTTGCTTTTCAGAAATCAATGCATTTTATATACAACGAGGTTATGTGGACGCTCGGCATCGTGATGATTATTTTATCACGACTAAAGAATTAAACACTGATCGAGCGAGTGGAAGAGATGCAGGCAATTGTGGCCGAAATAGGTAAACAAAAAATAGGATCTGCTCTTACCTAAAGATTAGTTCTCTAATCCTCCAACTGTTTTATTATTGCTGAAGGAGCAACACTTAACGCGTTAGCCAACGCAAACAGCGTTCCTAAAGTTGGTTGTCTTAACCCACGCTCCAATAAAGAAATATAAGTTCTGTCAAGGTTGGCATCAGTGCCGAGCTCCGCTTGAGACAACCCTTTCTTCTCGCGTAAATCGCGTAATAGAATCCCAAACTTGCTTTCCAAACTCTTCATAACGATAAAGCGAATCTGAAAAACTTGTTAAAATATTCACGAAGACTATAGTCTGAATTCACGCAATTTGATTAAGTTTGTTCACGTCTCATTTCATAAACTCTTTACTGATGCGTGAGAAACAACAGAAAGAGAAATGAAAAAACAGACAACGATTTTTAAGGTTTTAGGTGCGGGTGCTTTATGCTTATTGGCGTACCCGGGCATTTTCTCACGCCTCAGTAATGATGGTAAGCAAAGCCCCGCGCCTTTACTTCTTTACAGCCGATGAGGATGTATAACCACCATACTGACTCTGAACTGCTCCAACTTTCCCGCGAGGGCAGGCACGCTGCATTCAAGGAAATTCATTGGCGCTACTCCGGTAAACTATTCCGTTATGCTCATGCACGCATTAACAATCGTGAAGATTGTAAAGAACTTGTCCAAGAAGTATTCGAAATCCTCTGGAAAAGTGAGAAAGAAATCCACAACCTGAAATCCTTTCTCTATACTGTATTAAAATTCCGAATCATCAATTTCTACGAACATAAGTCCGTAGTTAAAAAATTCAGTGATTACATTAGCCGGTTTAAGTCAGATCTGACAATTGTTGAAGACGAAGAACCTGAAATAGAACAACTACGCTCAGTCATCAACCGTAGTATGGAAGGTCTTCCTGCCCGATGCCGGGAAACCGTCCGTCTGCGTATTGATGAGGAACTATCCCTAGATGATATTGCTACGCGAATGAATCTCAACAAGGGATCCGTGAAGCAATACCTAACTATGGCGATGAATTATTTCAGGAAGGTACATAGTCCTTTGTACCGATCAAAGTAAAATTACAGATACATTAAACTTATGCAGGCTCTATTCCTGGCCTGACCTCACGGCTTTGATGCTTAAAACGGGGAGTTGGAGAGAAAGGAAAGTTCAAGCTGAAACTTTCTTTGGACTTTTCTTATAAAAAAGACTGGTCCTATTTACTTTTTATTGCTGTTCCTGACTTATACCCCAAACACGCCAAAAGAAATTTAGGCCGGATGAAATTGGGGTTAACTATGATTAGGTCTTCTTAAAATCCTTCGCACGATTTAAGGAGCATCCGGCCTTCTTTTTATCCATAGCTGGATACGAACACTTTGCAATAGGGAGTAAAGCTTGTCAGCAGGCTTCAGCTACTCAAGATCGTCTCGAAAAAAATCCCGACCTGATTATCCACCAAAAAGTGAATCAATCCGATCTCATACAAAAGTCCTCTGCGTTGAACCTATTGTGCAATGAATTAAATGAGCTATTTAAAAAGAAAGCGGCCATCAAAGAGCGTCTTTCTATCCTTAACCGACAAGCTGTGAATCAATGGTCAAAACCGCGATCGGCAGAAAGAAATACTGTAAGATTTATCGATTTAATCAATCATGACCACAGGCATCTCCTTACGGATTGCTTCGTATTCAGTTTTTACATAGCAGCATTTCGTTCGAAAAACCAAATTGCCGGGGCCTTTGCATCTGAGTACAACTTCAATTCGATCTCGCTGACATTGTTATAAGAAGTGGTATAACGACCATATTAGTAAAAGTATACCCACTATCCATGCAGCAGTCTTTTTATACGCCCTCACAGCATCCCTTCGTAGAATCTCGTTCTTCAGCTTTGCAAATTCTACCTTGGTTATCTCTTTTTCATCGCTATACTTCTGTTCCATACTAATGTCGTTTTGGGGGTATCTTATATTGAACACTGCGCTGGTAGTTAACTAATCTATCTCGTGTTGAAATTACCTCTGTGATATTTCCTTGTTTATTTTCAGGAATCGCCGTAGCCCATCGCCCATTTCTTCAGTTTTTTCAGTGCAATGTGCTGAGATAGCTCAACTGTTTTGCGGGAAATCATCAATTCCAAGGCGATATCATCTAATGACATGTTCCTGTCAATTTTCATTGTAAGACATTGGTTCTGTCTTCGCGGAAGTTTTGCGATAACCTGACGGAATTCCAAATAGAGCTCCTTGGCAATGAGTGACTCTACAGTATCTTCCTCCATAGCAAAATCCTGGTAAACCAATAAAAAATCAATATCAAGATGGGGAAGCTTGCGCTGCCGCCTATGGTAAGTCATGGCTTTATATTGCACCATTTTAGCCAGGTAGTTCTCCACGGATTGCACTTTACATAATTTCTCTTTTGTGCCCCAGATAGCAACAAAGCTATCCTGTACAATATCTTTTGCTACATGACGATCACGAGTTAGTCGTACGGCCACATTGATCAGTGGAATACGGAAGTGGTTGTACAGGTATTCATAGGCATCCCACTCCTGAGTAAGGAGTAATTTTCTAAACCTAACATTATCAAAGACGTTCGCCATCTAACTCAGTTGGGATTTAGGAAGTAGTCATCACCACAATGAAGAAGGAGTTTGAGGAGCTCAACTCATTGAGAGAATACTTTTACACTATTTTGAATTTAATAACAGTGAAATAAAAATAAAAGTGAGTAAAGGAATAGTAGAGAGGATTTTTGTTGAACACATGACAAATATCCATAACATGATACTCATATGTTCACGAAAACCGTTGCAGAAAATCCATTATCCAACGAAAAAAATATTAAAATTTATGATTAGAAGAATTTACTCACCCGATTGCGTAAGAAAGAAAACAGGTACAGACAAGACAAACCCGATTTACTAATGAAAGTATCGCTGCGAATAATCTGACGCCTATTCCTGCTATCACTGCTACGATGAATGCAAGGTGCACTTTGCTGAAGAGAAGGTGAGGCTAAAATTAAGTACACACATACCAAAGGAAGAGCATGTGAGCATTTATAAAAATGTATAACTATTCAGTCAATCGAAAAAAAATTTGATGTAGCCGATGTAAGGATTGAATCCATGAGCCGTATCTCCTTTAATTAAAAAAATTAAATCGTGAGAAAATCCCTCCCACTCATGTTCGCGTGTCCGGTAGTTGTGCGTTATCGGTCATGCGGCAACCTAAGCGAATCGAATTTCATCTAAAAAACGCAGATTTAAATTCTGGCATAGTTATTATTCCTTCTTTTAGAAAATATTATTACCCCTATGAAAAAATTTCACCTGGGAGAGTTCGAGGAAATCGTTTTACTCACTATTGCTATCTTATACAAGGACGCTTACGGTGTCGCTATCAAGGAAGAAATCGAGTCGCGTCTTTCTCGTGATGTAAGCATGGGAGCACTTCATGCCGGGTTAGTGCGGTTGGAAGATAAAGGATACATCAAATCATTTAACGGTGAAACAACCGAAGACAGGGCGGGTCGTCCACGACGGTATTTTCAAATGACTGCATTAGGGAAGAAGGCACTCGAATACTCCCGCCAAACCAGGGAATCATTATGGAAAGCCATTCCTAAGATTTCGTTGGAACTAAAATTTGATTCTTAAGCGGATGAGCACGACAGGCCCTCCAAAAATTGCGCTACACTTCTTCCGGTGGTATTGCCATCCCCGGCTTGCGTATCATATTGAAGGGGATTTGCTGGAAGTATACCAGAAGAGAAAAAGAAAGAAAGGAAAAAGGGTAGCCGATCTCCGTTTTGTGATCGACGTTCTTTTACTAATACGTCCAGGTATTATCAGGCCATTCACAAGTAATCAAAACATGAATAATTCAATGATGATAAAGAACTATTTTCTTATGGGCTGGAGAAACATTATCCGTAGCAAAGGATACTCCGCCATCAATATCGGTGGCCTTGCAGTCGGACTTGCCGTCACCATGCTGATTGGGCTATGGATTAATGACGAGCTCTCATTTGATAAAAGTCATAAAAACTATCCTCGCATTGGCCGTGTCATTCAGCATTTGCAAAACAATGATGAAAAGCAAACGTGGTTTAACGTGCCTTTTCCCTTAGCCGATGAACTGCGAAAAAATTACGGAGCCGATTTTAAAAACATTGCGATGGCCGTTCAGTGGGGCGATCACCTGTTGGCACATGAGGATAAGAAACTAAAAATGACTGGCGCTTATTTTGAGAAAGAAGCCACCGAAATATTTACCCTTCACATGGTGATGGGGTCATCTGCCCTCTCGGAACCCGCCTCCATTTTACTTTCGGCCAGCGCGGCCAAGGCCTATTTTGGTGATGAAGAGCCTTTGAATCAACTCATGAAGATTGACGACAAACCGCTGGTAAAAGTGACGGGTGTTTATAAAGACTTTCCTCATAACTCCACGCTTGCCAACCTTCTATTTATCTCGCCCTGGGAATTATTTTATGGAAACGGCGAGTGGGTAAAGGATATGGAAGACCCCTAGAGACCTAACTTTACGCAGCTGTTTGTTGAGCTCAATGACCATGTAGATTTCGCGTCAGCTACGTCACGCATTAAGGATGCAAAGCTTAAACGGATTAATGAACAGCTGGCTAAAAAGAAACCAGAACTCTTTTTGCTTCCGATGTCGGATTGGCATTTACGCTCAGAATTCAGAAACGGGGTCAACACCGGTGGTGCGATTCAATATGTATGGATGTTTGGAATTATCGGGGCATTTGTCCTGCTTCTGGCATGTATAAACTTCATGAATCTAAGTACAGCACGAAGTGAACGCAGAGCAAAAGAAGTAGGTGTTCGTAAAACAATTGGCTCACGGTCAGCACAACTCACGCTACAATTTTTTAGCGAATCTCTCCTTACGGTTACCATTGCATTCCTTTTGTCACTATTGCTTGTCCAACTCGTACTCCCATTATTCAATGAAGTCGCCAACAAGCAAATGACGCTTGAATGGCACAAGCCAATCTATTGGGTCAGTTGCATTTCAATCATTATTCTCACCGCTTTGGTGGCAGGTAGTTACCCTGCATTTTATCTCTCTTCCTTCAAGCCCGTACAGGTGTTAAAGGGAACGTTTAAAGCTGGCCGCAATGCAACGTTGCCTCGTAAGATATTGGTTGTAACTCAATTCACGGTTTCAGTAATCCTTATTGTCGGAACAGTGATGGTGTACAGGCAAATTCAATTTACGAAGGACCGGCCAGTAGGGTATAACAGGCAAAACCTGATCACCATTCCGGCCATGAATACCACTATCCATGATCATCTGGATGCCGTTAAAAATGAACTGCTAAATTCAGGAGCTATTGTATCTATTGCTGAATCGGAAAGCCCCACTACCGGAATATTGAATAGCAGCAGCGGGTTCAGCTGGAACGGGAAAGATCCTAATTTATCCACTGACTTCGGTGTAGTCAATGCATCATATGACTATGGCAGCACTATCGGCTGGCAAGTGAAAGAAGGTCGTGGTTTTTCCCGTGATCATTTAAGCGACTCTACCGCAGTAGTCATCAACGAAACCGCAGCACATTTCATGGGACTGAAAAACCCAATAGGAGAAGTGATCACAAAGTGGAATCAACCCCTTACTGTTATTGGCGTAGTTAAAGATATGATTATTGAATCCCCCTATGCCCAGGCAAGACCCATCATCTATGGCCTATCGAGCTGGACAGGAAATGTAATTATTGTCAAGCTCAATGCTGACCTCACCGCTTCCGCTGCACTTGCTAAAATTGAACAGGTCTTTAAAAAATACAATCCGGAACAGCCATTTGAATTTCAATTTGTGGATGAAGACTATGCAAGGAAATTTGGTGATGAAGAGCGGATCGGAAAACTGGCAGGTGCTTTTACGATTCTGGCTGTTCTTATCAGTTGTCTTGGAATTTTTGGATTGGCTTCTTTCACTGCCGAACAACGCGCCAAAGAAATTGGCATACGAAAAATTCTTGGAGCGTCAACAATCACTTTATGGCATATGCTGGCAAACGAGTTTGTTCAACTCGTTTTACTTGCCTGCATCATCGCTGTTCCCGTGGCTTATTATTTCACAAAGCAATGGCTCGCCAAGTATGCTTATCGCGTAGAGATCAGCTGGATGATTTTTCTTGCAACGGCAGTAAGTGCAATTGTCATTACACTGCTTACCATCAGCTACCAGGCCATTAAAACCGCTGTTGCAAGTCCTGTCAAAAGTTTAAAGTCGGAATAACGTAGTTGTAAAATACAGCTTTTGTCTATTGAATTTTGAGAAGTGACTTCGCTGATTACTTGTACCGGTGCCGTTTGTGGTAATCCTATAAAAATATCTTCCTTCATTTTAATCCAGAAATCAATAAATGCTCTGATCCAAGTTGATGAAAAACTTGATTTGATTAAACTTTTGTCGAAATTGGAAGTCCTAATTGCTCATGATGAACTATCTAAAATTCCTTTTACTATCAGCACTTCTTCTCTCAGGATGCTCAAGTGATGAAGAGCCAAGCATGGAGGAATCAATGTATTTTCCTGCCACTACCGGGACAGATTGGGAAACCAAATCACCGAGCAGCCTGGGGTGGAATCAAAATGCTTTACAACCTCTGAAGGACTATCTTCTCGAAAAGAACTCAAAATCGTTTATGATTCTTGTCAATGGCCGAATTGTTATGGAGGAGTATTTTGATGGACATACATCCACCGCTTCGTGGCCATGGAATAGCGCAGGTAAAACATTGGTAACCGCCACCACCGGAATAGCGCAGCAAGAAGGGCTGCTCCATATCAATACCAAAGTAGCTCAATACCTGGGTACAGGATGGACAAGCGAGCCCCTTGAAAAAGAAAACTTAATCACCTCAAGACATTTACTCACGATGACTTCGGGAATTAATGATGAAAGTGATTTTATAGTAAAAGCAAATCTAACCTACCTGAAGGATGCCGGAGTCAGGTGGTCGTACCACAACGTTTTTCAAAAATTAATGGATGTGGTAGCAGCGGCAAGCAACCAGGATTTTGAATCCTATTTCAACACCAAGATGAAAAATAAAATTGGAATGGACGGCTCATGGAACAATGGAATTGTGTTTAAAATATACAATAGCAACACACGTAGCATGGCCCGGTTTGGATTACTGGCGCTGAACAAAGGTAAATGGAAAGAAGACCAAATTATCAATGAATCATTTTTCAATGAAAGTATCAGCTCATCTCAAAATATAAATCCTGCCTATGGATATTTATGGTGGCTTAATGGTAAAACAAGCTATATGGTACCGGGTGGTCAAACCGTTTACGAAGGTCTTTTGGTGCCCAGTGCGCCGGCTGACATGTATGCCGCAATGGGTGCAGACGATCAACGTATCTATGTCATTCCGAGCAAAAATATGGTCGTAATAAGAATGGGTGATGCCTCTGACCCAGCAAACCCAAACTTCGCACTTTCCGGATTTGATGATGCACTCTGGCAAAAAATAAATGCCGTTATAAATTAAGAAAGGGTTCACAATGGAGATCCCGATCGGGTTGACCATTTTTTTTGTGCTATGCAAAAAAAAGAGAAATCACTGAATATCATTAAAGCATAGCGGTGAGCTTAACACGAAAATTTGTGATCTCACTCCGCGGAATTTCTACAATGGTTATCCCAAACGTTATTCTAGCTTCAGGATTTCTGCAGGATTTTGATTTGCTGTTCTAAATACCTGTCCAAAAACCGTAATGGTTGCTATAATCACCGAAGCGGCAATAGCCACGACATAAATCCAAATTGAAACCTCGGTCCGATAGGTATACTTCTCTAATAAAATAGTGGAATAATACCAAGATACCGGAATCGCGATCACATTGGCTAATAATATCCAAAGACCAAAATCTTTTAGCAAGAGAAAGAGCACTCGAGACGTACTTGCTCCCAAGACCTTACGAATACTGATTTCCTTCTTCCGCTGTTCAACTATATAAGAAGCCAATCCATACAACCCAAGACAGGAAATAACAATTGCAAGCCCTGTAAAATAGTTATAGATACTTGCGCTACTTGCTGTGAGACTAAATCCTTTCTCATACCAGTCGTTCACCAAATTAAAATTTGGAGGATAGTTAGGAAACATTGCTGCATACTTCTTTTCCAATTGTTCTCTAACTGTAGTTGAAGAACCATGAAACTTAATAAATCCATAGCTCAACTGAACTGGTTCGTACGTTATCATCAGCGGGCCCGATTTGCCTCGATTACCATAGAAACTAAAATCATCCACCACGCCTATGATCTCGTATTGCTGATCACCGCTTCGTAGATATTTTCCAACTGCGTTTTTAAAACCGGTAAGCTCTTTCAAATTCTTATTGATAACAACCTTTGAAATATGATTTACGGTATCATCAACTTGCTCACCTTCTCTAAAATACCTGCCCTCTATTAGGGGGATTGAAAAGGTTTTTAAGTAATTATCGTCCGTCTGCGTAAAAGAAATCAACACATCATTATTTGGATCTTTACCTTCCCAATCAAATCCGCCACCGTTCCATGCAATTTGTAGGGGTAAGTGACTAGATAACGAGACACTTTCAACAGAAACAAGTTCGCTAAACTCTTTCTTCAATCGCGCATACTGGTTAATGGCCTCATCTTCCATCTTGAAATAAAAAATATTATCCTTATCAAATCCAACTGGCAAGTGAATAAGATAATTGAATTGTTTATTGAGCAGCACTGATGATACAATCAAAGCAATGGAAACTGCAAATTGAAATACGACCAATACACTTTTAAATGAGCTTCCTCTTGACTTCCAGGTTTGTTGTAATGCTGACGAAGGAGAAAGCTTTGCCAAATAAAATGCTGGATAGATCCCTGCTACCAGTCCTGTAACTAGAGCAATCCCAATTAGAGTACCTATCAGAACAATATCACTATAATCAATAGACAGTTTTTTGTTCAGCAATGGATTAAGAAAAGGCAAAGTACCTTCTACCAATAGAATAGCAAACCCTAGTGCCAGCACGGTCAAAAAAATGGACTCTCCGAGAAATTGATTAATCAGCTGCAACTTAGGAGCTCCTATCGTCTTTCGAATTCCAATCTCTTTGGCACGAGTAGCTGCACGGGCTGTCACTAGGTTCACGTAATTCACACCTGCTAAGAGTAAAATTCCAAAACCTATCGCAGCGAAGACATAAACGGTTTCAATCAGCCCGCCAGAGTAATGAAATTTATGTAAATAATAATCTTTCACCGGATGAAGAAAAAGCTCATCCGGTTTATCACTGGTTTGTTCTTTACCAAGTCTAGGCTTCAGTTTTTTTTCAAATGACTTAACGTCAGTTCCCTCCTGCAACAATAAATACGTAATGCAGGCATTACTACTCATGTTAGTTAAATCATACCCGAGGGCACTTAAAAAATCAAATGGCAGAATGATGTCCGGCTTCAATGTCGAAAATATTGGAAGATTATCATATACCGCAGAAACTGTGAAATCAAATTTTCCACTCACCTGCATTACCTTGCCAACCGCAGATTCGCCAGGAAAATATTTATCCGCAATATGTTTAGAAATAGCTACATCAAACTTCCCACTTAACGGGCTATTTTTATTTCCTTCAATGAAGAAAAAAGTAAACATATCAAAAATTTCTTTGTCCGCAAGAACAACCGATTCTTCGAATAAGGTATTCTTATATTTAAAAACAAACTTATTCCAAGAATCAATACGTGTTGCTTTCTCAATCTCAGGAAACTCTTGGACTAACATATCTTTGAAAGGATAAGGAACAGGCATGAACTGGTAAGTCTCGTCACCGAAGTAGGAATCTCGTACTACTAAATGAAGGCGATCCAGTTTTTCATTAAACTTATCAACACTAAACTCATAACGCACAAACAAAAGGATCAGAATAAAACCGGACAAACCAACGGCTAATCCGAAAATATTTAAGAACGCAAGTGTTTTATTACGCAGAATTGATCGCGCAATGATTTTCAAATAATTGCTAAACATAATTCGTATAAATAAAAAAGATCAACCCACCAGAAAGCCAGAGGTTAGATATTGATTAGAAGAGAAATCAATTAGTGCTGATTCCAAATGCAGCCTCTCCGGAGGCAAGGGGTGTCATTCCTGTAATGTTCTTTCTCTTCACTACCGCATTGACCTGGTCAGCAGAAACTATCTTTCCCCCAGCGATTTGAACTTTATCGTCTTTAGTATTCAACTTGAGCCAACCACCTTCATTCACGAGGTAATAACTGTTGCCAATTTGAAAAAACACTTTCTCATTTTTTTTCTTGGCGACTTCAATCTTTTGCTCCAGAACAATATCTTCACTTACGTTCAGATAGTTCTTACTAACTGACTCAAAAGACAAATCAGAAACATCCGTTTCCATTTCAGAAAAGGAATCCATATCAGATTTATTACCCTTTAAACCCAAATAAAAAATAGCGTGCAAGGGACCTGAAAGGTTACCCCAGTGCTCCTCTTGCTTAAGTACGGCATAACCATCCTTCTTTACTTTAAAATCAAACTTGATATCACCCTCTCCAAGATAGGCCACAGTAGTTTTAAAATACCCTTCTAAATTTGTAGTAGCCAACAATTGTCCTTTGCCGTCATAAATTGCTGCGCCTTCTAGCGGCTTTAAGGTTTGAGAATCAATTATCAAACTGGCAATTTCAATTTTTCTTACTCGCTCCGCCTTTGTCTGGGCATAAATCGTTTCCATGTTTATAAGCAAGGTTAAAGTGAAGATAAAAGTAGCTTTCATATCTGGATATTAAAGGTTAAACCAATATATAAAAAATACAAGGAATATCAATTCCCAAGCTCCAATTGATTTTTGACTAAAGAGTAGTACTTATCTTTTTCGTTAATCAGATCGAAATGATTTCCAAACTCCACAATTTCACCAGATTCCATCACGATAATTTGGTCAGCATTTTTTACAGTACTTAATCGATGCGCAATGACAACGACAGTCCTGCCTTTAAAAAAGGCAGCAAGATTATTTAAAATGCTCTTTTCTGTATTGGCATCAAGCGAACTGGTTGCCTCGTCGAAGAAAATAAATTCCGGATCTTTATAAACTGCTCTCGCAATCAAAACTCGCTGATTCTGGCCACCACTAAGAGGTATTCCAATATTTCCAATTTTAGTTTCCATCCCTTGGGGAAGTGAGTCAATAAACTGATCCAAGCAAGCTATTCGCACTGCATTGAATAGTCTCTCCGGATCCACATCGTCCGTTTCGCACAATGTGATATTGTATTGAATGGACCCAGAAAAGATATGTCCATCTTGTAACACCACTCCACAATTCTTCCGCCAAGACACAAGAGACAACTTGCTGAAATCCTCTTGACCAAATGAAATAGCGCCTTCATTCGGATGATAATATCGCATGAGTAATTTCATAAGTGTTGTTTTTCCACTGCCACTTGTTCCGACAATCGCTGTAATTTTATTCTTGGGAATAACAAAAGAAAGCTTCTTCAGAACAAACGGATTAAAGCTTCCAGGATATTTAAAAGATACATTTTCCAATATTATATCTTCCATCTCCACTCTTCCATCGCGAGTTTCAGCTATTCCATCCACTTCATCCTTGACGTTGTAAACATCCTCTACTCTAGCATTTGAAATTTTCGCATCCTGCACATCACGAATGTTATTGATTAGATTGATCATTGGCCCACTTAACTGTCCAAGAATATAAGAGATGCTCAATAATACACCTACTGTTAGTTGTCCGTTAACTATCATAAATGCACAAAGAGCCATCACCATCAGCTCCATCAACTTCATAATAAAATTGGCTCCCGAAAGCTGATACATGTTTAAATACAACGACTTGAGCTCTAGTTTATTTAGTTTATCCTGAAGAGAAGTAATTCTTGAAATAATAGTATGGTGTGCCTGATTGACTTTTATCTCGGGCATGTTCATGACAAATTCATATAAATTATTACTATTCTCTGACTGACGAATAAACATTGAGTACTCCAGGGAGGCACGTTGCTTTAAAAACAACGAAATCCACGCAATGGAAGCTAAACCTAAAATCAAATAAATTCCAAATATCAGCGTGTCCAGGTAAAGCAGGATTAAACTAAACACTAATAAGTTTAATGCATTAATCAGAAAGCTTGACCCTTTCCAGGTTAAGAAACTTTGCAGTTTGGTAAGATCGGATAATCGTTGAAGGGTATCCGTATTGAGCCTCGTATCAAAGTAGTTGATAGGAAGCCGGATCAATTTGTATAAAAAACTCTCCTTTAAAGAAATGGAAAGTTGAAAATTGAATTTCGTCAACAGGAAGTCGCTAAAGAGTCGTGAACAAAAATTACCTAGAAATAAACCAAACTGTGCAAGCAATAGAACGAATACAACATGAAGCGATTTTGCAAGCACTCCATCATCAATCACTTTTTGAAATAAAATTGGAATGACCCAATTAGAGAATAGTCCTATAACCAATAAAAAAACGGATAGAGCATATTTAACTTTGTTCTTTCTGACAAAATCAGTCAAGTGACGTACAAGTATATTGGTCTGAACCGGGGCGGTTACCAACTCGCCCACGAGCGGAAGCTGATCCTCCACTTGAAATGCCAAGCATACGCCCTTCAAATTATTTCCCAACCACTCTTTTTCTAACAGCTCCTCTTCAATCTCAGTAATTCCGTAACCTGGATCGGCTATGTGATAAATGGTCCGATTCTGCTTCTTAACAATTTCTTTTAAGACAACATAATGATCTTGTTTCCAAAATAAGATAGCAGGAAGAGGAATCTGGTCTAGTTCTTGTAGCGTTAATTTTAATCCAAAACTTTTAAAACCAAGTTTGTTACCTCCATCTAGTATATCCTGCACAGACACACCCATTCTCGTAATCTCACAAATTTGCTTGGCAGCTTTCAAGTCAATCTGCTGCCCATAAAACTGAGACACCATTGCCAGACATGCCGGCCCACAGTCGTTGCTCTCAAGTTGATTGATGAATTTAAACTTCATTTAACTCCAATGATTCAATAATCTCCTCAATCTTGGCTTTGATAATAATTGACTTCTGTTCTTCATCTCCAGAAAAAACACAATATTCAATGCCCTTCTCTGCGGCTTCCATAGCGTGTTGAGAACATCCGCCATTACAGAGAGGCATCAATCGACAAGTCTGACATGGCTTATTCTTAAACTTGGCATTCATTCTTCTTTCGAGGTAATCGTTCTCCCAGACCAGTCTTCCTCCTTCATCCAAGTATCCGGCTCTTCCTACAGTAGTAAAATCACGGGCAGTACATTTAAACAAGTCACCGTTATAATTGATTACTACACTATTCCTTTTGTCCGCGTAGCAAGAGTCCCTGACGTTATTCAGTTGCATATGCTCGATAGGGACATTTTCCTTTTTCACCTCCTGAACCACTTTGTTTACGGTCCAGTTGATATCGTCATTTTTTGAATCTTGCCAAACACGATGGAGATCCATGACAAGATATCGCTCAAGCACCTCTTTGGGTATATCATTAAATTTGCTGGCTATTTTGTAAGAGTTAGGCAGATTTTCTGTGGTGTAGTTAATCCGAAGCCTAACAGGAAAAGAATTGAGCAATAGCTTCTTCACATTTGTGATAATTTCTTCATACGAACCCTTTGATGCATTTACAAATCGAACCTTGTCATGCTCTTCTTTATACCCATCCAAGGTAATTTGCAGCGAAGGGATCATATTATTGATCTTGAAGAATTCAATAAAATCATCATCTACAAGATATCCATTCGTAGTAAATCCAACCGAATAGTCCACCTCATTTTTAATACATACTTCCTGCATTTTTAGAATTATGGGAACAACATCTCTTTTGAAATACAAAAGAGGTTCTCCTCCAAAAAACGCAAGACTAAAAAACCTCAACCCGCTCTTGCTGGCTGTGTTCTCCATAAACAAACCAATTTTATTAATCATTTGTGGAGTAACAGCTGACTTCTTAATATGTGTTTCATAGCAATACCAACATTTAAAATTACAATTCATCGTTGGGTTGATAGTCAAGAGGAAAGTATGATTGTTCTCATCGACCGATTTTGAAAGAGCTACTACTTTCTGAACTTCGTCCACCTCACTAGGAACAAGAAACTCTTCAGATTTCAGGTAGGAATAAAAATCAGGATGATATTCTTCCAACCCATCGATGCCTTCCACAATTGCCGCTTCAAGCATATCTTTAAGAACCTCATCAATAACAATAAACTTTTGAGTGAACGAATTGTATAGATGATATCGGTTATCAAATAATTCGATTGAATTAAACTGGCTATACTTCATATTTATATTTCTGTTCGGTAAATAAATAGAAAGGGAAGGCTGCTTGATGGTGCCTTCCCTTATCATTTCAATGGATACACTAATCGCATATTATTGTGCACCACCACAACCTACTTTATTGTTACAGATTACATTATTATCACCACCACAACCTTGTATGCAATTGCCACCTCTGCAATTGTTTGCAAATGCCGCCTCTTCAACCTGAATGCGAATGGAAAAACTTTTGGAAAATCCTCCCAATAGTTGGGCACCTTGAGGTTCTGAAACTATTTCAAAATCCTGCAACGAAAAAAACTTATTCTTTAGCATAAAATATATTTATTGATTTTAGTCGGTGGGCAAAGGCAAATTAATCGTGCATTGTATGTTGCCAGCTGAACTATTCGAACGTAAAGTATGCT
This sequence comes from Flammeovirgaceae bacterium, assembly GCA_023251155.1. Taxonomy (GTDB): domain Bacteria; phylum Bacteroidota; class Bacteroidia; order Cytophagales; family Cyclobacteriaceae; genus ELB16-189. The sequence continues at coordinate 9,772 of JAHEZH010000070.1, read as the reverse complement.
CAGTAGGCAGGCTCTTGCCTCCTTGATAAGTTGACTTTTTTTCAAAGCTTTCAATAGCGGGAACACTTTGCTTTTTCATGTACTTTCGACCAAGTTAATTTAACATGGGTTGTATCTGCAGCCTTATTATGCGAGCTCTACAGTTTCACATTTACAGTTTGCCACGGTATTACATCCCTGGTTTCCTCCACAGCCGGTTACACAGTTTCCTCCTTTACAATTATTGGCATACATAACTAGGTCTTTGGATTCTCTGGAAGAGAAGCTGACAGAAAAACCACCTACCAACATCTTCCCATGAACTTCCGAAATACCTTCGAAGCCTTCAAGCATCACGGTCATTTTTTTCATATACATTATTTAGTTTGTTGATTCTTAGCAAGGTCGAAAATTCTACAACATCAATGGCACCTGAATTTTCAGGTTACGATTTCAAGCTCTAAAGGAATGATTATGTTAATAGCTGTAGTCTACTGAACACCACAACCTGCTTTTGTATTGCAGGCACAGTTTTGCACACAATTCCCTCCTTTGCAATTATTAGCTGCTTTTACACTAAAAAATCCCATCGAAGAAATAGAAAAACTAGTAGAAAACCGTCAGTCATTATTTTTTTTCAAGCTTCAGAAATCCGCTCAAAGCTTTCAAGTTTCCTATTCCTTTTTTCATTTATAAGGTATTTAGAAGTTACTGAAATCCCCAATTATCTCCATCACTGGAAGCACAGTTTATGCTTTTACAATTATTTGTAATAAATGATACTATTTCCTGTGATTTATTATTGGTAATCTCCTTGAACAAAATCCTCTTACCAAAGTATTGTTCTGGGTATCCAATAGGACTTCAAAGATATCTGACATATCAGTCTAGACAAATTTCACCCCACAAGACGCGACTACATTACAGCCGGTATTTCCTGCACAACCTTCTGCACAATTTCCACCCTTACAGTTATTGGATGCTGCAGCTGCATATTCCCCTGACAGGTCAATAGAAAAGCTTGCAGAAAAACCTCCGACCAATTTCTTTCCTTGACCTTCCGAGATGTTCTCAAAATTTTCGAGCATGAGTGTAAGCTTCTTCATTTTGTATAAAGTGTTTAGGAGTTAGTTATATTTGATTACGCCACATCCATCAACGGTGTTACATCCGGTATTACCACCGCAACCCTGGGTACAGTTTCCTCCTTTGCAATTATTATCGGCAAAGGCAAAATTGGTTTCAACTGATGGTGCCGAATAACTAGCAGAAAATCCTCCTACTAATACATTTCCTTGTGAATTAGACACGCGTTCAAAATCCTCTAACGCAATGATTACTTTTTTCATAGTAGTAGTTTTTATCTAAAGAATTTGTTTACAATGTCGCACCACATCCCTCCTTAGCGTTACATCCTACGTTAGAACCACAAAGAACCGCACAATTTCCCCCCTTACAATTATTGGCTGCCGCAAGATCTAAGCTGCCTCTGTCAATAGTAAAACTTTGAGAGAAGCCTCCAATTAATGTCTGGCCTTTGGATTCTGAGATTTTTTCAAAAGCTGTAAGAGTGAGATCTATTTTACGTTTCATAGGGATAGATTTTCATGTTTTGATTCTACTTCTTTCGGACTGCTGTTCCTTAATACAAGGTTATTGTACCCAATCAGAAGAATCAATCGTAGAATTACGCTATATCCATAGTAGATTTACTATTTTTTGGACGAACCAAAAGAGAAATATCTCTTACTTAGACACATCTTCCATTTCCCAGGTAGAGATTAGTTTAATCAACTCTACTTTATTGGTAACTCTAAAGCGTTTATACATGTCTGCGATGTACTTCTCAACTGTACGTGGGCTCTTACAAACCATGTCTCCGAGTTGCGTACTCGACAGACCATTATTAATACCGTTCAACAGGATACGTTCTATATCAGTTAACTCGTATGGGCATTTCTCTTTAAACGAGGTCCTCAGATTTTTTTGTATGATTTGAGCGACACGATTGGTCATATACACATTGCCGCTTTGCACTACTCTAATGGCGAGGAAAAGCTCTTCAGGTTCGTCCTCTTTACCTACAAAACTTTTCATTCCGTGAATGATGAGCTTTATAACATTCTCTTCCATGTCATACCTAGAGTAAGCAATCAACTTTAGATGGGGATATGTCTCTCTTATTTTTGTAGTTACGTCTACACCTTCCACAAGAGGCATGCTGATGTCAATGATAATAATGTCCGGGTAGAGGGACTGAAGACGTTCCAGCAAATCGACACCATTACCTGCTTCAATAATCACATCGAAGTCTGGTTCAAGACGCATCAATCTAACAATTGCATTTCTAAACGATTCATTATCGTCAACAATAGCCAATTTAATTCTTGTCATAAATTAGAACAACGTATACGTATATATTCGATTTATTTAAGAAGGGTTAGGCGGAACTGTGATCAGCTTTTGTTAAAACGCGCTGGCGTTAACTTAATATCAACTCCATCAAATAAAATAGTAGAAATAACGCTCCGCGGTAGAGCTGACCAATTTGATGATTACGATCAACAAAAGAGTTTTCAGAATAGAAATTTGAAATGGAATCACCGATAAAGTAATTCCTCAAAGAAGAGCAATTCATGATGTTCAGGTTTTTAGGTAATTCAAATTAAAATTTTTATTCAATATTTTCACCTCTACTACCTTAAAAAAAAAAATTAAATAATGGGTTACTAATGTTCATGAATTACATTAAACAATTGTCGATTTTTTTCAACAGAAATCGATTACGCTAAGATTACAAAGTATAGCACCTTATCGTTTCTATTATCCTCGCTCACTCTTATTTACGGGCAAACTCCTGCCTGTAAAGTTTTTCAAGTCATTGAAAAGGGGGAACTGGGGTGCATAGACGCTAAGGGAAAAATTACTACTATAAAAGAAAGACTAAACGATTGGTTATAAACCGTCAGAAAGTAAATCATAGATAATCAATCTGGATAAACATGATCAATCTAGTAATTAAAATGATAAGCGATATTATGGCTAAGATCATTCTTGAGCGAACTTTCTTTTTCAAGCCACTCTTGATACTCTTTCCTTTTCAGTAATCATGTTCAAAATAGTCCAATATTTTGACAACTGTCTTCCAAAAACTATAATGCAATCTACTATTGAAAGGAATGCGACAGTTTGCCTTATGAACGACAACATAGCTCAATAAAAAATAAGATTTTTAATCATCGTCCGATTTTTCAAAATCATACAACACATTATAGAAATATGTTTTTAGCATCATTCATTCAACTTCATTCCAATAGCATTGGAATGAGACGTCACTATTTATTTTTTTGAGGTTCTATTGATTGATTACGTGATGAAATATATAATTTGGATAAATAGTTATTCGTTACGTTACTTAATCAATAAGTAAAATAAATTTTTCGCTGATGGGTGACTTTTTTAACGCAGCTACATTAACTCCATTTATTCAGTCTTGTTAACTAATAAATTTACCTTTTTTGCCCAGCATGACCAAATGGACTGCGGGCCTACCTGCCTGCAAATGATCGCCAAGTATCACGGGCGACATTATACACTTCAAGAACTACGAAAGAAATCATTCATAACAAGGGAAGGTGTTTCCTTGCTTGGAATAAGTGATGCTGCGGAAGAAATTGGACTTCGTACGATTGGTGTTAAAATACCTTATGAGAAATTCAAAGAGCAAGCTCCATTACCTGCGGTTGTCCATTGGTATCAGCGACATTTCGTGGTGGTGTATAAAATAAAAAACAAAAAAGTATATGTCGCAGATCCTGCTTCAGGATTGTTAACCTATACAGAAGAAGATTTTTGCAAGGGATGGTTGTCTGCGAAGGAGAACGGTGTAGAAAAAGGTGTCGCACTCCTATTCGAAACAACTCCGGACTTTTTCGAACATAAGGACAGCACGGTCGGGCTGAAGAAGAGAAGCATTATTTACCTGCTCGGCTATCTACGTCAGCATCGTAAGTTAATAGTTCAATTGGTCTTTGGTTTAATAACCGGAAGTTTGATTCAATTGGCACTTCCATTTCTGACACAGTCCATTGTCGACATTGGTATCAATACACAAAACATTCGTTTTATTTATCTGGTGTTGATGGCACAGATGATGTTGTTTTTTAGTCGTACTGCTGTTGATTTTATTCGCAGGTGGATATTATTACACCTCAGCACACGGATCAACATATCTATCATCTCTGACTTTCTCAACAAATTATTCAAGCTACCGATCTCTTTTTTTGAGGGAAAGATGATTGGGGACATTCTGCGAAGAGTGGAAGATCACTCACGTATAGAAAGGTTTCTTAGTACTTCTTCGCTAAATATTCTCTTCTCGTTTTTTAATCTGATTTTATTTGGGATTGTATTGGCCATTTACAATATGGCCATCTTTATGGTATTCCTGGGCTTCAGTACAGTATATGTGTTTTACATTATAGTGTTTTTAAAGTCAAGGGAAGCTTTAGACTATAAACGTTTCCAGGAAACAGCCCACAATCAAAGTAGTTTGATTCAGACTATACAGGGCATGAGTGAAATCAAGATGAACAATTGTGAGACACAGAAAAGATGGGAATGGGAGCGCATTCAGGCGAAGTTATTCAGAATAAATATTTCAAGTACCCGGCTTCAGCAATGGCAAGATGCAGGTGCACTCTTTTTGAATGAATCAAAAAACATGATTGTCACTGTTATGGCTGCATTGGCCGTAATGGATGGAAGTATGACACTTGGTATGATGCTGGCTGTGCAATATATCATCGGCCAATTAAACTCTCCAGTGAATGAGTTTGTAGTATTTGCGCGTGAATGGCAAGATGCAAAAATCAGCCTGGATCGCATTAGTGAAATTCACCTGTTAGATAACGAGGAAAAGAACCGCAAGGATATTTTTTCATATCATGGCCTTCCGCCTAGCAAGACGATGATCATTCAGGACCTTTCATTTCAATATGAGGGTCCTAACTCTCCCAAGGTACTTGACGGCATTGATCTAATCATTCCTCAAGGGAAAGTGACTGCGATCGTAGGTGCAAGTGGTAGCGGAAAGACAACGTTGATGAAATTACTCCTGAAATTCTATCCCGCCACATCAGGCAAAATCCTGTTAGGTGGTATTGGCCTGGAAGATTTAAGCCATACCGAATGGCGGAAGGAATGCGGCATGGTAATGCAGGAGGGATACATTTTTTCAGATACTATTGCCAGAAACATTGCTCTATCCACTCCTGACGTTATTGATCTTACTAAACTCATTTACGCTGTAACCACTGCAAATATTAAAGACTTCATCGAAGGTCTGCCTTTAAAATACAATACCCAGATAGGAATGAATGGTGTAGGGCTGAGCCAAGGGCAGAAGCAACGTCTTCTAATAGCCCGTGCTATTTACAAAAGTCCGGAAGTTTTGTTTTTTGATGAGGCGACCAGCTCCCTCGATGCAAATAATGAAAAGGTAATCATGAATAACCTTAATATATTCTTTAAGAATAAAACGGTAATCATCATTGCTCATCGGTTGAGTACAGTTAAAAATGCTGATCAGATTGTAGTGCTGGAAAATGGAAAGGTTGCAGAGATTGGAACACATTCGGATCTTACATCTACTAGAGGGAAATATTACGAATTGGTGAAAAACCAACTAGAACTTGGTGAGTAAGTTTTTAAAATCATCTATAAAATGAGTTTGGTCAAGTATATCGGCAGATTAAAAAAAATGGATGAACTTATTCAGAATAAATCAACGGGAACAGCCGAAGAATTTGCTAAACAGCTGGGTATATCAGTTAGTGTTCTTAAAGAAAATATAAGAGAGATGAAAGAATTAGGTGCTTCCATCGATTTCTCTCGCATCAACAAGTCCTATTATTATAGCAAGCAAAGTTATCTCTGGTTGAATTTCGAGAAAAGCCGCATTGACAATGATGAGTTAATTTCCACAAAGGGTGGTAATGGTTATAACAGGCAGCCATTGGAAGAGCGAAGTTGCAGGAGGTTAATAAAGAATACCCACCATTATTTACCCTGAAATGATCTCACATTTGCCTGTTTCAAATTATTACGTTCGAAGCGTCCTGTTTTTGTATTCGTTTCTATTATCTGTATATTCATTTGCTCAGGAACGCAATTTTGCATTCTACAGTTCACATGTTCCTTTTTTGAATGAAAATGAAGCCTTAACATTTAAGGCAAAAGCTTCCTCTTTTGTCATCTCATTGAACGAAAGCACAGATAAGAAAAATCAACAATCCAGTAAGACACGGTTTACAACAACTATTTTAATTCCAGCCAACTGGGTAAAAAACAAAATAGTTCTACATATTCCTGCCCAAGAGAAAAATTACGAAGTATTTATTAATGACACACTTCAATCCGATTTCCAACCCATAGTTGGAGTACCCAATGAGTGGGCCATAATCAAAAGTAGTTCTAGTGATTCAGTTCGTATCGCTGTCCAGACTTTAAGCACAATTTCGCCATTACAATGTGCTTACATATATACAATCGGAGATGTTCATTTAACTGAGCTTAACCCTAACGGATATTTCATCAACGGAGAACCATGGCTATACATCAACGTTAAAAAACAGAATTTCTCATCCCAAAAGAAAAATAAATTGCGATACAAGGTGTCACTTTATGATATCAACAACATTAATCTTATTGCAAAAGAGTATGAAATCACGGACAAAAACAGAGGTGTTTATCTTGATTCATTGCAAGCGTTTGAAAATCAGTACTACTCATTCGGTTGTCGTGTAAAAGGTGTAAAGGCGTGGACCGATGAAACTCCGAATATCTATCGCGTAACCATTCAGGTGAAAGATAATGAAGATGAGATACTTGAAGTGTTTAGTTTCAAAGTAGGATTTCGAAACATAAGCTATCAGAAAGACAGGCTGCTTCTTAATAAAAAAATTGTTAAGTTAAAAGGTGTAGAATACAAGTTGAATGTACCAACAACTATTGATACACAAGAATTCGAAAAAGAGATAATCAGATTAAAAAATAACAACATCAACGCTCTTTTGTTGAAACCAGGATTGTTGATCCCAGAATTTATTGAACTATGCGATGAGCATGGAATCTTTGTTATTGTCGAATTCGAAGAACAACTTGATGGAGGCGCTCAACAGCTAAGAAACCAATTTTCAATTTTGCAAAATCATCCATCTATCATTGCGTGGTATGCGAATTCAAGTGAAAAATTATATAATCAGCTTGAAACGATTAATAAGGAATATAACTTCTGGAAAGCGGTTCATATTGCTGGAAATTGGAATGAGTCCTCCAAGAAACAAACATCACACGTGCTCTCTTTTGATCGTTTTCCATTAGATTCAGTAACACTTAAAAGTCATCTGAATAATTCATTTGTAACGCCCTTAATATTTAAATCCGATAAACCACCCAAAGAAATTAACAATCTTGCTTTTTCACGCAGTTTGAATAGTACAATGGCTGGATTGACAGGTGTCTTTCTGGCCAAGGTCAATTTCAAAGAACCCATACCCGGTGCACTTACTAAACTTTATCAATGGATTTCATTTGAAGAGACAGACAAGCAAAAGCATTCCTTCTATGTAGTGCCGAGTAATTTGGCGATTGATCCTTCATTACTGGAATATCACTATGAACTTCGAAAAGAAAACACCGTGATAGAGAAGGGAATCCTTGTTTATAGAAATAAACACCCAGGACAGGTGGGACAGGTGAAAATTGAATTTAAAGAAGAATCACTTCACTCGTGTCGATGTGATCTAATCATAACGGCAATCAGAAAAAATATAACTTCTGAAGAGTACCATCCTATTGGAGAATGTGAATTTGTAGTGAATAGTAGTAAGACAATTGGACAATAAGCCCGATTGTCTTACTATCAAACTATTCTGGTGCTATTGCTTTTGTGCAGGTGGTTGTTGCACCTGAACCAAGAGGATTTGAAGATGCACATCCATCAGATCCGTTCCCTGCAGGAGTAGCACATTGCCAGTTGTAAGGCTGCCAACCTGGAAGCGTTGACGTGCAGTTGTAAGTATCAGCTTTTCCACCGATGATTTTTCTTTGCTCATCTTTAGTGAGCGCTTGCATTAGGTTTGATTTTAACATGGGATAAATTTATTTAATGAATGATTCACCGTGAACCTTCATAAATTAAATTTAGTGTATACCTAACGTAATTTCATATCTATGGATTGAAAATAAATTCAAAAAATAAACATTCTATTTCATTCTCCTAGTTCCGTCTTGCAGAACAGGACGGAAGCAGAAGGGCTAATCATTAATGGCAATACCAAATCTTACTTGACCTATTTTATAATAGTTATAAGAAAAGTCCGCCTAAAAGAAGAAGAACTAATTGAACAGAGGCGTTGACTTTGAATTATTATTAAGATGGAGACGCTGTGATCAATTTCCTAAATTGATAGAAAAATCGTTCTACTAATCTTAATTCTTCCGTTATAATTTCCGTTGTCCCTGACAATTGCTGTTTAAAAGGAAGGATTCTATTTTGATTTGTCTGTAATCCATTTGGCAAAGAGATTGATACCTGGTATTTCTTTTCATTGGGTACAAGAGAAATTGCACTGACTATGCCATTTACAATACCAAACTGTTCGTAAGGATAATTCTCCAATCGAATATTTACTTTCTGACCTTCTTTTACTTTTCCTGAATTATGCAGCGGAAGCTCTGCTCTGGCAATTAGCGATTCCTTCATAGGTAGAATAGAAAAAACCGGACGCAAAACATCTACAAACATCTCTGTATCCAGCAAGCCAATGTATGCTACTTTTCCCTCCATCGGTGCGATGTATAAATAACTTTCTTTCCACTTATCAATATGCGCCTGGAGTACTTTTTTACTATTGTTAAAAATGGCGTCCAACTTCTGGCCTTCCTCTATTTCTTGAATCTCAAGATCGCTTATCTGCTTGCTTAATTGATCTATTTGCAATTCATTATTGATTAAAGAAGATTCCACGTTACCGTAACTTCTTTGTTGCTGAATCCATGCTCCATTCTCCTTATTGAATTCAAGCGTAGCTAATACCTGTTGGCTATATAAAAGAGAATCCATTTTATATTTTTCACGGGCCAAAAGAAGTTCCTGACGAGCAAGTTTTTCTTGCCGCTGTAGCGTGCGTTGCAATCTCAAATAAGTCGACTTTTGTTTTTGAAGTTGCCTGATTTGATTTTGAAATGAGGCATTCTCTTTGAGGAGTTGGACATTAAGAGCCGCGCTACGTAGTTGACCATAATCGGATTCAAACTCGCCCAGGGTTTCAGCAAAATCAGTAACGGAGAATAATGTTGATTCCTTTACTTGCCTTTCTAAAAGTGCAACTGTAGATAGATTAACTGACGTTCTTATGTAAGCAAACAGCTCTCCCATCTTTATCGGTTCGTTTTCCTTTTTTAAGAGCACGAGATGTCCGCTGGCCCTTGAAACAAATGTATAAGGGGGATCGGTCGTAGTTACAACGACCGTGGCATGAAGGACATCAGGATACTGGACGAACCAACAAATACCAACTAGGCCAAGCATTACGCCAAGCAATGCAGCCATTCCCCAACGGACTATTCCAGAGGGGACTTGACTAATAATTTCCTGAACATCTGTACTTCTTACTTCAACAGATGCTGCTTCAATAAAATTTTCCATAAGAGATTAATAAGCGAATTTATCGATTTGAGCTTGATGCCCAATTTGGGTTCAGCGGTTTATAGAAATATTTATTGATTA
>JAHEZH010000069.1 GCA_023251155.1 Flammeovirgaceae bacterium | reverse complement strand
GCAGAAAAGCCAGTTCTTCCGTCTTCACCACGTCAATAAAAATGACGCGCGGCTCAAAGCAACTGAAGTTATTGAGTTGAATAGTGAGTGAGGAACTACCATTGGAAAACGCATCCAGTTTTTCAATCAACACTTTTTCCTTTTCCTCTTTCCACAGAAAGGGCATGTGCAGTGTAATGTGTGGGGGCGAGTTGAGTGATGCCTTGCTTTGATAGTTGTCCTTGAAAAAATGCTTCCACGCAAGGGCCTCCTCATAGATGGGTGATGGAGGAATGATGGCGATGAAGTATTTACTTTCTTTTTTCAAAATGATATTCGCACAAAAGCGACACGAATCCGGTGAACATCCGCGCCGCCAGTGGGCTACTTAAACTAATAATCAGAGAATAACTTGAATGCTCTGGCGAGGTCAACATTACCACCAGAAAGGATAATACCTACTTTTTTACCCGCGAACTTTGCTTTTTCTTTCAACACCACAGCGAAAGGCACAGCGCACGATGGCTCCACAATTATTTTTAATCGCTCCCATATCAGGCGCATGGCATTCACTATTTCCTTATCGGTTACAGTGATGATTTCTTTCACATTTTCCTTGATCAAAGGAAAAGTTTTATCTCCTAATGAGGTAAGCAAACCGTCTGCCACCGAGTTGGATTGGGAGAGTTCGATCTTCCCGCTTTTCATGGAGCGATAAGCATCATCCGCACCGGCAGGTTCTCCGGCAATGACCACTGTCTTCGGAGAAAAATATTTAGCTGCCAAAGCAGTTCCGCTCAACAGACCGCCACCTCCTACCGGCACTAAAATGAAATCCAGATCTTTTGTTTCTTCAAAAAATTCTTTTGCTGCCGTTGCCTGCCCTGCAATTACATCATAGTTATTGAAAGGATGAATTTCGGCAGCATGCGTTTTGGCAATGACATCGGCCAGTGTACTCTCGCGAGCTTGTAGCGTTGGTTCGCATTCAAATATTTCTCCTCCAAAAGCGCGAACCCCTTTCTTCTTTACATCGGGCGCGGTGCGAGGCATTACGATGTACGATTTTACGCCAAGAATTTTTGCTGCCCGGGCCAGTGCCTGTGCATGATTTCCGGATGAATGGGTGGCTACGCCTTTTGCACGATCCGCATCAGAAAGCGAAAGCGAGGCATTCATTGCTCCTCGTGCTTTAAAGGCACCGATCTTCTGAAAATTTTCACATTTAAAGAAAATAGAACACCCGGCCTCCTCATCAATACTTGCGCTGGTAAGCACAGAAGTCTGATGAATGTAATTTTTGATTCTTTCGTGGGCGGCTTCAATCGCAGCCTTATCGGGAATAGTATTCATGGAACGATTAAAAATTTATATCAGTAATCTATCAATAAATTATCTCACCCACTTCACTTTTTCTTCAATTGGTTTTCTTCTTCCGGCAGGAGCAGCTCCCTTCGGTACGCCAATGTGCATAAACCCTAAAAGTTTATCATCACTACCTAAGTTAAAGAATGGTTTTGCTTCTTCAAAGAAAGTAACGCCACCTGTGCTTAAATAACAACCAACGCCATAAGCGGTAGCCGTTAACTGCATATTTTGAAACGCACAGAACACCGCGCCTACTTCCTCCACTTCAGGTAATCCTTTGTTGGGGTCGCGCTTCATGGCAATAGCAATGATATGTGATGAGGTGGGTATCGTCAGCATTCCATTGTAGCGGTCTTCTTTAAATGTACCTTTTGCGGTGGTCACTTCTTTATAACACTGCGCCTGAAACTCCACCAGTTTCTTTATTCCATCGCCAGTGAATACAAAAAAACGCCAGGGTTCGGTGAACTTGTGTGTGGGAGCCCAGTTGGCATTCTCCAGCATCTGGTTTACAATTTCATCACTCACTTTCTCTCCGGTATAGTCTCTGGGAAATAGGGATCTGCGTGATTGGATCAATGTGTTGATCTCGGAGGTATTGAAATTCATACGTATATTTACTTTAACTTGATTTAACTAAAACTTGTCGCGAAGATAAGTTATACCACCCCCAATTTATGCGCTACGTCTTGCTTTTACTTTTGGCAGCTTCCTGCTCGCCGCTCTACGTTCCCAATACCCGAAATGTTCCTTTATTTAAACAAAGTGGTGAATTTCAAGCGGCTGTGTTTGCCACAACGGGGGGTGCCGATGCGCAGGTGGCGTATGCGGTTACCGATCATGTTGCTGTGATGGGAAACTATTCACACGGAAGTGTTACTAAAAGTAGCCCCATAGGAGACTATAAACGGAAAAACGACTTTGGTGAAATCGGTTTGGGCTACTATAAAGTAAAAAGACATTCGCGCCTGGAAATCTTTGGTGGATATGGAGTGGGGAAAGGCACAAACTATGATCAATACTATTTTTATGGTTTGAATAATGATGTGATTGCTACTGGCAAATTCAACCGCCTCTTTTTCCAACCATCGATAGGAACGAATAACCGGAATTTTAACCTGGCGTTTACACCCCGTTTTTCATGGGTGAAGTACACCGAGTTTTCAGCGCCGAATAATAAAACCATCAAGCCCGATGAGAAATACCAGCTGTTTATTGAGCCTGCCGTAACGGGTAAATTTCATTTGGTGGGTAATCTGCACGGTGTTTTTCAATTGGGTCTGGATATCGCCACACCTTCGGAGCCATACTTCACGTTTATGCCGCTACAGTTCGCTTTTGGGTTGCAACTGGATACAAGTAATCGCCTGCGTACAAAAGTTTATAAGTAAGTCTTTCGACCAAAAAGAATTAACCTTTCCCCCACTCATTGGTCAGGTGATTTAAAATAGTTAGCGCAAAACCAGTTAATTCTGGCCGAAGAATAGCTTCAGTAAAACGATAGATGGGTTTATGCTTTGTTCTTTAAACGATTAATCATCATCAGTGCGCGTTCGATCCGTTTGTCAATCGATTTGGCGCTATCCACATAATGAATGATGCCACGTTGCTTGCTTGGAGTGAGTTCATGAAACAGTTTGTTCCCGTTGGCATCCTGCTCCATCAGCTCTTTTAATTCTTTGGGCATCTGACGGCCGTATTCACTTTGATCAGGACGTACGGTCACCGCTATCTTTTGTCCCAATGTTAATTTCGCTTTTGCGTGGTGCGTTGCTGCTACGTTGATATAAAATAGACCACCACCCTTGGGCCGAATGGCACAATGAAATTCAACCGTATTATTTAAGGTGCATACCATACGCACAGGCTTTGTGCTGGTAAATGTTTTGGCTACGCGATCAGGCACCCCGATATAATACAATCCTCCTTTACCCGCAAAGCGATCGAGTACAGCCGTAAAATGGACGCGATTATTTTTTTCCACCATGGTAATCAGGCTGATCGATGATTTCGCCAATAATTTTTAATCCATCCAGTGTGAGGTGAGGATCAACGGTATGAAAAAATTCTTTCAGCGATGTAATGACAAATGACAATCCTCCGGTTGCGATGGCGGGGCAATCCACTTTCAATTCTTTACGAATAGCACCCACTACACTTTTAACCAATCCTTCATAGCCGATAACAATGCCCGATTGAATAGCGGTAACCGTGCTCGTGCCCAATGCCGACTTGGGCATTTCCAGCGGTACATCAAAAAGCTTGGCTGTATTTTGTGACAATGCACGTAAAGCGGTGCGCAAACCCGGCACGATGGATACCCCTACTATCTTTCCTTCTCCTGAAACCGTAGTGAACGTAAGCGCTGTTCCAAAGTCAACCACGATACATGTCTGTTTCAATTTGAAATAAGCACCTACTGCATTGGCTACCAGATCAGAACCAATTTCATACGGATTCAACACCTGAAGAGGGAGTTTTTCATATACGGCTGGCCCCAATACAATCGGTTCCCTCAGAAATAATGTCTTGATTACACTTCTTATTTTTTCGGTGAGCCCGGGTACAACGCTACTCAGTACCACTGTTTTTACTTGTTCTACCGATAATGATGCTTCTAAAAAATAATCCCGGATTTTTATTCCGTAGAAAAGCTCGGGTAGCTCAGCTCTTGAATTGATGCGCCACGAATTTTGCCAGGAGTTTCCATTCCACAATCCAATCGTGATGTCACTATTACCAATATCAATAGCAAGGAGCATAGCATAAAGTTAGGTGAAACTTGCAGGCAGCTAAAGTGCAGATATTTTTTGTAATTATCACCAGCCGATTACACTGATGGAAGAATGGCAATAGCCACCAATTATGAATAATTAACTATTCGTGGTTAAAGGATAGTACCGGAATTTAATCTTTGATTTCCTTGAGCAAATTCCTGCATCTTTCCTTGCGGAATTCATCATCTACATCGCGAAGCGGAAGCGTGATGGCGCGTTCCAGTATGCGAATGGCTTCTTGATCTTTTCCTTCGTAATGCAGAGCGGCAGCTTTTCCATAAAGAATGATGATCTGATCCGGATCAAGCTTTAAGGCGATATTAAAATTTTTGAATGATTCTTCCATGGATACACCTTCCGGTACACCTCCATAGAAAAGGTCACAGGCCACACGTTCCACCCAGGTGAGTTTTGATAACTCATAATGCCATTTGCCCAATACGAAATAACCGAGAGCGTACTTAGGATCGAGACTTATAATTTTATCTGCTTCTGATTTGATGAGTTTGGCATCCTTTAATTTCTCTCTGGGGCTCGGGGCGATTTCCGATTGCAACCCCAGTACAACCAACAAACTAAAGTGAGCATCGGGATTATCAGCATTTAAAGCCACCGCACGCTTGGAATACTTTTCGGCAATAGCCAGTTGTTCTTTTCTTTTCGGGAGATCTTTAATGTGAGCAGCAATATTGGAAGTCATGCGACTGGCACGAACCAATGCCGGAACAAAGTCGGCATCCTGTTGTAATGCCGTTTCGTATTTTTTCAGAGCTTCCTCAATTTTAAATTCTCCTTCCAGCACACGGCCTTCTTCCATTAGCGCTTCTTTGGTTTGCGCAGACAGAACAACAGAAAAGCAAACAGACAGAAATAAGAGGACAGACTTCATTCACCTAATTTATAAAATTCTTATGCCTAATTTTCCACCTACCCACAATTTCATATTGGTGTTATTGTTGAAAGTGTGATCATAGAAAATGTGGGGCTGATAATCGGTGAAAAGAACAGGATAATCCGTAAAGGTTGCTTTGGTAAGATATCCATTTAACGTGACGCCTGTATAAATGGATAGTTTTTTGACTATATGGAAATCGAGCCCTACATAAATTTTGTTGAGCACGCTGAGTTCTTTTGTAAATCCACCCTTGTTTACCTGCTGTGACGATAGATCAATGTTGAGGTCGAGCCACTTTGCCAAACGTGGCGCTGTGCCCAATCCATATCCAAACGTCCATACGGTATTTGCTTTATCGTACGGCTTAGGCTGCATGCCTGCTAATAGAAAATTGTAGAATTGTTGAACACCTGTACGAAAAGCGACATTGGTATAAAACACCTCATCACCAGACACCTCTATCTTATGATACCCGTGTTTCACTATACTTAAAACGCCAATAGGCACACCGCCAAGGCTATCGGCATAATTGAACACACCGATCTGTGTGCCTCTTACTTTTTTTCCATAGTTAAAGAAAGCGGCTACCTGCGATCCGTCTATCCGCCGGGTAGCGATGTTTGTCAACCCTGCAAACTGTGAGCCACTGTAATTGTCTCCTTGTATGTTGGCAACGCCAGCGACCTGTACTCCCTTCGAATAACTCTTGGTAATGTTTGCAAACCCGGCAACAGAAACCCCGTGAACCGATTGAAGATTAACATTGGCAAAGCCGGAAGCCTGAATTCCTGTGAAGTCTTTAAAATTTACATTCCCAAAACTGGTAGCCTGTATTGCGGTGGTTGTTCCACCATTCACATTGAAGTATCCGGAGGCCTGTATACCATATACATTTCCTCCCACTAAATTTCCAATGCCTGCTATTTGCAGCCACCTTACATCACCCCGATCAATGTTAAATAATCCTCCCACTTCAATTTGGTGTGTGCCCATGGAATAGCCAGCAAACACATTGAAAGAATAATCATTGATTACATTTCCACTGAGCGGACCATTTGTGCCAACAAAAGGGACCAGAGAAATCTGTGCTTTACGATACAAGGTATCGCTGATGTTCTGCACATTGGGTTCATCCTGGTAAGGCAGCGTCAGCTTCTCTTCCGGCTTCTTTTCTTCCCTTACCGAATCGGGTAAAGAAGTCGCGGCGGTTATGATTACAGAATCTTTGGTGAGTGGAGCAATGGAAATATTCAGGTACTGATTGCCCGGAGCGGTAATTGTTACTAGTGTGTCTTTGTAGTCTTTTTTGCTGATAGCAATGGAAGCCGTTTGGTCTTTCTGATCCAGTTTCATTTTGAAGTGGCCGTGCTCATCCGTGACTACTGATGTGATGGATTTCTTATCGTAAACACTGGCATCAGCAACCCTTTCTTTTGTTGCGGCATCTTCCACATACCCGCTGATCACCACCACGGTGGTAGATGCAGTGGGTTTCTTCACAGGGGCTCTGGTGAGAATAAGGTGATTGTTTTTTTCTTTATAGCTGATCGATCCTTTGAAGATTTCATTTAATACTTCCCGAACCGTTTTGTTAATAAATGAGAACGTGATGGTCTCTGTATCCGATATAATGGAAGAATTATAAGCAAAGGAGAAATTTCCTAACTGGGAAATTTGATTGAGTGCCCTGGTTGGTTTCTCATTGCTGAACGTGATGGTAATTGTACGTTCCAGAATTGGCGCTTTCTGCCGGGCAAAACCAAAATGAGCGAAGAAAAGAAAAGCAAGCAATAGAATCAATCTCATAGTTGGAGTTTAATCACAGCCAGGGCCATCAAGAATAATCTGGTTATCCTTGCGTGTTACCGTAAGTTTAAGAGACTCGGCAATCACCTCGATCACGGTTTCTAATTTGTCGTTATTAAAATTCACCGTGATGGAGCAGTTTCCTAATTGCTCGTTGGCCAGAATGATGTGCGAGCCGTACACTTCGTTGATCTTACTGATGCTGCTTTTCAGATCGGTTTTATTAAAGCTGAATACACCTGTTTTATAGGCAAGCACGTTTGTATCCGCTTTCTGAATTTTTGAAAACTCCCGCAGCTTTTTGCTATAAAATCCGGTCTCACCCGCTACCAGATTCAACCCCGGATTTTTTAACGTATAAAACTGTACTTCACCGGTTTTTACTACCACCTCTACGGTATCCCTATCCGGATACGCTTTTATATTGAAGGTTGTGCCGATATCACGCACCAGTACATCTTCTGCTTCAATCACAAATGGTTTTTCTTCTTCGTGTTTGATGTCAAAGAAACTTTCTCCTTTCAGTTTTACCTGGCGTGTTTTCTTCCTGGGATTATACTCGTAAGTGAGTGATGAATTTTTATTGAGGAATGCATGGCTTCCATCGGGCAAAGTATCCTGCACAGTAGTTGCATCAGAGGCAACAGCAAAAGTTTCAATTCGGGGATTCAGCCATTGATATGCGAAAACTCCGGCAGACACCAGAATAACAATACCGGCAGCAATGCGCCATACCTGAAAGCCGTTATTCAGATTTCGGAACTTAGCGGATTTCTTTTCAGAGTGGATTTTTGTCTTTACATTTTTCCAGGCAGCATCGGTATCAAATTGGGTCTGCACATGATTGGCTGCCGCCTTATCAAAGATGAGACTGATCTGCTCAACATATTTTCTGTTGCTATCGCTCTGCTCCATCCAGTTTTGCAAAAGCGCTTCCTCCTCACCCGAAGCTTCCTTCGCGAGTACCTTACCGATCAGGTCATCCATATCGTTCACGTTCCTCTCCACTTATATAATCCAGTCCTTTAGAAAAAATAACAGCAATGGCAAATAATCCTTTAATTGCTCACGCATTATCTTCAGTGCTTTGCCCATGTGGTTCTCCACTGTCTTGATCGATATGTTTAATTGCGTGGCAATTTCCGCATACTTCAACTCTTCAAACCGGCTAAGCTGAAACACAAGTCGACATTGCTCCGGTAGCGCTTTCATGGCCACATAGATTTTTTCTTCCAGCTCGGAAGACAAAACCGATTGGGTCGGCCCTTCGTGCGAGGGTTCTCCCCCTGCCATTTCATAGGCCGCATGTTGTTGTTTTACTTTTTCATGCTTGATGACGTTGAGACATGAATTGCGCACCATGCGATAGAGGTACGATTTGATGGAGGTCTGAATTTCGATCGACTCGCGCTTGTCCCACACCGTGATGAAAGCAGCCTGCACTACTTCTTCTGCCTCATCTTTGTCATTCAAAAATGAATAGGCATAGCGGCACAGCAAAGGGTAATAGGTTTTAAATAGCATCTCAAAAGCACTTTCGTGGCCCTCTTTCAGCGAGGTGAATACCTGTAGCTCTAATAAATCCACTGCTTCTGATTTACGGTTTACAGTGCAATTTACGTTTTTAGGCCTTTGAGGTTATGACAATTTTATACACCCTTACCCCTACCCGGTTTCTAAATAAACGGGAGGATTGCCGGCATGAAAATTCAAATACTGATTAAAATAAAAGATTTACCCCGATCCGGTTTTGGATGATAATGCCTTTAAAGGGATATTGGCAGAAGGATGAGAAGTTTGAATAAGCCAATAAAGAAAATGAGTAACGGGGTGACGTGTTCAGCCAGGAAAGCAAACCAAACCTAAAAAGGAAAAACTTTCCCTTTAAATACGGCCGGAAACGTCCACCCCGACTCTGACTATTTTGCTGCTGGTGCTACAAACTTGTAAAACGCAGGTAACTCTGAATTGTCCTTGAAGGTCACGTCCAGATCTTTGATCAGCCCGGTTTCCAGACTGTACACCCAGCCATGAATAAATGGCTTACCCCTTTTCTGCCAGGCGTTTTGTATGATGGAGGTTTTACTTAAATCATATACCTGCTCCATGACATTAAGTTCTACAAAGCGGTTTTCGCGTTGTTTCTGATCGGTGATGGACTCCAGTTCATCCTGGTAAGTGCGGTATACATCTTTGATGTGTCTGATCCAGTTATCAATGATACCAATTTGCTTTTGACCCATTGCTGCTAATACTCCACCACATCCGTAATGGCCACATACAATTACGTGGTCTACTTCCAGTACATTCACCGCATAATCCAGCACACTTAACATATTCATGTCGGTATGTATTACCATATTGGCAATATTCCGGTGAACAAAGATCTCACCCGGGTCTGTGCCTGTAATTTCATTGGCAGGTACACGACTATCAGAGCAGCCGATCCAAAGAAACTTTGGCTTTTGTATTTTGGAGAGACGAGTGAAAAAATCGGGATCTTCCATGGTCTTTTGGGATACCCATGCTTTGTTCTGCAACAGCAGTTGATTATAAGCGTTCATGTTCCGTTAGTTTATTTAAAGATGTAAATGTTTTAATTCCACGCGTATGTTTTTTCCTCTGGAGGCTTCTATGAAGTCTTCAATGGCGTCTTTAATATCATTATCAACAAAATGCGATTGCGATCCATCAATCACCACCTGCGAATTGGGAGGTATCTTATGGAAAGCATTGCGCAAGGTAGCTTTGTTTAAGAAAGAAACATCTTTCGTAAGCCGAAGCAGGTAGCTGTTGCCATTGTTTACCAGGATGATCGATTCTTTAAAGTTTGTTTTCAGAATAAAGAATATGGCAACCAAAATGCCAATGAAAACCCCAAGCAAAAGATTGGTGAAGACAATGGCGATGACCGTAATAACAAAGGGTAAAAACTGATTCCAGCCTTTCCTGTACATATCGCTATAAATGTAAGGCTTTGTGAGTTTAAAGCCGGTAACAATCAATATACCTGCAAGTGCAGCTAACGGAATGTGCTGAAGCAGGCGGGGAATAAGGAGAACCGAAATCAGTAAGATTGCGCCATGCGTAATGGTGGATGCTTTAGTACGTGCACCAGCCTGTATATTGGCGGATCCGCGTACCACCACGGAGGTAACAGGCAGTCCGCCAATGAAACCGCATATCATGTTGGCAACACCCTGCGCTTTCAGTTCCCTGTTAAGTGGTGTTATCCTTCTAAAAGGGTCTACTTTATCACACGCTTCAATGTTTAATAATGTTTCAATACTGGCTACGGCAGCAAGCGTAAGTGCAGTCAGATATACCTGAGGGTTACCGAACTGGCCAAAGTCGGGGAAAGTTAAAAAATTAAAAATGCTGGTGGCCTCTGAAATGACGGGTACGGACACCAGATGTTTTGAAGTAATGACCAGGTAGGGAACGGATTGAATAAATAATACATTCAGCAACACACCGGCCATTACTGCGGCCAGTGCCGAGGGAATCACTTTAAAAAAAGCATAGCGTTGCAGAAAAGCCTGGTTCCAGATAACCAATATGAATATCGAAACGGCCGATACCACCAGTGCTCCTGGTGTCAGGTAATCCCATGCAGAGAGCAATTCACTTAATGTATTCTGACCATCGTTTTGAAAAAAACTTTCATCCCCTTCAAAATCCACATCATACCCAACAGCATGAGGTATTTGTTTTAAGATGAGAATAACACCAATAGCGGCCAGCATTCCTTTAAGTACTCCGGCTGGAAAGAAATGACCGATTGATCCTGCCCGGAGAAATCCCAATATGATTTGAATAAGACCGGCAAGAACTACGGCAAGAAGAAATGTTTCATACCCCAGCTCCAGTATAGCAGCTAAAACAATAGTAGTTAATCCTGCGGCCGGTCCGCTCACGCTTAACGGAGATCCACTCAATGCGCCCACCACTATACCGCCAATAATACCCGATAGTATTCCGGCAAATAAGGGTGCCCCCGATGCCAGGGCTATACCCAGGCAAAGAGGAAGTGCAATGAGAAAGACCACAATGGCCGCGGTAAAATCGTATTTAAAATACTCTTTGATCTTCATGAAAAAGGAAATTAAAGCCCGCTGCAAACAGGAGCTATGATAAGTGAAAAATAAAGAATGGAAAAGGATCAGGCCTGAGGCGGAGGTGTAATCACCTCGAAATGAAATTCTTCGAAGAGAGAATGATATACAGTAGCCCAGCTGATGGTAGCGAACGAAAGTTGAGCGATCGCTAAGTGCAGTTCATGCAAGGCACGAATGTCATTTTGCTCTTCTTCCGTGCTTTGAGTTTCTGATTCTTCTTCTGTAAGGGGTTGAGAACAGGCGTTTTTGTCGGTCTTCTGATTTTTGGCTACGGCTTCTACTTTTTTTATAGTAGCATAGTGAAAATAAAAAGTGGTAGCCCCAAACAGGGTGAGCAGGAGTGCTACTTTCAGAGCCAACAGGGAATGATTTATTTTCACAGCATACAAAGATAACCAAACGAAGGTATAATTAAGATTACACTACTCCTCAGGAATTGTGTTAAAAATGAATAAGGAGCCGAAGCTCCTTATTTTGTTTTTAAAAAAGAGAACAAACGCTTATTGAGATATCTGTGCAATCTTTGCCAGAGGAATGGTATTGGCAAATGTGGTGATTTCACTTTCGTTGGTATCGTCCAGCTTCAATGTAATCAATGAATTAGTGAGCGGAATCTGTAATTCATAGTTTGTTTTACCACTATCAACATCTACGTTTTTATTAAGCAATGATTTGTATCCCTGTACTTTAATCACTTTTTGATTTTCGTTACTCATTAACCCTCCAAGCATCGGGCTGTTGACCATTGCGCCAATCGAATTGATGAGCGGAGAGTTATTGATGATTTCCAGGTTAGCTTGTCGTGGCTCAGCCCCATACGTGCGTTGTACGAAAAGACCTGCGGCACCAGTTCCCCCCGTTAGGTTATCGTCTTTCAGGTTGGCTTTCAAACTTCCCATTTGAGCGGGAAGCATTTTAATGATTTCTTTTCCGATGGCCATGTCCAGATCGCGTAGCATGGATTCCATGGCGAATCGTGCATTTTCCAGGTTGCCGGATGAATACGATGTACGGGCGGTGGCTAAATTTTTATCAAAGTCCTGAGCAGATAAAGCAAAGGCAGAGCAAGCAAAGAAGACGAAGAGTATTTTTTTCATAGTCAATTTCAAAGCGGTTTAAAGATCAATTCTCACCCAGTAGTTTTTTGATACCATCGATATCAATGGCATCGGCGGCAGCCATTATCTCCTTTTCAGAGGCAAAGTTTACTCCTTCATATACCAGTAGTGATGATTGTCCGACAGGGACACTTAATTTATAACCGCTACTTTCATCGTACTCAATGATGGCGCGATTGCCTTTTACTTTGGTTTGCTTCCAGTTTTGCTCACCGCCCGTTTGTTGAGCATACGCACCCGAGGCGAGATACATGTTCACAGCAGACATCCATACCGTGTTATTGGCGATGGTTACACGTAGCTCTTTTTCCTTGTTATCGTTATACTTCCGAAGTATGGTTAACCCGGCCCAGCCGTATCCTGTGCTTGTTACCTGATCCGCATCGGCGTCTTTTTTAAGTCCACTGATTGTTTCGGGCAGTGATTTTAAAATCTTGTTTCCGATTTCAAGCTCTACTCCCAGCATTGCCTGCTGTATCGCATAGCGCGATTCGCCATAGCTGGCTTTTTTATACGCACTTTCTGCGTCATTCAGGTTTTGGTTTACGTCCGGAGGGGTGGATATCAGACCTCCGCCACTTTTGTTGACGGGATTAGAACCAGCACCAGAACCATTCCCTGCAGGTGCTGTGCTTTCATTGGCAGGCGGATCTGTTTTTTTCTTTTTTCCACTGAAAAGATTGTCGATGGCTTCGCCAGCTTTTTGCTCACCTTTTCCTTTCAGGCGGTTGAGAACTTGAGCCGAGGTAAATGTGTGGGTGAATAACAAGAGCGCAAGCACTGTCATCCATCGGGTATTGATTTTCATTTTTAAAGGGTTTGTGCAGAACTCAAAGCTATCAAAAACGGGAAAATTAGAGACAGAGTTGCTTTGAAGGAAAAGAAAAAGGGGCCGAAACCCCTTTTTGATAGATTGACACCTCGCGGACCACAGCAAAAAGTTGCTGCGCCTATGAAAACAAACCCCCCGATCCGTCCGGTGTCAAAATTGTGAATGCGTTAAGTATTTGTGATGCGTTAATTTATTAATCAGATTGCAAATTACAGTATGCATGCTGATTAAAATTTGAAATGAAGTTTCAAAACTTACATCAAAACGCATTATTTGACGAACATAAAAAAACCCTGATGACCATTATTCACTTACACACCTTGATCAAGGCGCCTGTCGAAAGATGTTTTGATCTTTCAAGAAGCATCGATCTTCATAAATCGTCTATGCATCAGAGCAATGAAAGAGCAGTAGCAGGAAGAAAGGCAGGATTGATTGAACAAGGGGAGACGGTAACCTGGGAAGCGACTCACTTTTTTGTAAGACAACAGCTTTCGAGTGTAATCAGCGAGATGAAAAGACCTTATCATTTTATTGATGAAATGGAAAAGGGGGCATTCAAATCGCTATGGCATAAGCATTTTTTTCAATCACGGGGTGACGATCATACATTGATGATCGATGAGTTTCGCTACGAAGTACCTTATGGTATGTGGGGTAGACTATTCAACCGCCTGATTCTCAAGAATTATATGATCGCGCTTTTAAAATCAAGAAATGAACATATCAGACACGTTGCGGAATCACCCGGAGGATGGCAGAAATTTTTGATACAATAAAAAAGGTGGAACTCCATTCAGGAATCCCACCTTTTTTAAAGCTGGTGTAAAGGCTTTTAGTTATCGAAATCCGGGTCGTAGCTGCTTTCGCGACCTCTTTTGCCATCGCCATCATCGTCATAATCGCCACCGCTGCCACTGTCATAGTCGTCATCTCCATCACCGCTGTTGTCGAAGTTGTCGCTACCACCGTCATCATCTTTTCCGAAATCACCTTTCTCTTCCGCATCCAGGTCATACCCCCCGTCACTGTTTTTGGTAACAGGAGCTTTTACCAGATAAATCGCATCTTCTGTTTCTAAAGGGAAAACGAAAATGGGTTCCTTCTTAGCATTTACTATTCGCGTAATGCTTGTTTCATACCCGTTGGGATATTGTTCTCTCAACAATTCCTTCAATTCTTCGGATAAATTCTCTAAACTTTTAATAACACGTTTCTTACTGACAGCCATATATCGATTATGCAAAATATCTCGACAAAGAGGAAAATAATTTTTATTACAGGCAAGAGATTTTTAAATTTTTTTGCGGATTGTGGTTTTTTTTTTACTTTTCTATTCAGAACAATTAAAAATTCACCCAATCTCAGACACTATCGACCAAAAATTCTACGTTACTAAAAGGTAAGAAAGAATGATTGACAGCAGATTCAGCGACAGCCAATTGGTATCGCTCTATCAGGAAGGTAACGAAGATGCGTTTGAGATGCTCCTTCACCGACACAAGTCCCGTATTTATACGGCTATCTATTTAATAGTAAAAGACCGCTACACAGCTGAAGATTTACTTCAGGAAACATTCATCAAAGCGGTAAATACGATTAAAGGGGGTCGCTATAATGAAGAAGGTAAATTCCTTCCGTGGATTAGCCGAATTGCCCACAACCTGGCCATTGACCATTTCCGGAAGGAAAAGAGATACCCTGAAGTGGTATTGGAAGATGGTAGTCGCGTATTTGACTCGATTCAGTTTGCCGAAGAAAGCTATGAATCGGTTCAGGTACTGAAAGACTCACGCAGCAAGTTGAGGGACTTTATTAAGGAGTTGCCGGTGGAGCAAAAGCAGGTGCTGATCATGAGGCATTATCTGGACATGAGTTTCCAGGAAATAGCTGATCGAACAGGGGTAAGTATCAACACGGCACTGGGCAGAATGCGTTATGCCCTGATCAATCTGCGCAAGAAGATGACGAAACAGAATATTGCCTATGATAAAAACATTTACCCAAAGCGATCTGATCAGGTTACTATACCACGAGACTACGGAAGAGGAAACGAGGGAGATTACTAAAGCACTCCTTTGCGATGCCGATCTGCAAACTCAATACAATGAACTATTGATGACAATGCAGGCCGCCACTCACGCGGAGTTGCAGCCTGCAGCCAGTTCAATACTTAACATTCTGAGTTACTCCAGAAGCTTTCAGGAAAAGCTCACGTAGTAGTATTCTACAGCTCCTGTACACGTATTTTTCTCCAGCGCACCTTTACACCACCACCATCGTGTATCTGTAGTGCAATTTTGCCTTTGCTGTTACCGATAGCCTCATCACTAAGCGTGATCATCTCGTGCCCGTTCAGCCAGGTGGTTACTTCATTTCCTTTAACTCTTACTTTCATCTGATTCCATTCGCCTTCTTTCAGAAATTTTTCCTTTTCTGCTGTGGGCTGAATGAGCCAGCCACGACCATACGATTCATAGATACCACCTGTGTGCGCGTTGGCCGGAGCTACTTCGGCTTGCCAGCCGGTAATTTTTGTTCCTTCAATGGAAGAATGAAAGAATACCCCACTATTGCCGTTTGACTCCTGCTTGAATTCTACTGTCAGTTCGAAATCTTTAAACTCTTTTACGGTAGCAAAATAGCCGTATTGTTTGTCGGACCCACTTTCACAAACCAGCTCCCCCTTTTCCACATACCATTTTTCGGTTCCATATATTTTCCATCCGCTAAGGTCTTTTCCATTGAAAAGGGCATATGGCTTCTGGGCATAGAGCGACAAGCTTCCTGCAATCAACACGGCTAAGGCAACTATTTTTTTCATAATGAATGGATTTTGAGCGTTTAAACTACAAACTAACGGTTACTTAAAAAAGCCAACCACACGCCAGCGGAGATTCAATTAATTCACTGGCGTTCGTTTTATTTGCAGCGTGAAAATACTGCTCCTTCACCAACACTTTAAAACTCCTCAGTCAGGCGGGGCAATCAGGTCGTATTACCTGGCAAAAGCATTGGTGGACAGTGGTCATCAGGTAGCCGTGATCTCGGTACACAACGAAAAAGAATACAGGCAGGAAAACCTGGAAGGAATAGACGTGCATTACCTGCCTGTTGCTTATGATAATCGTTTCCGGTTTTATGCGCGCAGCTGGTCGTTTGTTAAATATATTTTTGGTTCGATACAATTAGCGGGAAAGTTCAAAGATTTCGATTACTGCTATGCGATCTCTGTGCCACTCACCATTGGTATTGCAGCGATACGCATCAAAAGCCGCTATAAAATTCCATTCCTTTTTGAAGTGGGAGATCTTTGGCCCGAAGCTCCGATACAAATGGGGTTCGTGAATAATTATCTGTTGAAAAAATTGCTTTATGGGTTGGAGAAATTCATCTATTTAAGAGCAAAATCGATCGTTGCGCTTTCACCGGCCATTACATCCGACATAGAAAAAAAAGTACCGCAGCAAAGAGTAATCACAATTCCAAATATGGCAGATACGGATTTCTATCGGCCAGAGTTCAAGAAGGCAGCGTTGGAAGAGAAGTATCATGTAAAAGGAAAGTTCGTAGTTTCTTATATCGGTGCTTTGGGTATTGCTAATGGGCTTGATTTTTTTCTGGAGTGCGCCCGTGCTTCGCAGAAATCAGATCTGCCGGTTCATTTTCTTTTGTGTGGCGATGGTGCTATGCTCGATCATCTGACCAGAACCAAGATTCAGCTTCAGTTAAACAACCTTTCCATCATTCCTTTTCAGGACAGGGAGGGTGTGCGTGAGGTAATGAACGTGACCGATGCGTCTTTTATTTGTTATAAACCGGTTCCGGTTTTAGAGACGGGTTCGCCCAACAAATTCTTTGATGCACTGGCGGCAGGTAAAGTGATTGTTATCAATTTCGGTGGCTGGATTCAAACAGAAATTGAAGAGCACCATTGCGGGTTTCATATTCATTCCAACCGGCCGACCGATTTTGTAAATAAAATCCATGTAGTGCTTCAAGACAAAACCAGGTTGGAAGAGATGAAAAAGGCATCACGCCTGCTGGCCGAAAAGAAGTACTCCAGAAAATTATTAAGCGAAGCGTTTGTAGCTCTTTTCTCCAGATAAACGAAGGCATCCATTTTTTGGCCACCGATTGCACGGACGTTCACCAATTAACTGCTTTGATGCTTTCATTCCGTACAGGTGTTTCATCCTATCGGTGTTCACCTTGTGTAATCGGTGACTAATGGGCAAAGTCCTTACCTGGATAATAGCGCTGAAGTGCTTCGAAGAAGCGTTTCCTGTAGGTGATACCGACCGGAATAAATTCATCGCCCACCTGTATTTTGTTTTTGAAAATCGTATCGATGGAGGATAGAGCGATGATGTACGAGTTGTGTACTCGAATGAAGTCTGACGGTAACAGCTCCTCTAAACTTTTCATTGACTGAAGACTAATGATTTTTTTGTCTTTAGTGAAAAGGGTAACATATTCCCGCAAGCCTTTGATGTAGCGAATGGATGCCAGCTCTATCTTTACCAGCCTGGTTCCATCTTTGATAAAAATGAAGTCTTTCTTATCAGCAACAGGCTCGGTGTTGGTACGAACAGCGGGTGTCAGTCGCTGACTGATTTTATTCACGGCTTTCAGAAAGCGGTTGAAATCAAATGGCTTAAGTAAGTAATCAGCCACATCAAGTTCAAAGCCCTGTAAAGCATGTTCTGCATAGGCGGTAGTGAAAATAACCAATGGTTTATGATCGAGTGTTTTTAAGAACTCAATGCCGCTGATATCAGGCATTTGTATATCCAGGAACAATACATCAACTTGTTTTTTCCTCACTACCTCCAGCGATTTTAGTGCGCTTGAAAAAGATCCTTCCAGCGACAGGTCAGGGATCTTCCGGATAAAATCGCCAAGCAGTTCACGGGCGAAAGGCTCATCATCAATGACTACACAGCGAATCATTTCAGCTGAAGGGTTAAATCAATCTGATAGATCTCATCGGTGTCGATCACTTCAAGCGTATGCTTGTCCGGATAGCTAAGGGCCAATCTCTTTTTCACATTACTCAGTCCAAAGCCCGATTTTAGTTTATTCTGAATAATCATTTTGAGTTTCTTATTCGAAACGTGGTAGTGAAGCTGATCATTTTCGATCACCAGTTTAATTTTTATCCAGCAGTTGGTTTCCTGATCACTCACTCCATGCTTGAACGCGTTTTCCAGAAAAGGGATCAGCATAAGCGGTGCAATTTTCACCTGATCGATGGCACCATGAATAGGAAAGTCGAGCTGAAACACCTGATTTAAGCGAATGCTCTCCAGGTGAATGTAATCATTCATGTATTCAATTTCGCTGGGAAGCAATACCTGCTCTTTTCCTGCATCGTAAATCATGTAGCGCATGATGTTGGATAATTTGATGATTACTTCGGTGGCATTGGCTGATCCCGCATAAACGAGGTAATTGAGATTATGAAGTGTATTGAATAAAAAGTGAGGATTGATCTGCGACTTCAGGTAATTGAGTTCGGCCACCAGCTTCTCATTTTCCAGTTGGTTCTTTTTGTTTTCCAGTTCAAACCAATCCAGTACAAAACGAATCATACCGGTGAAGAGGAGGAACGACAGCGTATCCCAGACGGTGCTCACCATGCGCGTGAGTTTTACTGTATTATAATAGTTTTCATTGGAGGTGAGGTGAATGAAGATTTGATTCTCGGCAAGTATCCGAAGCGTGATGATGGGGAGGAGCAGAATAATAAGCCAGCGTGCATACTTTTTCCATTGCTTATCGCGAAATAAAACAGGAAGTATGAAGAAGTAGTGAACGTAACACACGATTACATTGAAGAACATGGGCAGGCCGGTGTAGATCGCTCCTTTTTTCAGGCCGAGATAATCGTATAAATCATAGACCCGATAGGAGAAGTACAGCACCCAGAAGGAGACATGGAGTAACAGAACGCGGTATTTGAATATCGACTGGCGCAGCATGTGAATAGAATACGGAAAATTACAGATTAAGTCCATTGGTAAAGCATATACTCTACCGATTTGAATCTGCACCCTACCGATGAATGAATCGGTTCAATGGATTTAACAGGTGAAGCGGTTTGGTTTATCGGTAACGAAAGTTTGATCATCTGTTGAATAAGTAAATCCCGATGAAGTCGGGTTCCGTTCCTGAAGTAAAAACGTAAAAATTACAACATGAAAAATCTTTTTACCCTATCCATGGTGTTGATTGCCGTATGCTGTGCAGCGCAGGTAGATACCGTCTACCATCTCGACAGCAGGCAGATCAAAAAATACCTGAAGCCCTCATCCAATCAATACCTGGTGTTTATACAGATGAAGAATACACCGCAGAAAACAATGACGTATATATGGAGTCGTGATGTGCGAATGAAAAGGAAGAACAATACGGAGTTGATTGAGATCGAACAGAAATGGTATGCTTCTGATACCACACAGGCCCGCTATCTTTACTCGCAAATGGATGCCCAGGATTTCTCACCCCTTTATCATTACAGTAAAATGACACGAGGGGTAGAAGCGTATGATTTCTATAAGGATAAAGTAGTCGGTTCTGATTCGGTAGCGAATAATGCGAAGAAAGGGTTTGAACTTCAATCAAAACCATTTCTGAACTGGGAGCTCGATATGGAAACTTTTCCGCTGCTCGATCTGAAAGCAGGAAAACGTTTTGCTATTAACTTCTATCATCCGGGTGGCCGCACTGAACCTAAGCTTTATGAGTATCAAGTAATCGGTGAAGAAAACATTCACACCATTGAAGGCGCTGTGGTGCCCTGCTGGAAACTGAAGATTGATTACAATGAAAAAAGCTGGGCGGTATTTTACATCAGCAAAAAAGGAAGGGAAGTGCTGAAGATGGAGGAGGACTTTGGAATGGGAGTGAGGTATAAAGTGAAGCTTTCCAATTCAATACCCATCCGTTAACGTAAATAAAAAGACCTCCGGTAATTACTCCGGAGGTCTTTTACACTAAATCATTTTAAAATCAGGCATCCACGCGCTCAATGATTTTACCCGTCTTCTTATTTTTCAGAATCAACTTCTTACTGCCATAGTGTGTCATCTCTTCTTTCACGAGGTAATGATCGGCATCGTATTCAACCAGGTGATTGTCTTTGCTTAATCCGGTTTGGCCTCTCCAGATGTCGAGCTTTACGGGTTCCCATAGTTTGGTTTTGGCCGATTTATAGGCAGCATCCAGCACGGCGTTCACTACATAGCCATCGTAGAATGTTTCCTTTGGAGCAACGCCTTTTTCCATGGAATCAAACATGTCCATAAACATGTGGTTGTATCCCAGCTCATTCAATTCATCGCCCACAGGGAATAACCAGCCCGAGTTGCTCTCTGCTTTTTCTGCGATGTAATCTCCGCCCTTACCTGTCGTGAACATTTCAAAACCAGTACGCATAAAACTGTTGATCCAGATGGTTCCTTCCGTACCCATTACTTCATCGCGTAAGTCAAGACCACCGCGGAATGTCCAGCTTACTTCGAATTGGCCGATCGCTCCGTTTTCGTATTTCACCAAGCCAATCGCATGATCTTCGGCATCGATGGGTTTCACTTGTGTATCGGCCCAGCACATGACCTCCACCGGCTTGATGTCTTTACCAATATAGCTTCTGCTGATCTCCACACAATGGCACCCTAAATCAAGAATGCATCCGCCACCGGCCTGTTCGATATCCCAGAACCAATCACTATGTGGGCCAGGGTGTGTTTCGCGCGATTTAGCCCAGAGTATTCTTCCCAATGCACCATTCTTCACGCTGTCCTGCGCCTTGATGAATTTAGGTGTATACACCAGGTCTTCCAGATATCCATTGAAGATGCCTGCTTTTTCTACGGCCTCGAGCATGCGTTTTGCTTCTTCGGCATTGCGCCCCAGCGGTTTGGTCGTGATCACGGCCTTTTTATGTTTGCAGCAAAGCATAACGGCCTCTTCGTGCAGGTTGTTGGGTAATGCGATACAGACCACTTCTACTTCAGGGCGATTGATGGCTTCTTCCATTACGGTAGTAGTATGTGCTACCTTATAATCGGCAGCAAACTTCTTTGCACTTTCTTCTCTGCGCGAGTAGATGGAAACGATTTTGTCTTTGCTGCGATAGCCTTGCAGTGAGTCTGCATAGAAGCGGCCAATGAAGCCGGAGCCAAGCATGGAGATGTTCATAGGTGTTTTATAGTTTAATGTGATGATTTAAACACTTCTTTAATAAAAACAGAATCAAGCGGACTTCACTTCTTTTTTCTCTTTGAAAAATAACAAGAAGTAGATCACTACGGCCACCGCAATGAATGCCGGAACAAACCAGATTTGCTTCCACTGGTAAGCTCCCTCCAATTTATAGTAGTCGGCAGTAAAGCCGGAGAACCATGTACCGATGAACATACCCACACCGTAGGTGGCAAAAGTGAAAAGACCCTGGGCTGCATTTTTAATTTTAGCTCCGGCTTTTTTCTCGGTGTACATGTAGCCGGTAACAAAGAAGAAATCGTAACAGATACCGTGAAGGACGATGCCCGCGTACAGCATCCACAAGTTTACATCGGCATTACCGAAAGCAAAGAATATATAACGGAGTATCCATGCCGCCATTCCCAGCAAAAGCATTTTCTTCACGCCAATGCTATTGAAAAGAAAGGGGATGGCGAGAATAAATATCCCTTCAGATACCTGACCTAAAATCATTTTACCGGCTGCGTTATTCACTCCTACCTCATTGAGGAAAAGATTGGCAAAGCCATAGTAGAATGAGAGCGGAATACAAACAAGAATCGCGGCAATAAAGAAGATAAGATAAGGACGGTCTTTAAAAAGAACGAAGGCTTCAGCCCCTAAGGCACTTGATGCTTTTGTGTTTTCGGGATTATCCTTAGGTGGTGTATGGGGAAGGATGAAACTAATCAATCCCAGTAATCCGGAGGCGATAGCCGCCATGTGAAAAGTGGATGGTGTTTTTTCTATGCCTAATGTACCAATTAGTATACCGGCTACAATCCAGCCAATGGTTCCGAACACGCGTATCCATGGAAACTGCTTGCCCGGATCCGTCATCTGTTGAAAAGCTATGCTGTTGGACAAGGCAATGGTGGGCATATACAATAAAGAGTAGATCAGGATGATCCAGTAGAAAGTGCTGTTGCTGGTGATGGTGGTAGCATAAAAAAGTAATGCCGCGCCCACCAGGTGAAGTACGCCCATGATGCGTTGTGCCGCAAAGTAACGATCCGCCACAAGGCCAATAAAAAAAGGTGATATCATGGTGGCGATCGCCAATGCACTATATGCGGCACCTATCTGAAGCCCGGAAGATTTCAGAAACTCGGACATATATGTGCCCATTGTTACGTACCAGGCACCCCACACAAAATACTCAAGCAACATCATTACCGACAGCTTGGTGAACACAACAGGTTTCATAGAATCTTCTCTCTTTTAGATTTTAAAAATGGGGAGTAAGATAGAAAACCGTTGATGAATAACGAAAGCAAGCGGTGATTAACGGCAGGAATAATTCATTGTGGCTTTAGTACACATTGAAACAATCCAAAAGCGTGAAATAGTAACGTGCTTGAAACAGAGTAGCTTACTGATTCATTTTGGTTTTACCAGGTACTTTTACTACCTGAGGTTTATACCCTGATTCTTTAAAAAGCTTTGCGGCATCGGGCATCTCCATCAACTCGGGTAGTGTTACCTGTGGATGTGTTTCCATGTATTTCTTTACAATCTGCCAGCCCACCCACTGGCCAATGCGCCCCGGGCATTTCTCACCCACCTCCAGTGTTTTGGGGCGCTCTGAAATATATTTTTGTTTTTCCCGGGCATTGGTGGAGAACAAGACTTCATCTTCCACAAACCGCGACCAGATGAGGCTTTCATTTTTGCGTGAGCCTTCGATCTCCTCCCGGGTGTATCCTATCAGTGTGCTGTCAGGGGTGCAGGGGAGCATCTGCTTTGCGAAGTAGTATGCTTTACCATAAACAATCATCTCGGCAAGCGCTGTTTTATCTGAGAAGTCCGTTTTGTTATAGGTATCACTGATTCCATAAAGCAGCATGGCGGATGGAACGATGAAACTCTTGTTCACTCTTTTTAAAAGATAATCATAGAGTTGGGGCCTGTACTTGGCTCCTTCCCCCAGATAATAATCGAGCCCAATGAGGAGCACTGAATCGCTGACAAATAAATCACTTTCCAGACCGGTGATAACGGTCTCCACTCTTGGTGCTTCTGTTTGTGGATAATAATAGTGTAAATTGGTAAAGGCATCGGTCAACTCTTTTTTAAGTTCCGATCCATCACCAAATACAGTGTGTGTATTCATCAGCAAAGTATCAATGCTTGGGCTGGTAAAAATGGCATAGCGGTCATTGATAAAAACGGAATCGTCCGGATAGCTGGGGCGATTGAAAAGAAAATTGCGCTGAGCCGCGTGTGCGGTGAAATAGTGCACCAATTGTTTTTTTGAGGTGATCGCAGGAAGAGAATCTTCGAGCGATAAAAACTCCAGTTCTATTTTTTTACCACCGGTATCGGGTACGAAAGCACATTTTTCTTCCGTGTGATTGGAACAGGAAATGACGATGACGGCCAAAACAAAAAACGCTACTGATCTCATAATGCTATTTGGATGCGAAGTTAAATCAGTTAAGCCACAGATGGCACAGATCGTCACAGATGTTTTTAGGTAAATCTTTTTTCATTTGTTTGTGAATATCTGTGCCTTCTGTGGGCGACCGAATTTGAATTGTGTTTTGATATTAGGAATTTGCCGTCTCAAAAGAAGGATAACGTGCCATCAAAGATTAAACATATTGCCATAGCCGGAAATATTGGCTCAGGGAAAACCACCCTGGTAGAGAAACTAGCGAAACATTATGGCTGGTCGCCCCTCTATGAATCGGTAGATCATAATCCCTACCTGCGCGATTTTTATGAAGACATGACGCGCTGGGCGTTTCACTTGCAGATTTATTTTCTGAACAGCCGGTTCAACCAGGTGCACAGTATCCGCGAAAGCGAACGCACCATTATACAAGACCGCACCATTTATGAAGACGCGCATATTTTTGCAGCCAATCTTCATCGCAGTGGCAACATGAACGAGCGCGATTACCAATGTTACCTGGATATCTATACGTCCATGATTAACTATGTGCAGCCGCCTGATTTATTGATTTATTTGAAAGCAGATATACCTAAACTGGTGCAGCAGATTGCCAAGCGCAATCGTGATTTTGAATACAACATCAAACTGGAGTATTTAAAAAACCTGAATGAGCACTACGAAGAGTGGATTGGCGGATATAAGGCCGGCAAACTGCTGATTATTGATGTGAACCAGATCGATTTTGTAGAACGTGTGGAGGACTTTTCTTCGGTTGTCAGCCGGATCGAATTGGAACTAAATAACCTGTTTAGCGATTATTAGGTGAGTTGTGAACTATTTTTTTGCTACCTTCGAAGAAATTTAGTTAGAGCATAGAAGAAATTATTTTTATTTGTCAACGGCCCAACCTGCTCCGCGGCCCAAAAGCATCAACCGATGCTTTCAAATCAACATCAATTCATTCTGCCAAATCAACGATAAATGGATCGCGTTTTCCTTTGGAACGGAGCGCAGCACATTATCATTTTATGAACTTATAATTATGTCAAAAAAGAAATTCAAAAAAGAAAAAGAGAAGCGCGACAAGAAAGAGCGCGGAACCATGTTCGGATCTCTGCTCCAGTTAATGCAGGAAAATCCGGGCAAGTCGTTTAAAGTAGATACACTTATCCGTAAGCTGGGGCTGAAGAAAAAAGCACTCATTGAAGAACTGTTTAAACTGCTCGATCACCTGGAAGCAGATGGCGAACTGCAGCAGAATGCGGAAGGCGGCTATCGTTTCAGTAAAGATTCCAAAGTGGCCAGGACTGCAACAGATGGAACAGTAACGGGAATAGTGGATCATGTTAACGCCCGCTTTGCTTATATCGCTACCGGTATTGAAGGTGCCAAGGATATTTATGTAAAAACGCCTGACCTCAACACGGCTATGCATGGCGATACCGTAAATGTGAAAGTAAGCACCAAGTCCGCAGGAGCGAGCCCGGAAGGCAGAGTAACGGAAGTAGTGAAGCGTGCCCGCAACCGCTTTGTGGGTAAGATTGAGATATCGAAAAACTATGCATTTGTAGTGCCTGACTTCAAAAAAGTATATCAGGATTTTTTCATCTACAATGAGAACATCAATGGTGCTAAAGCAAATGACAAAGTGTTGTTTGAAGTAACACGTTGGGGTGATGGTGATCGCAGCCCGGAAGGAAAAGTAATTGAGATCCTGGGAAAATCAGGAGAGAACAATGCGGAGATTCACTCCATCATGGCGGAGTTTGACCTGCCTTTTCGTTTTCCTGAAAATGTGTTAAAGGAATCGGAACAGATCAGTGAAAAAATCTCCAGGGATGAAATCAAAAAACGCAGAGATTTCCGCGAGATATTGACTTTCACGATTGACCCAGAAGATGCCAAAGACTTTGATGATGCCATCTCCTTCCGCGAACTGGAGGGGGGGTATTATGAAGTAGGTGTACACATTGCCGATGTAACCCATTATGTAAACACAGGTACGGTACTGGATGAAGATGCGTTTGACCGTGCTACTTCTGTTTACCTGGTTGATCGTACTGTGCCGATGTTGCCCGAGCGATTGTCCAACGGCCTGTGTTCGCTACGACCGCATGAAGACAAGCTCACTTTTGCAGCCGTGTTTGAAATGGATA
The DNA here is from genome assembly GCA_023251155.1 of Flammeovirgaceae bacterium. GTDB lineage: Bacteria > Bacteroidota > Bacteroidia > Cytophagales > Cyclobacteriaceae > ELB16-189. Next base: position 3,056 of record JAHEZH010000069.1, on the reverse strand, counting down.
AGAATGGAAAGATTCGCAACGAATGGTTTGGCCGTACGATTATCCACTCGGCACATCGATTCTCTTATGAACAGGCACAGGAAGGAATCGAAACAGGAAAAGGTCCTTATGCGGCGGAGTTAAAATTGCTGAACGACATTGCTATTCGTATCCGTAAAGATCGTTTCAAAAACGGAGCGGTTAACTTTGAGTCAGCTGAAGTGAAATTCAAACTGGATGAAAGCGGTAAGCCGCTGGCGGTCATACCAAAGGTCAGAAAAGATGCACATAAGCTGATTGAAGAATACATGTTGCTCGCCAATAAGGCAGTGGCCACGTATGTTTATAAAATGAAGAAAGGCGAGGAAAAGAATACATTCGTTTACCGTATTCACGATTCGCCCGATCCGGAAAAGCTGGAAGACTTCTCCAAATTTGCGCGCCAGTTTGGACATAAGGTGGACCTGCAGGGCAACAATGTATCCCGTTCGCTGAATGGACTCATGGACGACATTGAAGGCAAGCCGGAACAGAACGTATTGCAATCCCTCGCGGTGCGCGCGATGGCAAAAGCCAAATACTCTACCGAAGCGAAAGGTCACTTTGGATTGGCGTTTCCACATTACTCTCACTTCACTTCACCCATCCGCAGGTATCCGGATATGATGGTGCATCGCCTGTTGCAGCATTACCTTGATGGTGGTAAATCGGCCAACAAGAAGGACTATGAAGATAAATGTGTTCACTCTTCGGAAAGAGAGAAACGTGCGGCAGAAGCAGAGCGCGCTTCCATCAAGTACAAGCAAGTGGAGTTCATGTCGATGGCAGAGAACAAAATGTATGAGGGTATTATCACCGGAGTTACCGACTTTGGTTTGTTTATCGAAATCACGGAAACCAAATGCGAAGGCATGGTGCGCCTTGCCGATATGAAAGATGATTACTATGACTTCGATGAAAAGAACTACCGCATTGTTGGTCAGAAGAAAAAGAAAATCTATCGCCTGGGGGATAAGGTAGAGGTGCGCATCAAGAAAACCGATGTGGATAAACGTACTATTGATTTGACTTTCGAGACAGAACCTGTTAAAGAGGATTTTTAATTATGCTACGCATCATCACCTGTTTGGCAATCACTCTTCTGTTTTTTCAAAGTAGCGTTGCAACGGCTCAATCCAAAGCACTGGTATTTCAGTCCGATTTTGGCTTAAAGGATGGGGCGGTATCAGCGATGAAGGGTGTTGCCTACCAGGTCTCCTCTACGCTGGATATTTTTGATATTACGCATGAAATACCCGCTTACAATATTTGGGAAGCCTCCTATCGCTTACATCAGACGGTTACTTACTGGCCATCCGGAACGGTGTTTGTTTCCATTGTCGATCCAGGCGTGGGTTCAGATAGAAAATCAGTTGTGCTCAAGACAAAATCAGGGCATTACATTGTCACGCCTGATAACGGAACACTGACGCTGATTGCAGAATCACTAGGTATTGAAGCTGTACGTGCGATTGATGAATCCAGAAATAGAAGAAAGGGCTCCGAGCAATCCTATACTTTTCATGGACGCGATGTGTATGCCTATACAGGTGCACGGCTTGCCGCAGGTATCATTAATTTCGAAGGTGTAGGCCCTTTGCTTCCTGCCAAAGTGGAAATGATTGCGTATCAAAAGGCGGCATATAATAATGGAGTAATTTCCGGTAACATTCCCATACTGGATACACAGTACGGAAACGTGTGGACGAATATTGACAAAGGAACGTTTGATCGATTGGGTGCGCATGCAGGAGATGTGCTCGTGATCACTATTCAGGATAACGGCAAAACGATTTTTTCAGGGACGCTTCCTTATGTAAATACATTTTCCGCTGTACCAGTCGGAGAAAATCTCGGCTATCTGAATAGTCTTCTTAATTTCTCGCTTGGCGTTAACCAGGAAAATTTTTCTGAAAAATACAAAGTGTTCAGCGGACCGACCTGGTCCATCACCATGAAGAAAAAATAACATCTTTTATTCCTTTTCAGTCCCAATCTTGTTACCGCAGGCAGTATGAATAACAGCAGGCACGTATAGCCTTCTGAATTAGTGCCCTAAGAATCAGCGTGACCACCAGCAAATGGTGTGAGGGGCCAACTTATAATGATAAACCAGACTCTTATTTCCTTCCCGTTTGGTTTTACTGATTACTTTTGCTGCTCAATCTACCAAGCATGTCGGCACACTACTTAAAGCTTATAGAAAGTCTGATCAAGAAACAGGATTATGGCGCACAGCCGAAATCACTTTACGAGCCTATCCGCTATATCATGAAGTTGGGAGGAAAGCGATTGCGGCCGATGCTTACGCTTCTCTCCTATTCGCTCTATGAAAATGACGTGAACAAGGTGGTTCCTTATGCCGTGGCCGTGGAGGCTTTTCACAATTTCACGTTGATGCATGACGATATCATGGACAAGGCTCCCCTTCGCAGAGGCAAAGCTACGGTGCATGAAAAGTGGAATACAAATACCGCTATCCTTTCGGGCGATGTGATGCTGGTGAAGGTGTATGATCTCTTCCTTTCACTGGATGGTGCTAAATTGAAACACGTGCTTCCTGTATTCAACCAATGTGCCGCCGAAGTATGTGAAGGCCAGCAGTGGGACATGGAGTTTGAGACAAAAACAAAAGTCACCGAGAAGCAGTACATTGAAATGATCCGCCTGAAGACGGCTGTGCTCTTAGGCTTCAGTCTTGAATTAGGTGCCCTGCTTGCGGATGCTACACAAGAAGACCGGAAAGCACTGCGTGATTTTGGTGTAAATATTGGTATCGGATTTCAGTTGAAAGATGATCTGCTCGATGTATATGCGGATCAAAAACAATTTGGCAAGCAGGTAGGTGGCGACATTATTGCCAACAAAAAAACATTTTTGCTGATCAAGGCTTTAGAGAAAGCCAAGGGCAAAGACAGGAAGGAACTGGAGCAGTGGTTGTCAATGAAAAAATTTAACACCCAAAAAAAGGTGACGGCTATTACTGCACTTTATGATAAGCTCAACATCAGGGCGATTACTGAAAACAAGATCAATGA
>JAHEZH010000315.1 GCA_023251155.1 Flammeovirgaceae bacterium | reverse complement strand
CTTTCTTCATAGCCTGAGAAGTGCATCCTTTGTGCTGGTCGCTATTCCCTCAGCGATGATTCCTACCTTCATTGGTATGTGGTACCTGGGCTTTTCACTTAACCTCATGACACTCCTTGGATTATCATTGGTGGTAGGAATTCTTGTGGACGACAGTATTGTAGTGCTTGAAAATATTTACCGTCACCTGGAAATGGGTAAAGACAAGATGACGGCTGCCATTGAAGGAAGAAATGAAATTGGCTTTACCGCGTTAGCAATCACATTAGTGGACGTGGTGGTGTTCTTACCCCTGGCACTGGCCGGTGGACTGATCGGCAATATCCTGAAAGAATATGCCTTAGTGGTGGTACTCTCGACACTCATGAGTTTGTTTGTGGCTTTTACCTTAACCCCTATGCTGGCTTCGCGCTGGGGAAAACTGACTCATCTGACCAAAGCGACACTTTGGGGAAGAGTGAATCTCTGGTTTGAGTCATTGATCGATCAGCTGAGGGATTTCTATACCCGTATACTCCAATCCGCGCTGAGGCATAAGCGATATGTCTTTATCACGGTATTTGCCCTCATTGTATTTTCCATCCTGCTGATCCCCGCTGGTTTCGTAGGCACCAGTTTTATTCCGGCTTCTGACCGGGGCGAATTAAACATTCAAATCGATCTGGCTTCCGAAACGGCATTGAAAGAAACCAACCAGGCGGTGGCCCAGGTAGAAAAAATTGTGATGGCCCATCCCGAAGTAGTGAATGTGTTTTCTAACGTAGGAACACAGCAAGGTGCATCGATGGGAATTTCCGGTGCGAATAACAGCAACCTGGCCGAGATCACCGTGGTATTAACGGATAAAGAGGACCGTGCAATTTCAACGGAAGATTTTGGCAAACTTCTCAGAGAGGAGATCGGAAACGTACCTGGCATAAAACCAACATTGAAGATCGTGGGCATTACCGGTAATGCCTCCTTTGATTTGCAAATGGTGGTGAAAGGAACTCATGTTGATTCGATACGAAAAGCCGCCGTCCTTGTCAAAGAGGTGATGAGTAAAACGCCGGGCGCGGATTACGTTCAGTTCAGCACGAAAGAAGCCAAGCGTCAGGTATCGGTGAGACTTGATCGTGATAAACTGGCCCGGCTTGGAGTGACGGTTAATGATGTTGGTACAGCGGTTCAGTATGCATTCTCCGGAAATGACAATACCAAATTCAAAGACCAGGGCGAAGAGTATGCCATCAAACTGGAGCTCGACCAGGCTGACCGTCAGTCGATCGATGATATCCGCAATCTCAGTATTTATAACAATCGGGGTGAAACGATTCAGCTGGATGAAGTAGCTCACATCGAAGAAACCATGGGCTATTCTGTACTCGAAAGAAAAGACCGGCTCAACTCAATACAGGTAAATGCGGCTGCGGTAGGAAGACCAGCCGGAACGATTATGCAGGAAGTTCAGAAGAAGCTAGCTAAAATGAAATTACCTGAAGGAACATTCATTGCATTGGAAGGGATGTCAAAGAATCAAGGTGATGCTTTTGGGAGCTTGTTCCTCGCCTTGGGTGTGGGTATTCTGTTGATGTACCTGATCATGGTAGCATTATACGAAAGTGTGGTTTATCCATTCGTGGTTTTGTTTTCATTACCGGTGGCCATCATCGGTGCTATTCTCGGATTGGCCTTATCATTAAACACATTAAATATCTTCTCCATCTTAGGATTGATCATGTCACTGGGACTGGTAGCCAAGAATGCCATTCTTATTGTTGACTTTGCCAATCATGAGAAGGAAAAGGGGTTATCCGTTACCGATGCATTGATTGCCGCCGGACGTGAACGTCTACGCCCCATATTGATGACCACCTTTGCTATGATATTAGGAATGCTACCGATGGCATTGGCTTCGGGAGCCGGAGCGGAAACAAAGAACTCCATGTCCTGGGTGATTATTGGCGGCCTGACCAGTTCGATGATATTTACTCTTGTTCTTGTTCCTGCTGTATACGTAGTGGTCGAAAACGTGAAGGAACAGCTAAGCAGATGGTTTCGGAAAAAGAACAACACAACACAGGTAGTGCGACTTTAAGAATCCATTAATCGTCCTGGCAAAATATATAACAAAGGCTGTCCAAGTGGCAGCCTTTCATTTTGTTATCATCTGTAGGAGACTCTTTTTTTGTTGCTCAGCCCGACAACTGACCTACGCAAACTTATCTCTTCAGATTGAATTTCTCTCCATGACCACTTACACAGGCGGTATTAAAGAAGCCCACTACGGCCGATCCATTTCCATCGAGGTTAACCAGGTTCGTGGACACATTAGACAATGGTGTGGACGTGAAGAGTTCAGAAAGTCCCCCGTTGCGATCAGTCTGTGTAATGACCTCATTCATGTAATTAAAAGAGACCCGCGTAATGGAATGAATTTCCACGTAGATTGAATCATTCGTTTTCAATGGTGATACGGGTCGGTCATCTTTATCCTGATCATCGGCATTGATTCCGGTTCGTATCGGGCTGATGAAGGTGACCCCGTCAGTATTACTTCCGGCAGACAAGCCCGCATCATACGCAAGGTTGATCTCGCTGGCTTTATTGAGGAAGGAACCATTTTTATACGTTTTGATCCAATAGGTATCCCCTGCACCCTGGAGATCGGCCGCCCAGAATTCTGCCCTGTAAAAATTATCTTCGTTGAATGGTGCGTCCTCCCACTTCTCGAATGTAATATCGTCAACGGCAGGAACACGGCCCATCTGACTGGTGGCCACAAAGGTTTCTCCTTTGTAGATCACCTTCAGTGTAAACCGGTCTCCGGCTTGTCCTAAGACCCTCTCCCCATCGGGATTCCATTCATATGAACCATCATTTTTCTGCGTATTCTCTTTAAATAGAAAGATCAAACCGTCCTGGTCAGTAATGGTAACTGTTGCTCCTGCTACCGCAGGAGGAAGATTTACATTATCAAAATAATCCTGTGTCAGCGTGAGCTTGATGGTTTGTGTCACCGGCTTATTATTCACCCACGCATCGATATTCAATATCGGGTCGGATGAACCAGTGTCCACATCCACCACATCATCACAACGAATAAAAAGAACAAGAGCGGCCATACATACTAACCGGGGAATCACTGCACTGGTTTTCATTGCTAAAACTTAAAATTATAAGAGATGGACGGCACCATGGTACCAATGATGGAAACGCGGTGTGCTTCTGCTTGTGGCACCTGTCCTGCGCTGAGCCGGTCATCGGACTGAACAAAGTAGGTGGAGAACGTATTTTTTCGTCCGTAGATATTGTAAACGGAGAAGACCCAATAGTCCTCCATCTTTCGTTGCTTACCATTCCGGCGAAGTGTTTTTCCATCCAGTCGCACGGATAAATCAAGACGATGGTAATTCGATAAGCGTACATCGTTGCGGGAATTCTTTGAGTTATAAGGAATCAGATAACCTTGTGAGAGGTATCGCTGATCCGGGTACGTGGTGGGTGAACCGGTTGTAAAAACAAAATCCGCTGTAGTGGACATTCGCTCATTTATTTTCATCATCCCTACGACTTTCAGATTATGAGTCTGGTCATAACGGGCGGCATACCATTTACCACGGTTGATTCCATCCACTTTTAACTCGGACCGGCTCAACGTATAGCTTACCCAACCGGTGAATACGCCCGTTTTCTTTTGAAGATAGAATTCCATTCCATAAGCCCTTCCGATGCCGCTCAACAGATCACCCTCAATGAATTGATTGTTCAACAGGTCAGCTCCATTGATATAATCCACTTCGTTTTTTGAAGACTTGTAGTAGG
>JAHEZH010000068.1:15692-28953 GCA_023251155.1 Flammeovirgaceae bacterium | reverse complement strand
GACTTTATAAAGAGGGTAATCAACAGCTTTACGTTAACCGTGGATTTGGTTACATTGGCTATCCGGGAAGAGTAGGTATGCCTCCCGAGATTACGATATTCGAATTGAAGCGGGCCTGATCGTGAATTCATTTTGTTGCCTGCTATTTCTTCGTTTACTTGTCCCCCATGTCAGGGATTTTGTTTTCGTTCATTCATGATGTAACCCTTTACAGGTTAAAACTGGCCGCCGTAGGTTGTGCAACCGTTTTTCTTATCGACCTATATGTCTTTCGGTCCGTATACTACGCTTTTAAGAACCATAATTCTTTCCTTCGTAATGGAATCTATGGGGTACACTGGCTGCTCTCCATCGGGATAATAATTACTATTGTTTGGTACAGGTTAGGCGATGTATTGAATTATCATTCCATAGTAAGAGAATGGATAGTGGGATGGATGCTTATCATTTATGGCTCAAAACTAATAGCGTGTATCATTCTGTTTTTTGATGACGCGCGGAGATTTTTTAATGGTGTGTTACTCAAAAGAAAGAAGCACGCGGTAGCTCCCGATTCTCCGGCCATCTCGCGATCTGAGTTTTTAATGAAGACGGCTGTAGTTGCCGGTGCTGTTCCTTTTACAGCATTATCATTTGGTATTATCCATGGCGCTCATGATTATCGGGTAATCCGGGAAACGGTTACTTTACCTGGTCTCCCAAAATCATTGCATGGTTTACGGATAGGACAGATATCGGATATTCATGCCGGAACATTGTTTAATAAAACGGCGGTACGCGGTGGTATTGATCTGCTTTTGAATGAGAAGACGGATATCATTTTCTTCACGGGCGATCTCATTGATTATTTCACGAGAGAGCTCAACGATTGGATAAGTGTATTTGCTGCGTTGAAGGCACCTCTTGGCGTGTACTCCATTACCGGCAATCACGACTATGGCGATTATAACTGGTGGCCCAGTGAAGAGGCAAAACAAAATGAATTCAATTCATTAGTTAATGCCCATCGCCTGATGGGGTATGAATTACTTCTTAACAAAAACAAAATTATCGGAATAGGCAATGAACAGCTGGCCATTATAGGCGTAGAGAACTGGAGTTTAAAACGAGACAGGCGATATGGAAATATCGATCAGGCAGTAAAGGGAACGGAAGATGTGCCGGTCAAACTTTTACTGTCGCACGATCCGACACATTGGGATGCAGAAGTGAGAACCAGGCATCCGGAGATCCAGGTCACTTTTTCGGGACATACACACGGTGGCCAGTTAGGTGTTGAGGTAGGCAAATTAAGAGTAAGTCCCGCACAGTTTCGATTCAAACAATGGGCGGGACTTTACCAGGAGAATGACCAGTACCTTTATGTCAACAGAGGATTTGGATGTTTGGGTTATCCCGGAAGAATGGGTATGCCTCCCGAGTTAACCGTTGTTGAATTGAAGAGAGGCTAAAATTCATAACTTCAAATCTATTCTGCTTTTAGTGACTTCACCGGATTGGCAATAGCAGATTGAATGGCCTGATAGCAAATCGTGAGTAATGCAATCAGGGTGGCACCCGCACCGGCTGAAGCAAATATCCACCACGATAATGGAATCTTGAAGGCGAAGCCCTGCAGCCATTGATTCATAAAGTAACCCGCAGCCGGTGCAGCGATACAGAATGACACGGCCACCAGTATCATAAACTCTTTGGACAGTAATCCCATGATATTGACGATAGAGGCACCCAGCACTTTTCGTATTCCAAATTCTTTGGTTCGCTGCTCTGCCGAGAACATGACGAGTCCCAGCAATCCAAGGCAGGAGATACCGATCGCCAGTATCGCAAAGGCATTGGAGAGTTTTGTAATCACCTGCTCATTGCGATACATCTTTTCATATTCCTGATCGAGAAATTTATAGGCGAATGGAAATTTTGGATTCACCGATTTGTACACTTTTTCCATGCTGGCGAGAGCCTCTTTTGTTTTTCCCGGTTCGGTACGCACCAATACCATTCCCCAGTATTCAAACTCCTTCACATCAATGATTAATGGTTTGATTGCGTCATGAAATGAATGGATATGGTAATCTTTTAATATGCCAATGATACGACCTTTCTTTTTCCAGGCCGAAATCCATTTGCCAATGGGATCTTTCATTCCCATTTGTTTCACAGCCGTTTCATTCACAAGAAAAGCATCAGCCGTATCAGTGGAGATTTCTTTTGAAAAACCACGGCCTTCGATTACTTTCAAATCCATCAGTTTGATAAAATCAATTCCTACGGACATCGGCATGAACCCAGTAGCCGTGTTTTTCTCTTTGCCTTCCCATTTGATTGCGCTGTCATTGATATCGTTCGTATTGATGTCTCCATCCGTATTGATATCAACAACAAAGTTCATGGCGAAAGGTACTTCACTGCAACGATCAACCATGGCAATACCCGGCTGGCCAGTAAGTTGTTGCTTCAATGAAGCATATCCTTGGGGATTCGATAATTCTCCTTCAATGGGTACGTAGATCAGGTTTTCCCGGTCATAGCCTAAGCTTGTATGTTGCACATAACTTGTTTGTCGGGACATTACAATGGTGACGATCAATAAGGTAATGGAGATGGCGAACTGAAATCCGGCCAGTCCTTTCCGGAACCAGAGTGCACCTGGAGTAAAACGCAGCACCCCTTTTAAAATGCCCGCTGGTTTTAACGAGGAAAGAAATAATGCCGGATAACTACCCGCAACAATACCTGTCATCAACATCAGGGCAATGAACGTGAGCCATAGTGTTAAATCGGTAAGAGGAAGTGTGATCTGCTTGCCCGTGAGCTCATTGAATGGAGTAAGGAATAAGGCCACCCAGGCGAGCGACAACAATAAAGCGAGAAAGGAGAGCACGACCGATTCTCCAAAGAACTGCGCAATTAAACTGCTGCGGGATGAGCCCACCACTTTGCGAACCCCTACTTCTTTAGCACGCTTTACTGACCGGGCGGTGGAGAGATTCATGAAATTGATACAGGCGATGATGAGAATGAATACAGCTACTCCGCTGAATATGTTGATGTATTCGATTCGCCCGCCACTAGGTTTTCCATCGGCGAAATTCGAAATGAGATAGAGGTCACGAAATGGCTGAAGACCGATTTCGGTTTGGAATGGTGCGTTTTTATCGATGTATGTTTGAAGTAATCGATTAACGGCAACAGTCACCTCATCGGCCTTGGCTGTTTCAGACAGTTTAATGGTAGTGAGTACATTCGATGACGACCACTCCAGTTTTCCATTCATTTGCAGCTGCCAGTTGAGCAGGAAGTCGAATTTTAAAGAACTGTGAACCGGGATGTTTTCAAATACCGCAGTTACGACAAGGTCAAGTTTGTTTTCATAGCGTATCGTTTTCCCCATTGCATTTTCCGGTGAATCAAAAAGAAACTCGGCCATCTTCCTGGATATGGCAATGCTACTGATGTCGCTTAGCGCTGTATGGGGATCACCAGCCAGTACTTCATAGTTAAACAGGTTGAAGAAATCACTGCTGGTACGCGATCCTTCTGATTTGTAAAGCTTGTCACCCACCTGGAAATTTTCGGGGCGCCCCCACGGCTTCTCATAGCCGGTAGCATAAAAGTTGATTGCTTTTATGTCGGGGATAACTTTTGTTATGCTGTCGAAAGGAGTGTAGTACTTTTTGTCATAGCGAACAGGTGTGGTATAGCTACCATTGACCTCGCCATTGGCACGTATTACCTGATAAAAATTATATAACCGATCGCCATCTTTATGAAAATTGTCCATACTTCTTTCATCCCGTATCCACAGGATAATGAAGATGCAGCAGGTCATCCCCAATGATAGTCCGGCAATGTTGATGAATGAAAAACTCTTGTGGCGCTTCAGATTACGGAATGCCACGATCAGGAAGTGAATCAGCATGTTCATAGAAAGAGTAGTGTTTGGTGAAGATGATTTTCGTTGGATGGCAAATGGTTTAATAAATCCGATTACACTTCGGATGTAATCCAGCCGGGCTTTGGTGATACTGTAATGTTTTACCTGGTAATGGAACTCTTCCTGCAGATCACCTTCTATTTCTTCCAGCAGGTGCGGAGCACAGTACCAATGAAGAAGTCGGTTAGCCCAACGTGGAGGAGCGGGTTTGTTTGTATTCATCATAAAGAAGAATTAAATAGAGGAAGGAAGTAAACTCCACAAGTGTGTGCGTACCGTCTTGATATCATTCAAGGTTTGCTTCCCATAGGCGGTGATTTTAAACAGGCGCTTACGCCTTCCTCCACGCTCCGCAACCGGCTCACTCATTCTGGAGGTAATCATTCCTTTTTCCTCCAATCGCTGCAGCGATGCATGCACCTGGTTGAGCCGCACTTCTCGTTCCGTTTGCTCCATGATTTCATGGGTGATGTTAACACCGTAAGCTTCGCCTTTTAGTGAGGCAACTAAAAGCAGAACGATTTCTTCAAATTCGCCTAAATAAACTCGTTTCATTCAGTCAATGGATATTACTTCCATTTTTGCTGATCAAATAGCCTGCCATACTGAATGAACCCGATTTTTGATACAAAAAAAAGCATGTGGTGCACGTACTGTTGTCCGATAACAGACAGTAACGTTCTTTTCCGGAATCGGGTAATGAAGTGTCTTCTGATCAGTCGGAAGAGGTAATCGAAAGGAGGCCCTATTTTTTTGACATCATCTTCAAGGTAGCAAAACCCAGCAGGCCAATGATTAACACCATCGCGCCCCATAGCCATAGTTTACTTTCCATCAACGGTGATTCTTTTTCTTTGTCAGCGATTAATTTTTCTTCCGGCTCCAATACAACCTCATTCAACTCCACTGGAATCTGTTCGGTGAAATGGACCAGATCATATTCAGGAGGGGAGAGCTGTTCATTGCCATAGAACAAATAGGTACTCCCTGGTTTTAATTGAGAGACTAATTCAACATGAGGCCCGGAGACAGTGATCGACTCAATAGCAAGCGGGGCATTGTCTTCATTGTAAATGGTAAGTTTTAACTTCCTGGCGTTGATTACATCAAATTGAAAATCATTGGGCTCAATGGAAGTAAGGTATCCGTTCACCAAAGGTTCATAGTAATAGGTCCAGGTCTGGTTAGGTGCCTGTGCGCTGTCGCGAAGTGTTTCCAATGTGAAAGAGCGGTAGTAATCACCCTGGGATTTTATGTTGATAGAAACCTTGCTTACGGGTTGATACTCATTCAACCCCATCTCTACCGTAGACTGCTTTTCTTTTTTATGCTGCTTCGTTGTCAGCCTGGGAGTAATAGTATGAAAAGAACCGGACTTCACCGTTTTCGTTCTGAAAGAAGCACCTTGGAAGGTCAACGGTTTATCATTGGAAATGGCAGCGCGCAGGAATTTATAATTGGTTAGTGGAAAGTTGAGCGTGGAGAACTGGAAATCGACCGTGTTATTTTTGATCGCAAGTATTCGCTGGTGATTGACCAGCTCAAACCATTCTTTCTGATCGTTGCTGCCTTCCAGTTGTACATATCCATTGTAATTTTCTTCGGCAAACTGAAGATCGATATAATTTACTTCCTGCCCTTTGTTGAGTTTGAAAGTGAGGTAAAGTTTTTCGTCTTTTTTGCTTTGATTTATTACCGGTAAATCAATAAAGCCTTCACTGATCTCGTCATTTTTTATCCGAAGTAAATAAGGAATTTCGACGGAGTCTTTTTCATTGATCTGAATGATGCGTATATCCGAATAACCATTGGTAATGTGCTGAAACAAATCAACAGGAAGAACGACGGAGTACCATCCTTCTTTTTCGATCGGGGCAAGCTTTCTTTTGTAATGGAATGAAGTCTGCGCCAGGCTTAAGCTCACCTGAACAAAAAGGAAGCAGATCATTAAATGTTTTTTCATATCCGGTTTAGTTAGCTTTATCCGATGCATGGTCTGCCTCTTCTGTTTTCTGATCTGCCGCTCTTTTAAATTTATTGTAAAGGAAAGAAGCCACCAATAGCAATACACCGAGCACTATCATTACCACTGTCTTGGCAATCGTGCTCATGGATGACAAGTCATACAGGAATAATTTGACAAGGGTGATGCCGAATAAACTGATGGCCATGATACGGATAAACTTGATGTTTTTAATTAATCCGTAGATGATCAGCATTAGCGCATAGCCACCCCATAAGATGGACAGCGCAAGTTTGTCACTGTCGGTAATACCGGCCATGTCAAGCAGGTTGATCAACTCGCTGCTTAGTAAAGCAAGAATGATGAAGTGGAAGAAGGCACGTTCCATCTTTTTAACGGCGTCTTTTACTTCTTCCACCTGCATATTCGTGTAAACAATGACTAACAGCGGAAGCATAAAGAGGATGGCTACGTAGCGGATGATAATGTTGCTGGAAGTGCGGAAGTAATATTTTACATCTTCCTGGGTAAGGAAGCTGTCGCGCAGACCGCCCAACTCCGTTAATCCAACGCTAATGAAACTTAATAACAGAAAAGCAGCGAAGCCGGTAATTAGATACGAAGCCATTTTATTCTTAACGAAGCGATGGTTGACAAAAGCCAGCAGGGTAATGAATACAGAAGAATAAATCATCACCCAGACGGTTTCTAGTCGTGGAAGGTCGTTATCAAAGAAATTGTATTCATACTCATTGCGCGTGCCTGTCATCTCTGAGTCAATGTATTTCTGGGACCAGAAGTTGTCAATTTCACTATAGAAGGAGAAGTACAAGGTGATCACCAGCAAGGAGGGAAGTGCCCAGTTGAAGATCAGATTGATTTTGGCACCGGGCGAAGGCAACTGGTGATCGCGGCTTATTTTAAAGATGGCTCCCAATGCTACGCACACCAGAAGTGAAGAAAGGAATTGGATGTTAAGGAAGAAGCGGACATAAAGTTCTTTCATTCCTTTATAATAGTGTCCGTAGAAATCATCCCAGTCCTGCACCAGACTTCCAAAGGCAAGAAGTATCAATACATACGAGAGCCGTTCGTACACCGGGAAATTTTTAGTCCGGCCAATCCAGAACAGAAGCACTGCTTCGGCAGCCCATATCAAGGTCACCCAATTTCCATCTAACTGAACCGGTACGGCAAGCGTCAGGAATACGAGTACCAATCCGGCAACGAAATAAAAGGTATCACGTGTCGCATCTTGTTTCTTGTAGATGACGTAGCAGGCAAGGAAATGAAGAACAGCATTGAAGAGCGTAAATACGCCGAGGAATAATTCACCACTTTGGTGCTCATCAATGACATAATAGCCAAACCCATAATAAATGAATGAGTTGGCCGCTAATAGTATAATGTCCCAGCGACTAAGGGGTTCGCTTTGCAGCAGCTTATACGAAAGTAATGTAACGTAGAAAGTGATGAAGAAGATGCTGGAGAAAACCAAACTAATCCACAAGTGATCATCGGCCTGGTAACGAACCATTACCCATCCAGCATAAATCAACCATGTTAACGTGAAGGCCGAATAATAAAGGGCCTTCCAGGTTTTCTTAAAACTGAGGATCAGAATCCCACCGTTAATGATACTCATATAGGTAAACAGCACACCGATTCTACCGGAGCCATTGCTTAACAGAAACGGCACCCCATACGCACCTACCAGAGCAATAATCGCAATCACCTGGAGGTTATACTGTACGGCAGCAAAGACGGTGAAAGCAGTAAATAGCACCATCAGCGCAAAAGCCATCATCTGTGGAATGAGTTGATAGAGATCGTAGGCCGCAAAAGTGATAAAGTACAATACGGCCATACCACCGCTCAAAAGCACTGCGCTGAAGCTTTCGTATTTTGCTTTCAACTTTATGCCTAATGCGATCAGGATAATACCGCACAGGTATCCAAGTACAATTCGGGTAAGATGACTGATGAGGTCATGATCAATCGCGTACTTGGCTCCAATGCCAATACCGATGACCAATACTGCAATACCAACCTTGTTGAGCAGGTTTGTACCGATGAATTCTTCGAGTGGAGTTTTTTCCTTTTCCTTTTTAGGTTCTTTGGGAACCCTGGGAATAACGGGAAAGGCCGGTTCAATGACTGGGCCTCTCATGACCTCAACGGATTTGTCTTTGACCGGAAGGGTAGGTAGGGTAGGCAATGTAGGAAGTACAGGGGGAGTCACTTCTTCTTTCACTTCAGAAGAAGAGCTGATGGAGGCGATCTCCTTTTTTATCAGCAAAAGATCTGCATTGATCTGCTCTTGCCGCAGTTCAATGAGGTGAATTTTTTTGGTCAGCTCATCCAGCTGTTTTTGATTATCGGGCATGGGGTATAATCGTGGGTAACCTATTTATTTTTTGCTGCTACGGTAAATATCCTTTGGGGGTTTTGCCCGTTACTTTCTTAAAGGTACGGTTAAAGTGAGAAAGATTACTGAATCCTACCTCATAGCCTATCTCCTGTATATTCTTTTCCTTCTCAATCAGCATCTTGCAGGCATTGCTGATACGGATTTCATTAAGAAAATTAGTATATGTTTTCTGTGTATGGGTTTTAAAATAACGGCAGAATGCTTCCGGTGAGAGGTGTGCCACTTCAGCGACTTCTTCAATTTTAATCTTGCGATGGCTTTTGCTAAAGGTAAACTGAAGTATATCATTCATGCGTTTACCTTCGCCCATGCTGAAATTACTTTGTGCAGGAGCTACCGATAATGGAATCAGCTCTTTAGCTTCACTTAGTAATTGAAGTAATCGAAAAAAGAGAATCAGTTTTTCAATGCCTTTCTTGTTTATTAATTCACGAATGATTTGTGTGATGGTTTCCCTTGCCAGACCTTCAATGCGATATCCCAGGCCTGCCGTTAAAAGAAACTGGTGAGCCGTTTGCAGTTCATCCAGCAGCCAGAAGCTTTCACCGGCATACTTTTCATCGAAATACAAGGAGATGGCCTTCGCCTTTAGTTTACTTTTCGATTTATAGTATGATGCATCGTTTCGGAATACATGAGGTCGATTTCCTCCGATCAGAAAAAGGTCACCTTCGGAAAACCGGCCCACATAATCTCCGGCAATCAGCGTTCCTTCTCCCTTTTCAATGAGCATGATCTGTGTTTCCGGATGCTGATGAAGTTTGTCGTACAGGTATGGAACTTTATCCACCTGCAGCCGAAAGGCCTCACGGCTTATTTTGGGAACATTGAAGGGAATAACCTTCATCTGGAACTATTTTGATAGGTAAGGTAATGAATTTGCCCCAAGCTAGTCAAAATAGTATTATTATTAACTATTCATCAGCCAACTTGTGTGATTCGGGGTGTTTACTTTTGATATCTAAATTAAAACTAATCAACTATGGCCATTGAATGGAAAGGGGTTTTTCCCGCACTTACTACCAAGTTCACTTCCCATGATGAACTCGATTTTCCGCTTTTCGAGAAAAACCTGAAAGCCCAGCTGGATGCAGGAGTAGACGGTGTTATTCTGGGTGGTAGTTTGGGTGAAGCCAGTGTGTTAACCAATGCGGAGAAATTTGCACTGGTAAAATTCACCGTTGATTATGTTTCAGGAAAAGTACCTGTGATCATGAACATCGCAGAGGGAAGTACCAGCGAAGCAATTAAACTGGCGGCAGAAGCGGAGAAGCTTGGCGCGAAGGGATTAATGTTGCTGCCTCCGATGCGTTATAAATCGGATCACCGGGAAACCGTAGCGTACTTTAAAGCAGTAGCGGCTTCCACCTCGCTGCCGATTATGATTTACAATAATCCGGTGGATTATAAAATAGAAGTGACACTGGATATGTTTGCCGAACTGGCCGAGTGTAAAAACATAAAGGCCGTAAAAGAATCCACCCGCGATGTATCGAATGTGACGCGTATGATCAATCGCTTTGGTGACCGCTTCAAAATACTCTGCGGTGTTGATCCGCTGGCGATGGAAGAGTTGGTAATGGGTGCTGACGGCTGGGTAGCCGGACTGGTGTGCGCATTCCCGAAAGAAACAGTAGCGGTATATCGCCTGGTGAAACAGGGCAAACTGGAAGAAGCTGCAAAAATCTACCGGTGGTTCTTACCTTTGCTGGAGCTGGATATCCATCCAAAGCTGGTGCAATACATCAAATTGGCCGAAGCGGAAGAAGGAATTGGCTCTGAAATAGTGCGTGCTCCCCGATTGACACTGATCGGTGAAGAACGCGAGCGTGTATTGAAAGTAATCAGAGACGGAATAAAGAGCAGGCCACAATTGTAATGACGAATTCCGATGGACGAAGTGCGATTTGCTACGTCACGGTCATTCGTAAATGGTACCTCGTAAGTTGAAAACTAAAAGAGAATGAGCTATACAGACGCAACCATCGATCAGGTCGATCATGCTTTGAAAGAGGCACAACGGGCTTTCTTAACCTATAAAAACTTTAGCGGGAAAAAGAAAGCGGCATTTCTTCGCGCTATAGCGGATGAGATCGAAGCACTGGGGCAGGAGTTGGTGACTGTTGCTATGAGGGAAACAAATCTTCCGGAAGCAAGAATAACAGGTGAGCGCGGCCGTACTACCGGTCATTGCCGCATGTTTGCTGATCTGGTAGAAGAAGGATCATGGGTAGATGCACGAATTGATACTGCACAACCCGAACGCACCCCGTTGCCTCGTCCTGATTTACGAAAGTTATCAGTAGCCGTCGGACCGGTGGTGGTTTTTGGTGCGGCTAATTTTCCTTTAGCATATTCAACAGCCGGTGGCGATACGGCTTCGGCATTGGCTGCAGGTTGTCCGGTTATTGTGAAAGCACATCCTGCGCATGCCGGCACTTCTGAACTGGTAGCAGGCGCTATTCAAAAAGCAATCGCAAAAACAGGAATGCCGCAGTCTGTTTTTCAACATCTGCACGGAGCTGGATTTGAAGTGGGTAAAGCACTGGTGCAACATCCGTTTACCAAGTCAGTCGGGTTTACAGGTTCGCTGGCAGGAGGCAAAGCATTGTTTGACCTGGCCAATCAACGTCCGGAGCCCATACCAGTATTTGCGGAAATGAGTAGTATCAACCCGGTGGTTTTGTTGCCGGATACCTTATTGAAGGATGCCGAAGCAACAGCAGTGAAGTTAGCGGGTTCAATCACATTAGGTGTGGGGCAGTTTTGCACTAATCCGGGTTTGATCATCGCCATAGCGAATGAGGGATTGGAACGTTTTATAAAAACGTTATCCACTGAGATACAAAAAGTAATTCCGGCTGCCATGTTGCATCAGGGCATTGCTGACAATTATGCCAGAAAATCAGCGCAGGCGCTGGAGCAAAAAGGAGTAACGGTGGAAGGGCAGGCTTCCGTAGCATCAACATCATCGCAAGGAAAGGCATTGGTAGCATCGGTGCAGGCTAATGAGTTTTTAAAGAACCCGGCTTTGGCGGAAGAAGTGTTTGGCCCTTTCTCTTTGATTGTGCGTTGCAAAAATCTGGATGAACTGCATGCGGTGATCACTCATCTGCACGGACAGCTTACGGCTTCCCTGATAGGTGAGGAGAGTGAATTGATACAACATACCGCTCTCCTTAATTCCATCATCGAAAAAGCAGGAAGGCTCATCATCAATGGAGTACCAACAGGCGTGGAAGTAAATCCATCCATGCAGCATGGTGGCCCTTATCCATCTACTACTGATTCACGATTTACATCGGTAGGAACAGATGCAATCAAACGATTTGTACGACCAGTGGCTTTTCAGAATTTTCCTGATTCCCTTTTGCCGGATGAATTAAAGCAATCCAATCCTTTAAGTATCTGGCGGCTGGTGAACAGCGAATGGAAGAAATAAAAAAAGGGAAGAGCTTTATACGCTCTCCCCTTAAAAAAAAACACAGGCTATTATTTTCCGCTCACTGTTTCGTATTCAGCCACTTTAGCTGTTTTCACTGTTTTGATGATACGGGCAGCTACTTTGTAAGGATCAGCAGCAGAGTTGGGTCTGCGGTCTTCCAGCCATCCATGCCAGTCGTTTTCCACGGTAGCAATAGGGATACGTATAGAAGCACCACGATCAGAAACACCGTACGAGAACTTATCGATGGATTGAGTTTCATGTTTCCCTGTCAATCGTAAATGATTGTCAGCACCATATACATCGATGTGTTCTTTCACTACCGGTGCAAAGGCCTGGCAGATGATGTCATATACCTCTTTCGATCCTGCTTCACGCAAGATCGAGTTGGAGAAGTTCGCATGCATACCTGATCCGTTCCAGTCTGCATCAATGCCCAAGGGTTTACAGTGCCAGTTGATCGCGACATTGTATTTTTCAGCCGTACGTTCAAGCAGGTAGCGGGCTACCCATACCTGATCACCGGCAGCTTTAGCACCCTTCGCAAAAATCTGGAACTCCCATTGGCCAGGAGCTACTTCAGCGTTAATACCTTCTACATTGATCCCTGCTGCCAGTGCGTAGTCGAGGTGTTTTTCAATGATCTCGCGACCGAAAGCATTCTTGGCACCGACAGAGCAATAATACTGTCCCTGTGGTGAAGGATCTCGATCAGCAGGGAAGCCAAGCGGTTTGTTGGTTTCCGGATTCCACAGGAAATATTCCTGCTCAAAGCCAAACCAGAAGTCACTATCGTCATCATCAATCGTTGCTCTTCCGTTGGTAGCGTGGGGTGTCCCATCCGGGTTCAACACTTCGCACATGACAAGAAAGGCATCTTTCCGTCCTGGATCAGGGAAAATCGCCACGGGTTCAAGCAAACAATCCGATGACTTTCCTGTTGCTTGTTCGGTGGAACTTCCATCAAAAGACCATACCGGGCAAGACTCAAGAGTGCCATCAAAATTTTTTACGATTTTGGTTTTGCTTCTCAGGCTTTGCGTGGGAGTATACCCATCCAGCCATAGGTACTCAAGTTTAGTTTTTGACATAATATTTAGGTTTAGGTAAAATTTTAAAATTTGTACACAGCAGCTAAAGTCAAAGAAGGCATCAGGTCTTTAGCATCACCATCTTTGTTAGCGAATGACATTTCGGAAGTTTTATCGATTCTGAATTCAGGAATAAAAGTTAGGCCACCTACTTTATAGTTTCCTGATAATGTGAATTCCATTACGCTTCCATCACCGTTAGTATCCAGGCCGATAATGCCAAGATGATTGTTTTTAATAGAGAAATATTCACCTCTTAAACCGAGAGCAAAATTTTCGGAGAGTGTTAACTTAGGATATACGGCAAATCCCAAGAATGAACTTCCATCACCACTGGAATCAGTGATTACACCAAGTCCATTCACTTCTTCTCCGGCACCTACTGTTTGATAACTGG
>JAHEZH010000068.1:0-15682 GCA_023251155.1 Flammeovirgaceae bacterium | reverse complement strand
AAGCCGATAACATTGGTTAAGTGGCCATTTTTAACAGAGAAATATTCGCCTCTTAATCCAAGAGCAAAATTATCCGAGAGTGTTAGTTTGGGATATACTGCAAATCCTAAAAAAGAACTGGCATCTCCGGTAGCATCAGAGATGATACCGCCATTAATTACTTCACCTGCACCGGTAGTTTGGTAAGAGGTATTCACCCCGAGATAGAATTTGTCACCAAGATTGTATCCCAAAGTCAGATCAGCCTGGAAAAGTGTTCCGGCTGATGCGTTATCATAGGCATTTCCAGTTCCAAAAGGATCAGTTCCATCTTGTTTTATTTTTCCATCCTGATCTCCGTAAAGGAAGTTCAGCCATACCCCACCGGCCTCACTTGTTTTTCCAATCTGTGCACCCAGGGTATATGTACTTACAGGGTTAAACTCAACAATATCGGTAGGGTTCATCACAGCTAGTTTCGCTACCATTCCTTCTCCAAAAGCAAAATCCAATCGTGCACCTGTATGATTAAATGGTCCCCATGAGAACATATAAGAAGTGGAGTAATGGAAGTTGACTGCAGGAGAAATCACCTCATAACCAAGGAATGTATTGAACTGTCCCATATTAAAAGTGATATGATCATTGAATTTGTAGAAAACGAATGCCTGGTTGACAATAGCTTGTCCGGTAGCAGTTCCAAAGACAGCGGCCTTACCTCTTGGACCAAATACGACATCTCCTGTAAAACCCACTTTTTCACCAGAGTAAGTAGCTACCAGATTCACCATACCGAGCGAAAATCCTTTCAGATCGGCAAAAGAAGTTGATGGAGCGTATCCTCCGTATATTGAATTGGTGTGTTTAAAGCTGGTCCGAAAATACGTATCGACAGATCCGGAAAAAGTAAAAGCGGGTTTTTCCTCCTCCTCTTTGACTGGTGCAGGAGCAGCCTCCTGGGCAAAAGTGGTGACGATGGATCCGCCTAACAAAGCCAGATACATGAGTACATTTTTTGTTTTCATTTGGGTGGTGGGTTGGTTGAGTGTTAGTTAGTTTTTGAACAAGACACGGTCAGGGGCCCGGATAAACCGGGCCTTAAATGACCATGTAGATTGTAGTTAGTTAGGTTAGTGCTTATGCAGCAGGATAGAGATTCTCGCCATGCTGGCTCAAATCTGATCCTACTTTCTTCTCTTCGGCTGTCACCTTCAGAGGCATGATCAAGTCAGTTACTTTCAATAGAATGAAAGAGCCAACTAATGTGAATGTTACCACGATTACCAGGGCAATCATGTGAACTTTGAAAAGAGTGAAATCTCCAAAAAACAAACCATTACCGGTTGTATTGGCAGCGTTAACAGCAGTATTAGCAAGTAATCCAGTCATGATCATACCTACCGTACCACCTACACCGTGGCAAGGGAATACATCGAGTGTATCTTCCAATGAAGTCTTTTGTTTCCAGTGAACCACTACGTTGCTGATAATGGCAGCGAATGTTCCGATGAATAAGCTGGAAGGGATAGTAACAAAACCAGCAGCAGGTGTGATGGCAACAAGACCAACTACCGCACCGATACAAAACCCGAGAGCAGAAGGTTTCTTTCCGCGTGCCACATCAAACAGCACCCATGCAAGACCAGCAGCAGCAGAAGCAGTATTAGTCGTAGCGAATGCAGATGCCGCCAGAGGACCAGCGCCTAGTGCACTTCCTGCATTGAATCCGAACCATCCGAACCAAAGTAATCCTGTACCTAATAAAACAAATGGAATGTTGGCAGGAGAGATGGCCACTTTTGTTTCAGACTTATCGCGTAGATAAATGGAAGCAGCTAAGGCAGCAAAACCTGCTGACATGTGAACGACCGTACCACCTGCAAAATCAAGCACACCCAGTTTGAAAAGGAACCCGTCCGGGTGCCAAGTCATGTGGGCTAATGGAGCATAAATCAATAAGGAGAATAAGATAAGGAAGATTACATACGATTTGAAACGTACACGTTCAGCAAATGTACCCGTGATCAAAGCCGGAGTGATGATGGCAAACTTCAATTGGAAAAAGGCAAATAGAACCAACGGAATAGTGGGAGCCAATGACCATGGTTTTCCATCCAATACATTTTGAAACATGAAGAATGTGGTCGGGTCACCGATAAAACCTCCTTGTGAAGTACCGAAGGCAAGGCTAAATCCTACTACGATCCACACGACACTTATTACTCCCATCGCAATGAAGCTTTGAAGCATGGTAGAAATGATATTCTTCGTATCAATCATCCCTCCATAGAAATAAGCAAGTCCGGGTGTCATTAGTAATACCAATGCAGTAGCGGCAAGCATCCAGGCAACATCTCCTGAATTGATCCCTTCAGTAACAATAGTCGTAGGCACTGAGGGCATCACAACACCCAGTATGCTGACTGCAATGAGTAGTACAAGTAGTACAATTGATTTTTTCATAGAACGTGGTTTAGGTTATTTTAGAATAGGTATTGATTAATTAATGGGTGAATTTTTCACTTATAAGGGTAAAAAACAAACCAGTTTTTTAAATAAATCACCGAATTCGATTGAAATAGGGTTAAAATCAACCTGATTTTCAAAAAAAGTTTCAAAAAATTTTACCCGATGGTCATTTTGCTGCCTTTTCATTGAACTTTTTTTGAAAAAGCCGATACAATCTTTTGTAAAATGGGCAAATCAAAAAAGAACATGGAGGTTTTGCGGAATGACTGCCTCGCTACAGGTTATAGAATGATCATTTTATGTTATTCCAGTATCACACTTGCATAGCCGTAAGCTCTACTTTTGAAGTCTTATGACGAAGACTTTTTTCTGTATCGATGCACACACGTGTGGTAACCCGGTGCGTGTAGTGGCTGGTGGCGGTCCGTTGCTGGAAGGAAAGAACATGAGCGAGAAGCGTCAGCACTTTCTTCGCGAGTACGACTGGATTAGAAAAGGATTAATGTTTGAGCCACGCGGACATGACATGATGAGCGGCAGTATCCTGTATCCACCTTCCGATCCGGCCAATGATATTGGTGTACTATTTATCGAAACCAGCGGTTGCTTGCCCATGTGCGGGCATGGCACAATAGGCACTGTGACCATCGCTATCGAACAAGGCCTGGTGATTCCTAAAACGCCGGGCATATTAAACCTGGAAGTACCTGCCGGTCTGGTGCGCATAACGTACCAGCAGGAAGGCAATAAAGTAAAATCGGTAAAGATCAGAAATGTAAAAGCCTATCTGGCGGCAGAGAATATCAAAGCAGAATGTCCTGATCTGGGTGAGTTGACATTGGATGTTTCGTACGGAGGAAATTTCTACGCCATTGTTGATGTACAGGATAATTTCAAAGGCATAGAACATTACACCGCCGATCAGCTAATCAGCTGGAGTCGTGAGCTTCGCAAAGACATCAATAAGAAACATACTTTCGTTCATCCGGAGAATCCGACTATCAATAGTTGCAGTCATCTGCTTTGGACGGGTAAAGTGATGGATCCCACCTCTACGGCACGCAATGCGGTGTTTTATGGAGATAAAGCAATTGATCGTTCTCCTTGCGGAACAGGTACATCGGCACGATTGGCTCAGTGGTATGCCAAAGGAAAATTGAAACCCGGTGAAGCATTCATCCATGAAAGTATTATCGGTTCGAAATTTACCGGTCGTATTGAAGAAGTGACTGAACTGGATGGCAAGCCAGCGATCATACCCAGTGTAGAAGGCTGGGCGAAAGTATATGGATATAATACCATTACGATCGATCCCGAAGATGATCCGTACGCGTATGGATTTCAGGTTATCTAAACGGGATACCGATTATTGGATAACCCATTTTTTTATGAGTTATGCGAAACCGGAGATACGGGTGAAGCCCGGGTTGTTTCTTTGCTGATTCATAAGATGACGCTATTGCTTACCCGATTTGAACAATTTGAAGATGTATCCGGCGAACGAATCCAGTAGTATTGAATAATTCCTGTAAGGTTCCAGTTATCACGTATCGAATATCAAGAATCCAGCATCTAACATCAAACATCATGAATATTGGTATTATAGGAGGAGGTATCATCGGATTAAGTTCTGCTTACTACTTGAACAAAGCAGGTCATCAGGTTACCATCATCGATCAGACTGATTTGAAGGACGGATGTTCGCATGGCAATGCGGGCATGATTGTGCCCAGTCATTTTATACCGCTGGCTACCCCGGGTATGATCAGCAAGGGAATCAAATGGATGTTCAGTTCCACCAGCCCTTTTTATGTGAGACCGCGGCTGAGTGGTGATCTGATCAAGTGGGGTTATCAGTTCTATAAGCATTCTACGAAGCAGCATGTAGCACATTCGATTCCGGCACTAAAAGAAATCAGTTTGTTGAGCAAAGCCATGTATCAGCAGATGGCACGCGATCTTTCGTTTGATTTTGGATATAGCGAACGCGGGTTGATGATGTTGTATCAAAATGCGGAGACGGAGAAAGAAGAAGCAGAGACTGCTCATCTGGCGAATAAAATAGGAATTGAAGCACATGTGCTCAGCGAGGCAGAAGTACAGCAGCTGGAACCGGAAGTAAAGGTAAAAGTAAGAGGAGGAGTTTATTTTCCTGGTGATGCTCATCTTACTCCCCAACTATTGGTGAAGCAACTGATTGCCTATCTGAAAGAGAAGGGAGTTGATTTTAAAACCAATACGTACGTTACCGATTTGATAACCGAGCGGGGCAGCATCAAGGTACTCAAAACAAATGGAGGTGATTTGTCTTTTGATGAAGTGATTATTGCCACCGGATCATGGTCGGGTGAGGTAGCGGCGAAGCTGGGAATAACGGTGCCGATGCAGGCAGGTAAAGGGTATAGCTTCACGCTGCAAAACATGGTCAGGAATGTGCAGATACCTTCGATTTTTCTGGAGGCGCGTGTGGCCATCACTCCGATGGGTAATGCACTGCGTTTTGGAGGAACGATGGAAATCACAGGAGTAGATCATGGTATTAATATGAACCGGGTGAAAGGAATAGTGAATTCAATTCCCCACTATTATCCTGAAATGAAAGTAGCCATGCCGGAAGAAAAGGAGATCTGGCATGGACTGCGTCCTTGCTCACCCGATGGGCTTCCGTACATTGGTAAATCCAGGCGGATAAAAAATCTGACTTTTGCCACCGGTCACTCCATGATGGGATTGAGCCTTGGGCCTGGTACAGGTAAACTGATCAGCGAGATCATCGATCATGAAAAACCAAGTATGCCGATCGCGGCATTTGATCCGGAACGATTTGATTGAGGGTAATTAAAAACAAAAACGGCTCCGATATTCGGAGCCGTTTTAATATTGGAAAGAATGACAGATTAATATTCAGATCTTCCACCGCGGTCGTAACCACCACCTCCGCCACTTCTGCGGAAGCCACCACCACCACCTGAGCGAGGTCTTTCTTCACGAGGACGAGCTTCGTTTACCACCAGGTTTTTACCTAAGAAATCAGCACCGTTTAATGTGTTGATCGCCTGACGAGCTGCTGCATCATCCGACATTTCAACGAAACCGAAACCACGGCTGCGCTGTGTTACTTTGTCCATAACGATCTTTGCAGAGGATACTTCCCCGTATTCTGCAAAAAGTTGTTTCAACTGATCCTCGGAAGCCTTCCAGGGAATGTTGGCTACATAAATGTTCATTTTTGTTTTTGAAATTAAGTGATAAACTAAACTGCTAACTAAATACCAATACTGAAGAATAAATGAACTTTATGTACTTACAGAAAAGGAATATCATTAACAAGACAAATATATAACAATTTTAGATTATACCACCAAATGGAAAGGCGTCAAATAATTTGAGAAAATTTAAAATGCCTTTTTTCAGGCAGTAAACGCTGTTTTTTAGGACGTTCATGAGGTGTATTCCGGGTGCTCGCGCATGAATTTCTTCAGGTTTTCGCTGGCTGTTGCGCTCACTTTATTACGGATGAGCGGTGACCAGCCCAATAAAATGCCGGGCGTACCCAAAGCCATTCTGCTCCATCTCCAAAAGTTAAAATGATCGGTGTGTTTTATGATTTTGCCGTCTTTGAATTCAAACTGAGCATCAATGATATTATGCACTTTTCTGCCCGTACGTGAAAAGGGATAGAAGGCTTCCCAGTGTGCCGCACCGGATGTTTCATTTGCCTGGATGGAGTTAAACTGTAACGTCAGCCCCTTTGCCGATTGGATCAGCATGTGCCACATGGCTTTGGCCTCTCCACCTTTCAGGTGAGTGAATACAGGATCATTGAACACAATATCCGGATGATAACACGCCTGCATACCCTTATAGTCCTTGTTTTGAAAAGCGGTATAAAAATCAATGATCAGTTTTTCGTTGGTATTCATTTCTCTTTTCGGTGAGCAAGTAAGATAGCAAGGTATTTATAAAATATCCGCTGGTGGAGTTTAATTTCCATTAGAAGGCCTTGTCCTTTTACTGTCCGAGGGAAACAGTAAATTCGTTGCTTACCTAACCTTTATACCTCCATGAAATACCTATTGCTGTTTGTTGTGCTGATGGCAGGAGTTTCTCCCCTCCTCTGCGCGCAGTCGTTCAATAATTTTCCGGTCACCACCCAAAAACCACCGCTGCATGGAAAGCACTGGATGGCCATCACCGGTAAACCATTGGCCGCTACAGCAGGGGCGATGATTTTCTCTCAAGGAGGTAATGCCGTGGATGCATCGTGTGCGATGCTGGCCGCCACCTGTACCATGTGGGATGTATTGAGCTGGGGAGGCGAGACACAAGCATTGATCTATAATCCAAAAACAAAAAAAGTAATTGCCATCAACGCCATGGGGGTAGCTCCCACAGGAGCTACGGCCGAATTCTTTAAAGGCAAAGGCATGAGCTACCCTCCGGAGTTCGGGCCGCTGGCCGCCACTACTCCGGGTACAGCGGGTGGCCTGATGACGATGCTGGCAGAATACGGTACCATGAGTTTGAAAGAAGTATTGGCCCCTGCCATGCAACTGGCTGATGGATATCCGATTGAAGCACAGACAGCCAATTCCATTGAGCGCGGTAAAGCGGAGATAAAAAAATGGCCATACTCCACGAAAGTATTCCTGCCTCATCTTGGTCAGAAGCGGGAAGCACCTGATGCAGGAGAGATCTTTGTGCAGAAGGATTTATTAGCCACCCTGCAAAAATTGGTCGATGCAGAGCAGCAGGCATTGAAGAAAGGCAGGAACCGGAGAGAGGCGATCTATGCAGCGTATGATCGTTTCTATAAAGGAGATATTGCGAAAGAGATTGCGCGAAGCACGCAGGAGCAAGGTGGTCTGATTACGGAGCAGGATCTTGCCAACTGGAAAGTGAAAATTGAAGAACCATTGATGACCACCTATAAAGGCATTGAAGTGTATAAGATGCAGCAATGGACGCAAGGGCCAGCCATGCTGCAAACATTGAACATCCTGGAGAACTTCGATCTGAAGAGCATGGGGTATAACTCGACACGCTATATCCATACGCTGTACCAGGCCATGAACCTCGCCTTTGCGGATCGTGACTTTTATTATGGTGATCCTGCCTTCGCTCCGGAAGAACCGATGAAAGGACTGCTCTCCAAAGAATATGCAAAAGAACGAGCAAAGTCCATCAACATGGAAATGAACGATGCCAAAGCCGGCCCAGGTGATCCTTATCCGTTTGAAGGCAAGAAGAATCCGTATCTCGATGTGTTAGGTAAATGGGGTGCAAGTCAATCGTCATTGAATAAAAATGTGACGGACGTGAATGAGCAATTCATGGAAGCTTTTACTGCGGGTACTACTTCCGTAGAGGCGGCTGACAAGGAAGGGTGGGTGGTATCGATTACACCAAGTGGAGGCTGGGTGCCGGCATGCATTGCCGGTACAACCGGTGTGGGGTTGAGTCAGCGTATGCAGTCATTTGTGCTGGATGCAAAAGAGAATCCATTCAACGTGGTGGAACCTGGCAAACGTCCGCGGGTGACACTCACACCGAGTATGGCCTTAAAGAATGGAAAACCCTTTTTATCATTTGCCAAGCAGGCCGGTGATGAACAGGATCAGTTACTCTTGCAATTCTTTCTGAACATGGTAGAGTTTGACATGACCGTACAGGAGTCAACCGAAGCACCGAGTTTCAAAACATTGCAGATGTATGGCAGCTTTGGCAATCACGAGCGAAGCATTGGCGGATTGACATTGAACAATGCCATGCCGCCATGGGTGCGCAAAGATCTATCGCGTATGGGTTACAAGATCACGTACCAGGAGCGCACCAGCGGCCCTATCAACGCCATTTACTTTGATTGGGAGCACGGCAGCTTCTGGGGAGGATCAAGCAATCATGGTGAGGATTATGGGATTGGGTGGTAGGTGTTAATGGAAGAATAGATGATAAAATTTTCAGTTGATGATTATTTGATAGAAGTTTGGTGGGGAAAGCCCCCGGTTATCATGGATTATTATCGAAAGCATTCCATTTTCATTGATGAAAAAGATTTAAGCAATCAGGGAACGGAGTTTTATGTAATCATATCCAAGGGGATTTTACATCCTTCTTATTCTATTATCGCCTTTAGTTCTGATCCCATCGGTTATGCTGGATTTAATCCCGGTATTCACTATGAAAAGAGTTCCGATACTTTGTTTATAGGCGCAGGTACGACTATTAAAACGTATCGTCTTTTTGATAACAAAAAAATCTTTCAAAAGAATCATGGCTTCGGGTTTTGGGGTTGGAGTAAACATGGCGACTATATTATACAACAGGAAGAAACGGAGTTGGGAGTATTTAATTTAAAAGGTGAAAAGTTATGGGAGACATTTGTTTCTCCTCCGTACGAGTTTAATATTGATGGAGAGGATATAATATTGAAATTTGACGATGTAATTGAACGAAGAAATCTAATTACAGGATTGAAGTATTAGATCTCCTTTGTGACTATTTTCCTAACGAGGCATTATGGATGTAAAACATTTAAATGAAACTATTGTCGGTTTTTATTATTCTCTTGTCACTACTTTGCATTTCTTGCTTTGGGCAAAGTGACAGTACTTTCGATGATGGGAGAACAATAACGTGTATTTTTGAAACTCAGCCTTCCTTCCTTGGAGGGACAAAGGCCATGCTACGTTTTTTTGGAAAGAATTTAATGCATCCTGAGCATGAATATGTTGAAGGAACGGTTTACGTATCAATAATGGTAAATGAAGATGGTTCGCTCTCGGATTTTACAATTGTAAAAGGAGTGAGCGATCAATGCGATCAAAGCGCTATTGAGATTTTTAAGAAAATGCCGAAATGGATTCCTGCTAAGCAAGGAGATAAGCCAGTAAAAGTACGGATGATATTACCTCTAAAATTTACTCACTCTTAGCGTTGATTATAAAGGTTATTATACTGTAGTTATTGATTATAGTCTTTTATAATATAATTTCTCGCCACTAAGAACCATGAGCTCAATCATCAGTCCCCTGATAAACCAGCGGTATAAAGCCCTTATCAATCTCTTCGATTTTTGATATCCACATTTGTGGATAGAGTAACACCATCATTTTTTCTTTAGGATCTATTAATACTTGGTGGAAATGTGCCTCTCCATCCATAAGTTCCGGACCGCCGGGGAAGAGTCTGCTTGCTTCTTCGGTAACAATACTAAAGCCCAGTCCGAAGTTGCCGTCACCTACCTTTAGCTCACCGATCTGGTTCATCGTCATCATGCGTACAGTGTTGTGTGATAGAATTCGTGTGCCGTTGTATTCGCCTCCGTTCAATAGCATCTGAAGAATACGTGTGTTTTTGTTCGACTTTTTTCTGCCAGCCAGCTGCCAATATAAGTATAACAATTGGAGTAAGTAATTCAGGGTGAAGGTTATCTCCGAAGATAATTCATTTCCTGTAATAAAACAGGTGTGTGAATCCGAGAGATGTATTGTTCATATAAAAACCTTCTGCTTATCTTTCCGTATCAGACTTCATAGAAAGTAATTGTTTATGATCTTAAAAAGAAGAATATAATTGTGATCAATTATGAATTTTGTTGTGGCGATAGTTCAGGATAGTTTCGACATCACTGGAAAAGGTATCCTGTTCAATTGCAACACACTCAAAATGGGCTTGCTAAAGAAACAGAGTTAGTATCAGAAAATACAGGTAAAATCTGAAAGGTAATGTCGAGAGTACTATTTGATCATGCCGTTAGTATACAAAAAAATATTTCAAGTAGAGTCGGCTAGTCATATGCTGATGAGTTTTTCATCTTTTGAGAAAAGACAGCAGTCCATAGATGGAATTAAGGAAAGTGAATCTCAAAATATTTATCACTATCTATTGAACCCTGTTGGACATGAAGGCAAGTCGATTGATAAGGAGAGATTATTGATAAATATCACTCAGCTCAATCATCATTCACAATGACCCGCGACATCATCGAAACCAATGGCTTTATAGTAGTGGTGGAATATTCCATTGCCAATGAAACCATTGTATCGAAATGCGAGGTGAATGACCGGGCTGTGGGGTTTGCTTTTTACGGTTCGGGTGATGTGCAGCTGGAAATGAAATGCGGTGATCACGTAGAGCATTACACCACCACCAGTGGCATGGCCATTTCCTTCTTTGGCAATAGCATTGAATTTACCCATACCATCTCGCACAAAACTCCCCTGCAATCCATCACCGTATTTTCTACGCTTCATAATCTGGCTACTCTTCCGGAGCAGGAACAGCAGTTTTTTCATGAACATCTGGGAGCACTTTTCAATCCCTCTACGGACTTCGTAAAAGGTCCGCACCAGCTCATGACTCCCGATATGAAAAGTGCCGTGGTCAAGATCTTTGCTTGTACCTACACAGGTGCTACGCGACTGATGTTTTTGAAAAGCCAGGTGACCGAGTTGCTTTCTCATTTCATTGGCAACTGTGCGATGGAGCCGGCACAATCAGTAGGTGACCAGGAGCGCAAAAAATTGTATCAGGCTAAAGCCATTCTTGCGGATAATATTGCTGCGCCACCTTCGCTCAAAGAACTATCGAAAGTCATTGGGTTGAATAGTTACAAGCTGAAGAAAAATTTTAAAGAACTCTTCGGAGTGCCGGTATTCAAACATCTTCAAAACGAACGTCTCATTAAAGCCCATCACCTACTACGCGAAAGCGACATGACCGTACAGGAAGCTTCCTGGGCAGTGGGCTATGAAAGTGTGAGTTCGTTCTCCAATGCCTTCATCAAGAAGTTCGGCTTTCGCCCCAGCGAGGTGAAGAAGTAATCCTTTCTGAACCGATTTCTATCCTTTTCAAACAAACGACCCAGTAGCCACTACACCACTTTTGTGTTGTCAACGGACACAAAAGAAAACAAATTCAATACAAATATGAAAGATCAAACTATTTTAGTCCTGGGTGGAAACGGAAAGACGGGTCGCAGAGTAGTACAACGATTAACAGCGATGGGGAGGTCTGTTCGCATCGGTTCGCGCACAGGAAGTCCTGCTTTTGATTGGGAGAATGCAGACACATGGTCCAATGCGCTGCAAGGCATCTGTGCAGTGTACATTACCTTTCAACCCGACCTGGCTGTGCCCGGTGCTATTGACGCGATTGGTTCGTTTACTTCACTTGCACGTAAAGCCGGGATACCAAAACTCGTTTTGCTTTCCGGAAGAGGAGAGAAGGAAGCACAGGCTTGTGAGCAGGTGGTGATGGACAGTGGTGTCAACTATACCATCGTACGCTGTGATTGGTTCAATCAGAATTTCAGTGAAAGCTTTTTTCTCGATCCTATACGTGCCGGTCATGTGGCGTTGCCCAGAGCAGAGACACGGGTTCCCTTTGTAGATGCCGATGACATTGCCGATGTGGTAGTGGCCTCACTTACCGAGGAGAAACATGCTAACCAGGTGTATGAACTTACCGGTCCGTGCCTGCTTACCTTTCAGGAAGTCATTGCCGCCATCGCGCAAGCTACAGGAAGAACGATTGCCTTTGAACCCCTATCGCTGGAAGCATACGTGAATATGCTTCGCGAATACAACGTGCCCGAAGATTACATCTGGCTGGTGAATTACCTCTTCAGTGAAGTTCTTGACGGAAGAAATGCACGTATTACTACCGATGTGGAAAAGGTACTGGGACGAAAAGCAAAAGCGTTTTCTCAATATGTGAAAGAAACTGTGGGTACAGGTGTGTGGAACGCTTAACGTAACTCTTACGTAAAAAGAAACTCTTCGTGAACGTGGTGTCCTGGTGGTGAAAAACAGAACCACCCGGCACGCGGTACATGAAGAAATCACAAAGCTCTTTAATTAAAAGACCTCCTGAATTCCAAAGGTGACAGGTTTGTTTTTGTTTTAAACAACTTGCTGAAAGACTGCGAATGTTCAAAGCCTAACGTGTAAGCCACCTCACTTACCGACAGGCGGGTGGTGGATAATTTCTCTTTTGCTTTTTCGATGAGCTTGTCATGAATGTGTTGCTGTGCATTTTGTCCGGTGAGTGAGCGCAACATGTCACTCAAATAACTAGGTGTGACGTTCAGGCATCCCGCAAGGTAAGCTACCGTGGGGACACCTTTGCTTAATGAAGTTTCGCTGTTAAAATAATTCTCCAGCAGTTCTTCCATTTTTTGCAGCAAGTCATGATTGGCCGCCTTGCGTGTAATGAACTGGCGTTTATAGAACCGGTTGGCATAGTTGAACAGCAATTCCATCTGCGCAAGCACCACGTTCTGGCTGAAATCATCAATACGGCTATTGAGTTCAGTCTCGATCATTTTGAAAATGGAAAGGATAACCTGTCTTTCTTCATCAGAGAGATGCAGTGTTTCATTGGCCGAGTAAGAGAAGAAGCCATGTTGCTTGATTGTTTTGGCCAATGAATGACCTAAAAGGAAATCGGGATGAATAAGAAGGGTGAATGCGGAACATGCACCCGGCTCATTGTCGTTGCCGCCGATGATCTGGCCGGGAGATGCAAACAGCAGGCCGCCACCATCAAAGTCATAATAGCTTTGGCCGTACTTGAGCTTGCCACCCAGTTTGGGTTTATAAGCGATTTTGTAAAAAGCGAGCACATGACTTTGTGCCAGCGCATGGTGATCAATCTGATCCGATTCATTCATTAGTGTAATCAGCGGATGTTTGGGCTTAGCTAATCCAAACACACGACACGCATCGGCTATCGATTCAAATTTATAAGGTGCGGGCTCTTCTTTTTTCATTGGTGAACAGTAACTGTTAATAGCTAATAGTTAATTGAACTCTTGTTCAAACACTAATTGCGTTGATAGCGTTCATCTGGAAACGCCCTGGGCAGAATTGGATACGTTTTCCCATTCTTCCCATAAGGCCAGACGTTCGGCATAGGCGGTGCGCACCCATGGCAGGCAGTGACTTCCCAGGAAAAAACGTAGTGGTGGATTTTCGGCATCTACTACCTGAAAGATGGCTGACGGTGTAGCATCAGGATCACCCCGTTTCATGGATTTGAGCGTTTCAAAAAACTTCGCTTTGTAATCGGTGTAGATATCAAGTCCTGCTGCAAACTTCAGTGAGTCGGGACTACCAAACTCAGTAGCGTATGCACCCGGTTCGATAATTGTTACCTTGATACCAAAATCCTTTACTTCTGCTGCCAGACTTTCATGTATTGCTTCGAAGGCCCACTTGGAAGAACTGTAATACCCGATCACAGGCAAAGTGACATGCCCCAGATTACTTGACGTGCCAAGAATATGGCCTCCTCCTTGTTTTCGCAATAGCGGAAGTGCTGCCTGGATAACAGACAATGCACCGAATACATTGGTGTCGTACATGGCGCGCACTTCGTCTGCGCTGGCTTCTTCGATTGTTCCTACCAATGAATAGCCCGCGTTGTTCAACACAATGTCCAACCTGCCGAAATGCGCATGCGCCTGTGCTACGGCAGTCTTTACCTGTTCTGGTTGAGTTACATCCAGTTCCAGTGTAAGTACATTTTCTCCGTACTCTTCTTTCAGTGCGGCAATGCGGGCGAGGTTACGCGCAGTAGCGACTACCTTGTCACCGCGTTTCAGTGCCGCTTCCGTCCACACACGGCCAAAGCCCCTGGAAGCACCCGTGATAAACCATACTTTATTGTTTTTCTTTTGCTGTGTCATACGTTATTTTTTTTTAAAATGATAACATAGCAAAAGTGGTCAGGCGTGATTTACCGGATGTAGTCGAATTGAGGTCTTTTGTAGTCGAATTGAGGGAGGAGGTTGAAGAGGCAGAATGACACATCCGTACCAGTACGGATTGCGGTGTGTCTTCTTTCTTCATTACTTTGATCGCTGTCATTTTGTTTCTCCCGGCAGTTGGCTTATGATCCGATCCATTCTCGTTGTAGTTGCGGTGTGCATGACATCCGGCTTTTTATCAGCTCAATCCAAAGGCGATGCCTATTTTCAGGAAGGTAAAAACTGGCTGGACAAAGGCAATAATGAAAAGGCCATCAAGGCATTTCAGTCAGCACGTGCCGAGCACCTGAAGACACAGAACTATTATCGCTACTATATAGCTACCGATGCGATAGCCATTATGTATCAAACGCTTAATAATGGACAGGCAGCAGAGCAGATTGTAAACGAAACCATGGCGAATATACCTGCCACTACCTTCGAGCAACTGGAGCTGCATGCTAAACTGAAAGATAATCTGGGCTATACTTACCTGACCGTGACCGGTGAGCCGGAGAAGGCAATCGATGCCTATTCGCAAGCCATTACTTTTTATGAGCGCGCCGGTAAAGGAGGCACCAAGTCGGCCGCATTGGAGTTGATTAATCGCTCGATTGCCTATCAGGAGCTTTCTCAGTTTCAGCTTTCGGTAAACGATGTGTTGAAAGCAATTGCTATCCATGAGAAAGAAGGAGATACGCCACCCGATGAGCTCTCCAGTAACTACTATACATTAGGTTTTGCTTATACACAGTTACAGGAATTTGATAAAGCATTAACGGCCTTACAAAAGGGCAATGAGTTGATTCAATCACTTCCCAAAAGTGAAAATCACGCCTTGTTTTATGCTGCTATTGGCGATTGTTATAGCGCACAGAATAAAAACCAGCTTGCCCTACGAAATTATGAGTCAGGGAAGGCGGTCATGGAGGAACTCTATGGTAAAGATGCCGATCATTACTGCGCGATGCTTACCCTGATTGGGGATGCGCATAAGAAAATGGGTGATTGGGAACGTGCGTTGCTTACCTACCAGGAGGTATTGACGATCTATCAAAAGATACCGCCCACTAAACTGGAAAACATTATTCCGTTGATGATGAGTGTGAGTAACACCATGCGCGGGTTAGGTAGGACCGATCAAGCCATTACCGTAGATGAGCAGGCGATGCTTTTTGCCACTACCGCTTTTGGAAAGAACAGTCAGCAGGAAGCGGAGATGTACTATCACCTGGGAGTAGTGGCTTATAACCGTGGTGAATACGACAAAAGCCTGGCGTATAATTTCAAAGCGCAATCCATACTGGATGCAACGGGGTATGTGAAAGATGGATATTACGGTGGAATCCTGGAAGCGATTGGCATGGCCTATCAGGAGTTGCGTACAATTGATCAGTCGCTGATCTACAAACAGCAGGCAAAGGAACTGTATCAGCAGCTCTTTGGTGTCAATCATGCGTATGTGGCAGCAGCACTTGGCA
Source organism: Flammeovirgaceae bacterium (assembly GCA_023251155.1). Lineage (GTDB taxonomy): Bacteria > Bacteroidota > Bacteroidia > Cytophagales > Cyclobacteriaceae > ELB16-189. The sequence continues at coordinate 1 of JAHEZH010000068.1, read as the reverse complement.
A
>JAHEZH010000195.1 GCA_023251155.1 Flammeovirgaceae bacterium | reverse complement strand
GTTGTCAATGGTAACATAATACGTGGTGTTGGCAGAGAGGGCCGGAGTTACGTAGTCAGCGGCTGTGGCCCCGTTAATCGGCTTGCCTCCGAAGTACCACTGATACGTTTGTGTTCCGGTGGCACCACTGGCACTGAGTAAAACAGAAGAGGGGGATGAGCAGGCATAACCGTTGGTGGTGGTGGGAGCAGTAGATGGAGGGGAAACAATGGTTAATGTTGAAAACCCAGAATAGTAATCAATTGTTGAACTTCCGTCTCTTATTCTGCATCTGTAATAGCTTGTACCTGTAGCAGTAGGTTTGATGCTAAGTTGAAATGTTTTAACTCCAGAGTAAATCGTAGTGTTAGCCAAATCAGAATAAGCAGTGCCTGTCCAGTATTGCCAGTTATAGGAGATAGTATTATTACCAACAGCGGTAGCAGTGAAGTAAGCCGTCAGCCCGGTACAAACACTTTGTGATGCTGGAGCAATGGATACAGACGGTTGAACCTGTCCAAAACTATACAACGAAGATAAAGCCAGTACAAAAAGGAATAAAATTCTAGTCATGATTGTTGTATACGAAAGAAGAAAATAAGGTAAGCTAATACCTTTTTATTTAATGAACCACGGAGTTGAGAACGCTTGATTTCGGCTCTTTAACACCGGGCTGAGGTGGTTTCTCTACACTACTACCTTAATTGAAGTTGCTCAATGTGCGTTCATGAAAATCAAATACAGACATGCGGATACCCAAAGAGATTTCATGGCTGGTGAAATTGGATCCCACGGAATTGCCGGTGGGTAATTCAAACACATAACCGAGTCGGAATTTCTCAGCCAGCAATGTCTGCACCAATAATCCGTAGGTGTTAAAACTGCGGGTGAATACGCCTACGGTGTGGAGACCACTGAAATTAAAATTGGCAGCCAGATCTACCGATGCGGGAGCTCCTTTTACTGCACGTAATAATACTGTTGGCTTGAAGCGGATGCGCTCGTTGAGGTACCACACATAGGCACCGAAAAGATAGAAGTGTTGCGTATATAAATCGAATTGCGAAGTGCCTGCTTTGAATGTGGTAGGCAACAAACGGGGTATGGATAATCCAAATAGAAAACGCTCGCTTTTTAAAATCACACCCGCCCCCAGGTTGATGCGCGAACCTCTCTCGCCACCCGTAAAGGCAGGATCCGATTTGTCATACGGATTAAGACCGGAATAGTCATTTCTGAAATTGAGTACACCGCCCTGCATACCAAAGCTCAGTATCCGATCATCGCCAAGCGGTAGTTTATACGAGAAGGCAGCATTAGCTTCCGTGGTAATGGTCGAACCAATCTGATCTCTGGTCAGGGTAATTCCAGTTCCTACCCGATTGTCCACGAGCGACACATTTCCACTTGCGTTGATGGTTTGCGGTTGCCCGTCCAGCCCCACCCACTGCGTACGGTAGCTCACCATGGCATTCAGGTTGTTGCCCAGGCCAGCATAGGCAGGGTTGATAATGATCGGGTTGAGGATGTATTGCGTATAGATCGGGTCCTGCTGCGCAAATGCAGCTGAGCCGGAAAGTATAATGACAAGCAGTAAAAGTTTTTTCATAGGGGGGTGTTTATTGTTTTAATCCGGTTTTCTGTAACTGTCGGGACGAAAGAAGGATTTACAATCTATAAAAATAGCAGGAAAATCGTTCATACCCGTTGGTTCTCATTGATTTAAATTGGTTTTCGAATTGAAGTTAACTGCAGGCGGTTTTTTTACGAATCGGCACACGTTGAGGAAGATTATCTGCTCTGTTCAAAATTGGAAAATAAGAAGTGCAGCCTATCCCAAGATGACGGCAGATTTTTTAATGGTGAATGCTTTTTCATGCCTCCGTACATCATCGTTTCAATGTAAAAAATCCACTTTTGTTCTTCCGGCCACTGTCAAATTCTATTTTGTAGAAGTAGTTGCCACTGGGTAGCTCGTTGCCACTGTTACTTTGTCCTTGGAATGCGACCGAAGTGTTATTGTAGTTATCTCCTTCCCACACCACGCTGCCCCAGCGATTGACAATAGTAACATGATTGATTTTTGTTTCCGGCAATAGTTCAATGTATTGCAGGAATAGAAAATCATTTTTCTGATCACCGTTGGGTGATACAGCATTATAGACTTCCACCTCTCCGGCTACTTCAATGGTCAGCTCTTGCTGTGTACACTTTGTCTCCATGTCGCATATTTCAATGGTGAGCTTATCGGCACCAGAGAAACTTACATCTGCGTAATCAATAGTGAGTAAGAGGTTGGCGTCAATGGCAGCAGGGGCTCCGCTTATCGGCTGGCTCACTATTTTCAATGTCGACAGATTCAGATTGTCGTCTTCATCCGTTATCAGCGAAATCAGCTCGATCTGAATACGGCCTTGTATTGTTGTCGCAAATGCGGATGCTGTTATAACCGGTGCGCTGTTTGCACAGCTTGCTCTGACCGTTGCTACAGCAAGTGTTCGTGTACTTTCGCATGTGCCATCGTTAAGGGCTACATAATAGTTTGTGGTGGTCGTCAACGAAGGTGTGGTGTACGTGCCGTTCACCTCATTGGCAATAGGAATGCCGCCGGTAGCCACATTGTACCATCGGTATTGTCCATTACTTCCTCCTGCGGCGGTTAATGTAACTGCACCGGTTCCGCATGTAAACGCACTCGCAGAGTTGACGGAAGGCGCAGCCGGGCCAGGTGTTACCGTGGCAGTTACCAGTGTGCGCGGCCCTGGGCAGCCACTTGCCGAAAGAATGGATACATAGTAATTCGTGGTTGTCGTGATTACCGGGGTGGTGAATGCAGCTGTGGTTTGTCCAGCGATCGGTGTGCCTCCTGTTGCTACCGTGTACCATTGATAACTATCTACTGCGCTCGCACCACTTGCCGTCAATACCATACTTGTATTCGCACAGCCCGTGTTGCCTGTTACGGTAGGTGCTGCAGGTATAGCAGTTACCTTAATATAGGTAGTTTCGGAGTAAGTACAGAGTGATACCGCATCAGTATATGTGTAGGTAACAAAATGCTGTCCGATACCCGCGGCAGCGGTGTTGAATATACCGTTGGTTATTCCATTTCCGGATAATGTTCCTCCGGCTGGTTTTGCCAATGGGGTTAAATCAATTACTGAGTTGATGCAATACTGCGGAGCAAACTGCAGATCAAAGACAGGAGCATTGCTGATCGTAAGGGCCGTGGCAGGGGAGAGCAACTGGCACCCGCCCGAGGCACCCGATATGCGCACCTGGTAGCTTCCCGATTGTGTAGCCGAATATGTACTCGCGGTAGCAAAAGGTATGGGTTGTGAGTTTCTGAACCATTGCAGATTATAATTCGGCTGGCTGGTGGTGAGTTGTATCGGATTACCACACGTGCTCACTTGCCCGCCTACCACGGTAAATGCAGGCTGTACGGATGTTGCAATCTGTAAATCAACTCCGTTGTCTGCACTGACCGAAGAGGCATTCGTGGTTTTAACACGAAGACGATAACCAATACCTTCGGCGATACTTGCCGGTAATGTAGAGGTAACAAAACCGGTCGAGTTGGTAGTCGCTTGTACACCGAGCACAGTCGGTGAAGCAAAACTTCCGGTGATGCTGGATAGTTCTACGGAAACCTGATTGCCGGCATTCAGCACCCCGGTGAAAACATACGGTACATCTACTTGTTGCAGCGGACAAAACGTAATTGCATCAAAGCCTCCGATGGCCACCCCACTCGTTGGAAGGGTAGTGAAAAATCCCCGCAGTGGCACTGATGTATAAACCGGCTGTGTGGGGCCATTGTATTCGTAGATGGCTACATGATAGGTAGTGCCAGGGGTAAGATTCGTTATCGTAACGGTTGAAAGTGCTCCTCGTTGGATGTGCTTATGCCCATTCGGAAGATTATTGCTGGTGCTTGTATAATTGGAAGAAGCAGTTGGATGTGTGCTGAGTACTGTGGGTATAAAAGTTACCGGTTGTGCAGGTCTTAGCACCACCATGCGTCCTTCACCATTACCATTGGTCCAGCTTAGATTGATCGAAGTACTTCCCAGCGAGTTATACAACAATGCATTGGTGGTGATGGTTGGCGGTGCTGATGTACGAACAATCTGATTGATATAATCGGTGACCAGATAGCGTTGATTTCCATTCGATCCATCGATTTCAAAAACAGCAACACCATAGGGCGTATCCGGCTCAAGCCCGGTGATGGCGGCAGAAGGAGATAGGTTGTTTCCAACCGTGGTGACGTAATTGCCCGTGCCCAACTGTGATCCTGAACCGAATGCACCCGTGGTGTAGGTAGTCAGATCAATGGGCACTTCATTCACTAGTCCTCCTTTACGAAGTACAATCAGGAAACGTGTTCCGTTACCCGGCGTAAGTGAGAGGTTGAAACGATCTCCGTTGACCCCGGAGACGGCTAAGTTTTTCGGTGCAACAGATGGCCTTGATGCAGTGGTGAACGAAGAACGGGCCACTGGACTTTGTAAGTACACTTTACCTGTGCTGCCATTGTATTCAAAATAAGCAAAGTGATAGGTAGTGCCGGGCTCCATATTGGTGAGTGTGAAATTATCGGAAGTTCCATCATAGACCGCAAAGTTTCCTCCACCCAGATTTGACCCTGAACCAAAATTGCTGCTCTGTGAGTAGTTGGTAAGATTGACAGGTGCTGCATCTACTGCAGCCCCGGCCTTTGCAATAATTAGTCGCCCGGCACCATCGCCTTTTGTCCAGGTGAGTTGCATGCGGTTACCCGTAATGTTGTTACTGAAAAAACTGGAAGTGGTTACGGTAGGCGCTGTCAGCGTTGATGAACTTGCTTTGGCTACAATGGCTTGATCCTGATAATAGGTGTTGGTTCCTGTCCCGTTAAACTCAACTACCGCAAAATGATACGTTGTATTGGGTTGAAGGTTGGATACAGTGAAACTGCTGTAGATCGTGGATCCAACTACAAAATTGCCATTACCTAAATTCGATCCGTTTCCGAAACTGGTATTGACCGTATATCCCGTGAAATCAACGGGCCATGCATCTACTGCACTACCTTGTTTAGCAACCAGCATACGCGATATACCATCACCTGCCGTACAACTTAATGTGATCTGATTTCCTTGTATGTTAGAGAACGTGAGATTGGTAGCTGCTACAATGGGTTTGGCTCCTACGTTTACCGTGGCAACCAGGGGATCAACATTTCGATACACCGGATAAGTCGTTCCATTATATTCAATTATGGCTACATGGTAGGTGCCTGGTGGTATGTCTGTCACATTGATCGAAGTACCCGTGCCATTGTAAATTATTTTCCCTGTACCTAGTGCAGGACTGCTGGGGTAATATCCACTTGAAGAATAATTAATCAGGTTGGTTGGTAAAGTAGCAACGGGAGCACCATCGCGTAGGATTACGATTCGCGCAGTTCCGTTTCCGTTTTGCCAATTGACAGTAACGGTATTCGAGGTAATATTCGAAAACGTGACATTGGTTGCTTGCACAGTGGGAGCGGACAGTGTGCTGCTGCTTCCAACGAGTGCTTCGGTAGCGCCATCCATATACACTCGTTGCGTACCGGTACCATTATATTCAATGATGGCGAAGTAATACACCTGCCCTATCGCCAGATTAGTAAGTCCTGATGAGGTGCTGCCACCTACGCTACTGTTATTTTGGATGATATAGTTGCCATTGCCTAGGTCGCTGCTGCCATTGGTAACAGGAGAGGTAGTCACGTTACCGAATGAGCTGTTCGCATTGTACGTAATTCCGTCTACGGGAAAACGATCAACGGGTGCACCAAGTTTAGCAATGATCATGCGTCCGAAACCATTGCCGGTAGTCATGCTCATGTTCATTCGGTCACCCTGAATATTCGCGAAGGTAATAGCAGTAGGTGCTACCGTAGGTTTTGTCTGTGTGGTGAACGATCCAATACCCGGATCAGCCTGCTTATATACAGGGCCAGAACTTCCATTGTATTCGAAGATCGCAAAATGGTACGTGGTGCCTGGTTCCAATGCATCTAAATCAAAAGTAAGACCACTCCCATTGTACACAATTTTTGACGTGCCTAATGCTGGTGCAGATGAGAAGTAGCCAGTGGAAAAGTTATATTGCGTTAGCGTTACGGGAATATCTGTTACTGCTGATCCTGCTTTCGCTAACACAATACGACTGACTCCGTTGCCGGCAGTGAAGGTTACCCTCGCGCTATTGCCATTAATATTGGTAAAACTGAAATTTCCGGCAGAAGTGCCGGGCGGTGATAGTGTAGTAGCTGATCCTGTCAATACTTTTGCCGGATCAGTAAGATAAAAAGTATTGGTAGCTGTTCCGTTAAATTCAAATACCGAAATATGATATGTGGTAGCAGGTGTAAGCCCTGTGATGATAACCGTGCTATTGATGGTTTCTGCAATGGCAAAAGTCTGATTACCTAAGTTGTCTCCTGATCCAAAGTTCACGTTGGAATTATAGTCTACCCCATTCACCGGAGTGAAGAGGACAGGGTTATCCTGCCGCGCAACGATCAAACGTTGTGTTCCATTACCTCGGGTAAAACTCATGGTCAGCTGGTTTCCCTGAATATTCGAAACCGAAAAAGCAGTGCTTCCTGTGGTGGGGGCTCCTGCTGTGGTAAACGAACCGGTAAGTGCGGCAGCAAGATTAAACACCGGACCACTCGGTCCGTTACTTTCTACGATCCGGTAAAAGTACTGCGTATTGGGAACAAGGTTAGTAACATTCACTGTGTTGCCGGTATTATAATAAACCACGCGGCCGCTGCCTACGGCAGAACCATTTCCAAAAGTGGTGCTAGGCGAATAGTTGGTGTATTGAGTAGGATCGGAGGTAGCTGAACCTTGCTGCAGGATCACCAGCGTGCGTGTACCATTGCCTCGTGTCCAGCTAAGTGATGCCGTGTTGCCGGTAGGTGTTGCCGTGAAGTTTGTGGACCCTACTGTAGGAGGAAATAATGTGGATCCATTTCCTGCAAGTACATTGGTGGTGTTATAGAATGTATTGAAGTTTGTTCCGTTAAATTCATAAATACGGAAGTAGTACGTAGTGCTGTGCGTCAATCCGGTGACGGTTACACTCGTACTCGTGCCGCGATAGACGGCAAAGTTTCCTGATCCGATCTGATCACCGGCACCGAACACTGCACTCTCAACATAGTCTGTTCCGTTAGCGGGAACTCCGCCACCACTGAACGTGGGGCTTAAACTCGCGATGACTAATACATTGCTACCATTGCCACGCGCCCAGTTCACGCGTACGCGATCGCCATCAGGATTGTTTACCACAAAAGCAGATGCCCCCGCTGTGGGAGCACCTCCCGTAGTGAATGACCCTGTCAGTGCGGTAGCTAAATTATATACGGGGCCCGTTGCGGTACCATTGGCTTCTACTACACGGTAAAAGTATTGCGTGTTGGGTTGAAGATTGGTCACCGCTACGGTATTACTAGTGTTGGAATAGATTACATAACCCGATCCCACTGCTGATCCCGATCCAAAGGTGGTACTCGCACTATAGTTGGCATATTGTGTGGGGTCAGTAGTGGCTGATCCTTGTTGCAGAATAACCAATACACGTGCACCATCTCCACGCGTCCACGTAAGTGAAGCGGAGTTTCCGGTGGGGGTGGCGATCAAATTGGTAGAACCTGTTGCAGGAGGGGTGGAAGTAGTTCCACTTCCCGCTAATACATTAGTGGTATTATAAAATGTTCCGGTTCCCGTTCCGTTAAATTCATAAATGCGGAAGTAGTATTGAGTGCTGTGTGAAAGTCCGGTGATGGTAACGTTCGTACCGGTGCCCCTGTACACCGCAAAGTTTCCCGTGCCTACCTGGTTGCCAGAGCCAAGGATTGTACTGGCCGTGTAATCGGTACCATCGGCAGGTGTACCCGTGCCGTTGAATGTGGAACTTGCACTTGCCACCACCAATACATTGCCCCCATTGCCGCGTGTCCAGTTTACACGCAGATTATTTCCTGAATTAAGTGTTACTGAAAAACCACTTGCGCCCGTGGTTGGTGCTTGTGCAAAAGAGTAGTGTACTGAAGCAAGAGATAGAATAGATAGCCATATACAGTAACTGACATGCCAAGATCGTTTGGATACGTAAACTGATTTCATGTGAAATGAACTGATTTGTTTAGGGGTTGTGATTAAAGCATGGAATTTACTTCGCAGATGATAAGCGGTATAGTAAAAATCCGAACACGATCAGATCTGCCTGTTAAATCTAACAGGTAAGTGTAGTGCAGCACTAGGGTAGGATCAGGTGATGCTCATCTTCACATGAGCGGATGTATGCTGGTTGGATGCCAGGTAATTTACTCAGGCATTCAGATAAGAGCGGCCCATCTCCAGGTTTTCGAGAAGGTAGCTGGAAGGTGTTCTTCCGGTAAAGCGTCTGAAATCTTTAATGAAATGATTCTGGTCAAAGTATTCATTGGCAAACTGCATTTGCTGCCAGTGAACATTGGGCATCTTGATGATCTGCCGCTCCATACGTTTGAATCGCTGGATGAGGGAATAGGTTTTGGGAGAGAGTCCTATCTTTTTTTGGAATTGCGTTTCAAGATAACGCTGGCTTACATTGAAATGCCTGGCCAGTTCATGTATCGATACTGTTTTTGCTGAATGAATAAGGTGCACAGCGTGCTCCACCAACGTAACGGGCGGAGGCATGTTCAGTATCATTCTGCAAAGATATTGCTCAATGCAGTTTATTTTTCCGGAAGCGGTAGCGTATTCCTGCAACTGGTGATGAAGGGAATGAAGGTCATCTCTCAGCAATGAGCCGTCAAAAGCCTTGTTGGTAAACTCATGCATATCCACACGGAATAACCACGAAAGCACAGTAGGCTTTAACAGAATACCAATCGAATAAAAAGAAGGCGAATGGGTAATGGTAAAGTGCTGATCAATCTGCCCGAAAATACTGACCCTGGGGGTCTGATGTTCTTCTTTGAGAATGATCTTGCCGGTGTTTCCAAAATTGAAAAAGATACCAGAGAGTCCATTGGGAAACAACGTGTACTCACCGGCCAGAATGTTCTGTGTTCCATCCGCTTCCAGGTAGCACTGTACATAGGGCTGCAGTGCTTCAATGGGGATGTGCGAATGGAAAATCATGCTGCAAAAAATGGATTGGGTTAATTTTGTACGGTTATCGTTTAAGAGTGAGGTATCCGGTTAATGGTTTCCGGTTACCCGCGAATTCTATTTTGTAGAAGTATGTACCACTGGGCAATTCATGACCGCTGTTGTTCAGTCCGTTGAAGATTTTCGTTGTGTTGTTGTAATCCTCTATGTCAAAAACAAGATCTCCCCAGCGCCCGAAAACACTGACCTTATTTTTCTTCGTGTCCTCGAGTACATCGATGTATTGAAGAAAAAGAAATTCATTCTGCCCATCATTGTTGGGCGAAAGGGCATTGTACACCTGGACATCACCGATCACATCAATACTTAATTCACGCTGTGCACACGCTCCCGCCTGGTCACATACTTGTATGGTGAGCTTTTCTGTGCCGGAAAAAGAGATTCCGGTATAATCCAGAATAAGATTGTATTGAGGATCAATAGTAGCCGTAGCGCCACTGCTGGGAGGCACCGTTACTTTCAACGTAGTGAGGTCCTGATTTCCCTCTTTATCACTAATCAATTTGGCCAGGTTTAATGTTACTTTTCCCTCGATCGGAGCGGTGATGGGAGTGGGCGCAATGACAGGTGCCTCGTTAGCAACACAACCAATGGTAGCAACGACCGCCGTGCGACTGCTCTCGCATGTTCCGTTGTTAACGGCGACATAGTACGTGGTGGTGGAAGTAAGCGTAGGTGTGGTGTAGGTAGCATTTAGTTCTCCCGCAATTGGCGATCCGGTGGAAGCATCGGTGTACCATCGGTATTGTCCGCTTGCTCCTCCTGCCGCAGTGAGCGTTAGAGCTGATGCCGTGCAGGAAGCATTTCCTATAACTGTGGGGGCTGCAGGCGGGGTATCGATGGTAGCCGTTACCGGGGTACGGGTGCTCTCGCAACTTCCGTTATTCAACGACACATAGTAGGTCGTGGTGCTGGTTAAGGAAGGCGTAGTATAGGTATTACTGTTTTGTCCGGCAATGGCAGTTCCTCCTGTTGCTGCCAGGTACCACCGGTACTGACCATTTGTGCCTCCTGTGGCGGTGAGCGTCAATGGCCCTGCAGCGCAGGATGAAACTCCCGATGCAGAAGGTGGTGTCAGGGTTGTGCCCACGGTAGCCGTTACTGCTGTGCGCGTGCTCTCACAGGTTCCATTGTGGATGGAAACATAATACGTAGTGGTCGCAGTAAGAACGGGTGTAGTATAAACAGAACTGGTCTGCCCAGCTATGGCGGTTCCTCCGCTGGCCAGAGTGTACCATCGGTACTGACCGTTTGCTCCTCCCGATGCGGTGAGTGTAAATGTTCCGGCTATGCAGGAAGAACTGCCTGTAGTGGTGGGTGCGTTAGGTGGTGTGTTGATCGTGCCGGTTACTGCAGTGCGTGTGCTCTCGC
>JAHEZH010000067.1 GCA_023251155.1 Flammeovirgaceae bacterium | reverse complement strand
TGAATCCGATAATGGCGGTATTGTATCCCATGGCATGTAAATCTTCCGCGCGCGACAGCATCTGCGATTTGTTTCCGGCATAACCAGGGTAAACCAATATCGTCCCCCTTGCACTATCACACGGCATCCACCAGCTTTCCAGTTTCAGGTCACTTGGTATAACGAATGTTTGATAAGGCAAAGAAGGAAGGAGCGTGTCTGTCTGATGTGGATTTTCAATACCCGTAAAGATCAACCCGATTTTATCCATGGCGGTTAATTTTTTAGGATCGGTTCGCTCTTGCTTCGATTCTGAAAAATGAGTGAACCGGTAAGCATGAACGTAAGACAGGACAACGAGAAATAGGAGCCCGGCCAGAAGAGCGTAAAGAAAATTTCTGACGTTGACGATTTTCTTCATTTTCTGTTTCGGAAATACCGGATGGCTATTTCGCTGGTGGTCCATGTGGCACCCGCCATCATCAGGTAAAGCAGCGTGTGCCTTCTGCTAAAGGAATAGTCAGTAAACGAATCCGTGATTACGAACAACAATAAACCGGTACTGATCAACCATATCGCAATAAATAAAATCAGGTGGGAAGTTTTGGGTTTTTTGACCCAGTTGGCAGGCTGTGGTGTCATCGTGAGATAGCGCTAATTGTACATACAAGTTACAAAACTTGCCGTACTTGGCTAGAAGTGAGCGGCGGATCTGGTGAATAAAAAAACGAGAGTGCGCTCTGACAAAACCTGAAATTTCATAATCAGGGCATTAACAATGAGCTGTCACCATAGCTGAGGAAACGATACTGGTTTTCCAATGCTTCGCTATAAATTCTTTTCCAGTCTTCACCAACAAAGGCAGCGACTAACAGCATCAACGTAGAGCCCGGTTGATGAAAATTGGTGATCAATCCTTTACAGATACGAAAAGTATACCCCGGCAATATAAAGATGGAGGTGTGGCCGGTTACCTGATCAACACCATGCTCCTTCATGTGGTGCACTACAGCAGTCAACGATTCTTCCGCAGTAGGATAGGAGCTATACTTTTTATACGGTTCATCCTGTTGAATAACAAATGATGTGTTGGGATCGAGCAAGAGCTTCACCCCAAACCAGTACAGACTTTCAAGCGTGCGCATGGAAGTAGTGCCTACGGCAATCACTTTTTTAGTGCTCAGCAGGTTTTCAATATTCTGACGCGAGATAATGATTTGCTCGGAATGCATGGTGTGCTGCAGGGCATCATCTGTTTTTACCGGCTGAAACGTGCCCGCACTGACGTGCAGCGTAACGAAGTCGGTCACAATTCCCTTTTGCTTTACTTTATCCAGTACCTCATTGGTAAAGTGAAGACCAGCCGTAGGTGCAGCCACAGCACCTTCATAATGTGAATACACGGTTTGGTAGCGATCCCGGTCTGCTACTTCCGCCTCTCTTTTTATATAAGGAGGCAATGGTATTGCTCCGGACTCACGAATGATTTCAGCAAAGGAGGTAGTGGAAGGCGTCCATGAAAAACGAACCAGCTGCTCTTCGCGGCTCATTAGCTCAGCCACCAACTCGCCCTCACCGGATTTCTTTTTGAGCACAAGTCCATCGTTCCATCGCTTCAGGTTGCCAATGGCGCACTTCCAGATAGTGGCATCAGTAGTCTGCATAGCCAGTTGAAGCAAGGAAGGGGATAGTGGGTTCAATAGAAATAATTCAATGCCAGCACCGGTCTCCTTGTGAAAGAGAATACGCGCAGGAATAACTTTGGTATCATTAAAAAACAGAATACTGCCTGCCGGTAGCAGATCAGGCAATTCTGCAAAAGTGCGATGCGAAATACGCCCCCTCTGATAATGTAATAACTTCGATTGATCGCGCTGTGCTAATGGATAGTTGGCGATACGGTCATCGGGCAAATGATAGGTGAAATCCGCGATTGGTAGCTTGTTCATGCAGGGAGCAAAATTAACCCACCGGTGTTAATATTAAACCATCATCGAAAGTATGTTGTTTTTATACTGTAATCGCTGTTAACTTAACGCCATGGCAGTAAAGGCATCCGTACAAAAAAAGACATTTATATTCTCATTTAGCGCCCGTACCTCGCGTGGCCCCATGAAGGAAAGGCACTCCTGGTTTATCAAACTGTGGGAGGATACCGACCCCGAAGTTTTTGGAATCGGAGAATGTGGCCCTTTGCCGGGATTAAGCGCTGAACTGAATGCTGAATTTGAAACGACATTGTCACAGTGTATTGGTCAGATTAATAGCGCCTCCATTTCGATTCAACAACTAAGTAGTGCGGCTACCTCTTTGGCGTCTCTGAATGAATGGTTGAGTTTATTGCCACTGCCGGTTCAATTGAATGACTATCCCTCCGTTCGCTTTGCATTGGAGACGGCCTTCCTCGATCTGTATCACGGAGGTAAGCGTATGCTCTTTGATAATGACTTTTTGAAAGGCGAAGCCATTCCGATCAACGGCCTCATCTGGATGGGAGGGATGGATTTTATGCTGCAGCAGATTGAAATCAAAATCAGAGATGGCTTTCGCTGTATTAAACTAAAAGTAGGTGGACTTGATTTTGAAAAAGAGTGTGATGTACTGCAATACATCCGCAGAAAATATTTCCGCGATGACATTACCATTCGTCTTGATGCTAACGGAGCTTTCAAAACCGATGAAGCATTGTATAAACTGAAGGAGCTTGCCAAGTTCAAGGTGCATTCTATTGAGCAGCCTTTAAAGAAAGGATCGGAGTACCTGCCTCAACTCTGTAAAGAATCACCTATCCCCATTGCCCTGGATGAAGAGTTGATTGGTGTCACTCACCGAAGCGACAAAGAACAATTGCTTGAGCGCATTCAACCCCAGTTTATCATACTCAAGCCATCGATGCATGGAGGGCTGTGGGGAAGTGAAGAATGGATAGCGGTGGCAGAAGCGAAAAAGATTGACTGGTGGATTACCTCCGCGCTGGAATCCAACATTGGCCTTAATGCCATTGCCCAATTCACTGCTAACTATACCATCAATAAGCACCACGGCCTGGGCACCGGTGGCATTTATGAAAACAATGTCCCTTCTCCGCTGAGAATCGATAAGGAACACCTTTTAAGTGGCCGGGGAGAATGGGATTTAAGTGAGGTATAGAAATAAACTAAAATAATTAGTATAATTTATTTGCATTAATCTGCAATGATGCCGTATTTAGCTAAAATTATTAGCCAAATGATCGCAGATTACAAACTCAGGCTTTCCAGTAAGAAACTTCTTTCAGGACGCTTTCAGATCAATTTCTCCACGGAAGGATCGGAGGAAGGATACTATGGTTATGTATTGGCTGAATCAAAAACATCCGTTAGAGAAGTAATAGAGCGAATCGGCCATCATCTTGAGGCCATACACTATACAGACCGGTATTTTCAACCCAACTTATTTTCGATGGGAAGAAAGAAAGAAAATTCGGCAGGAGTTATGATTTTTAAACGAACAGCAGCTCATGGTTAAAATCAACGAAAACATCCGTTTCATTCGCAAGCAATTAGGCCTTACGCAAGATCAGTTTGCTCAAAAATTAGGTATTAAACGTTCCCTGGTGGGTGCCTATGAAGAAGGCAGGGCAGAACCACGACTTGATCTGTTGCAACTGATGGCCACATTCATCAATAGCTCAGTGGACAAGATCATCGGGGAGAACTTAACCGAAGCGACCATGACGGTGTCCTTTGACAATAACAGGGATTATTCCCGCGGCCGCGAAGTGTTGGTCGTTACAGTAGATGAGAACAGTAAAGACAACATAGAGCTTGTTCCGCACAAGGCGGCTGCAGGTTACATGAACGGCTACGCAGATCCTGAATTTGTAAAAGAGCTTCCTCACTTTAAACTGCCCATGCTGAAGCAAGGGACTTACCGTGCATTTGAAATCTCGGGTGACTCCATGTTACCCATACTGCCGGGTACTATTATTATTGGTGAGTATGTCGATAATCTGAAAGACCTGAAAAACGGGAAGACGTATGTACTTGTTACCCGTCAGGAGGGAATTGTGTATAAACGGATTTTCAATTACCTGGAACAAAACGGAAAACTGTTTCTGGTTTCTGACAATAGGCAATATGCACCGTACCAGCTGGAGGGAGATGAAGTAGTAGAAGCATGGTCGGCAAAAGCGTATGTCAGTGTGCAGTTTCCCGATGTGGCAGATAAGTCAGACTCATCGGTAGAACAACTTGCAGGAGTAGTGCTCGATCTTCAAAAAGAAATTCAGCAGCTCAAAGCAGAGCGCCCCAAAAAATAGATTTGTAAGAAATGACCTTAGCGGGTTCTGATGCCGATCCCTTTCTCCTCTCAATCTGAGAGGGGCTAAGGGTGATGGCTATTGCTCCCGGAGCAACCGTTCGGTGGTTTTCTTTCTGTTGATCTTCTGTGTACCGGTCTCAACAAATTCCTTTATAAACTGAATATCCCTGGGTAGTTCAAAACGGGTTAAGGTGATAGCTAATTCATGCGACAGACGGTTCAACATAGATTCCGGAAACGGATCTCCTTCTATCATCAGCGCTACTTTATTGCCTAATTTCTCATCCGGCAGAGCAGAAAGAAAAAGCCGGTTATGAAGAGCGAGCCGGTCAAATACGGACTTGATTTTTTCTTCCACTAACTCAGGAGATATTTTTACGCCACCTGTATTAATAACGTTATCATACCTGCCCATTATTCTGAAGGAGTGATCTTCTTTCAGATCGACAATATCGTTCGTGATAATCCGTTCGCGGGTAATGTGAGGAGCGTTGATCACTAAACAATCGCGATCATCTTTTTGCAATCGGACACCCTCCAGTGGATGAAAATAGTCGCTTCTATGGTCACCATTTAGTCTTTGCAATGCGATGTGCGATAGGGTTTCCGTCATTCCATAGGTGGCATACATCTGGCAGGTGTACTCCTGAATGCGATCGACCAATCCTTTGCTGGTGGCAGCCCCACCGATGATAATGGTTTGAATACTATTCAATCGGTATGCATGAGAAGAATCAAGAATGGCCTGCACCTGGTAAGGAACCAGCGCAGCAAAATCAATGGGTACGGTGTTATCGATAGCAGCAAACGGATTGGCCGAAGGCTCTGCAACAATCATATTCATTCCGCTAACGAAACTTCTCACCAGCATCATTTGCCCGGCGATGTATTTGGTATCGAGGCAAACCAGGGCATGGTAATTACTTTTCAGATCAAGGGCTTGGGCTGTAAGTAAGGCACTTGCTTCCAGTTGTTTTCCTGAAAAAACGATTCGCTTTGGTATGCCTGTAGAGCCGGAAGTCTGTATTTCGAATTCAGTTTTTCCATTTAGCCATTCCCTGCAAAAGCGAAAGGTACTTTCCTCAAAAGAAGTAGTGGCAGAGAGGTGGTTCTCTTTTAATTCTTCCAGGGAATACGCCCTTCCTCTTAGCCACAACGTTGGTTTGTTCATCACCGCTTCTCTCGCTTTTAATTCCAATTAGTTCCTGCCATCGCATTTTTGAAATGAACCCTTTTTGTTCATAAAACAGTGATCGGGGTGCAACACAAAGCGCTTTCATTCCCGAATTACCCGATAAATCAGCGATAAAGTTAAGGAATTGCTCCCCGTAAAGAGGTAAATCGAAAAATATTAGGCGGAAATGAAGAATAAGTACTACCTTGCAGGTTATTAATATCAACTATCACAATGAAAGAAGGAACAGTAAAATTCTTTAACGAAACCAAAGGTTTTGGATTTGTAAAAGAAACGGCTACAGGCCAAGAGTATTTTGTACACGTATCAGGTTTGATCGATCAAATCCAGGAAAACGATACAATTACTTTCGAGTTAAAAGAGGGTAAAAAAGGTTTAAATGCAGTCAACGTGCGCGTTGTCAACTAATAATCCAAGTTATCTTTTGAAAAAAAGCCGGTCTGTTTCAGACCGGCTTTTTTTGTGCTATGGAAATTTCGGGAATTTAGAGAAGTCGGGTTTCCTTTTCTCAAGGAAAGCATTTTTGCCTTCTTTCGCCTCGTCACTCAGGTAATACAACAGGGTAGCATTTCCTGCCAGTTCCTGAATTCCGGCCTGTCCATCCAATTCTGCATTGAATGCACTTTTCAACATGCGCAGCGCCAAAGGGCTCTTTTCCAGTATCTTTTTTGACCATTGAACGTAGGCTTCTTCCAACTGGTCTAATGGAACTACTTTGTTCACTAATCCCATTTCCAGTGCTTCTTTTGCATCATACTGGTCGCAGAGGTACCATATTTCACGTGCTTTTTTCTGACCTACAATGCGGGCAAGATAGGAGGCACCGAAACCACCGTCAAAACTTCCTACTTTCGGACCGGTTTGGCCAAACCGGGCATTTTCAGCCGCGATAGTCAGATCACAGATTACGTGTAATACATGGCCTCCGCCAATTGCCCAGCCGGCTACAGCTGCAATCACTGGTTTAGGAATGGAGCGTATGAGTTTCTGAAGATCAAGTACATTGAGACGGGGAACGGTGTCTGTACCTACGTAACCACCATGGCCACGTACACTTTGATCCCCACCGCTGCAAAATGCCTTTCCACCTTCACCTGTTAAAATGATCACGCCGATCTCTTCATCTTCGCGACAGTGTTCCATGGCGTTGATCATCTCTTTCACCGTAAGTGGCGTAAATGCATTGTGTACTTCCGGGCGATTGATACTGATACGCGCAATCCCTTCGTATTTATGGAATACAATCTCTTTGTATTCTTTAATGGGCTTCCATGGATAATTAAGATTCATAGCCTTTCCTGATTAATTGTTTGAACTGTTCAAATACCTGTTTACTTTTTTTACTATCGGTGTCGATCTCAATGAGCTTAGGTTTTCCATCCATCTCAAAGAAATCGCTTAAAACGTTCTTGATTTTCTTTGTGGTATCAATACGCGCATACTCCAAGCCAAATTCGAGACATAGATTTTTGGCACTTAGTTTCTGTTGGGTGATAAAAAACTCTTCCGCTTCCGGTAATTCACCAGGTCCGTCAATCATGCCAAAGATAACCCCCCCATGATTGTTCAGAACAACGATACGCAGGTTGGGCAAATCGTAATTGTGCCAGAAGGCATTACGGTCATAGAAGAAAGCAAGATCACCTGTAATCAGCACGTTGGGCTTGTCACTTGCCAATGAATGACCTACCGCAGTACTGGTGCATCCATCAATACCACTGGTTCCGCGATTGGAATAAACAGTGACGTTGTCCTTATCATTCTTCAGGCCAATGAAGTTAGCGTAGCGCACGGTCATGCTGTTGGCCAGGTGAAGATTACATTCGGGTAACGATTGGATCACCTCATGTAGAAAATGAAATTCACTTACTTGCGGGGGTGCAAAAAACTGCGTGATGGCCCTTTCGGTTTTATGTTCTTCTGCTTTCCACAGGCTTTTAAAATTCTCCCGCTTCTGATGCTCAAAATCAGATTCAATAACGAGGCTGTTCAGCTTTTCAAAGAAGACGGTGGGATTGCAGCGAATGATTCGGGTAAGCGATTGAAACGTATCGGCTACGTCTCCTGATTCCTGAATGTGCCAGTGCTGTGCAGGTCTGTATTTACGTAAGAATACTTTCAGGTTTTTAGAAATAACGGATCGACCAAAAGTGATCAGCAGCTCGGGTCGTAACGACTCTTTAATTTCGCTGCCACCATGTGCCAGGAAACTGTCGGAATACTTTACTGTGTTCTCTATGCGATGAAGATTGGAGATGACATCGCCAATTAAAACAGCAGCGTGAATGGTAGTGGAAACGTGTAAGGCAGCCGTAAGCGCTGCACTGTAGATGTCCTGACCACCCACAACGGCTACTTTTTTATGCAATGGCCACTGCTGTTGTACATAATTCCAGTCGGCTTCGCTGAGCGAAAACGTATTCTTTTCTTCGCTAATGATTTTTAAGTCTTTGCTGAAGGTAATGGTTTCTTCCCTTTTGGGATAGAGCGGTTCGCGCAACGGGATGTTAACCTGAACAGGCCCTTGCTGTCCTTGTTGGGAAAGAAGTATCGCTTCGTTAACCGTCCGGTATAAATACCACACGGCATCCGGGTGCGTGTGATCGGCTGGTAATTCAAAAAATTTCTTTACATGCCGGCCATAGATTTCATTCTGCTGAATGGTTTGTCCATCAAGTTGGTTGATCCACTCTTTGGGACGGTCAGCCGTGAGAATAATCAGCGGAACATGACTGTAAAAAGCTTCCGCTACCGCCGGTGCAAAATTGTAGGCAGCCGAACCTGATGTGCAAATTAAAACCACAGGTGCTTTTGTTTGCTGCGCTATTCCCAGAGCAACAAATGCAGCGCTACGTTCGTCACTGAATGTTCTTACTTTAATAGCCGGATGGCGGCTGAAGGAAATAGTGATTGGAGCACAGCGGGAACCAGGACAAACAATGGCATGGGTAACACCTTGTTGTGCACAGATCTCAGCAATATCGTATATCGGTTGAAGGCTCACTACCCGTTGATTACATTGAGTAGCGTGTTCATCTTGATTTCTGTCTCTTCCCATTCTTTTTCAGGAATCGATCCGATGGTAACTCCTGCCCCTGCATAGAGTTTTGCTTTCTTGTCTTTCAATAGCTGCATGCAGCGCAGATTCACATAGATGTGCGTTTCATTGTCAATATTTACAGGGCCCAGATAGCCACTATAAAACTCGCGGTCGTAGCCTTCTTCCTGCAAAAGAAAATCCATGGCATTTTGCAAAGGCATACCACACACGGCAGAAGTAGGGTGCAATAGTTTTAACATGATGGATCCCAGCTGAGGAAACCCCGTGGCCACCATGTCGACATCAAATTCAGTTTTCAGGTGAAGCACGTTTCCGGCAACAACTGTTTTTGGTCCTTGCTCAATATAATCGCGAAGGCGTATTTTTTTGAAACAACTGATGATGTACCGGCAAACCAGCGCCTGCTCTTCAATGTCTTTCTGGGTCCAGGCCACAGTGCGTACATCCGTGTCGGGCAAATACTTTTGCGTTCCGGCCAGCGCAACGGTTTTGAAGTGCTGATTGCGGTCGGTGCTTACCAACAACTCCGGAGTGGCACCGATCCATGTGCCGGTTTCATTGGAAGATACAAGAGAAACCAGTGCGTGAGGGTACTTTTTGATGAGCTTTAAAAACAGTTTTACTTCATCAAATGACTCCGGTAACTCGATTTGTTTGGTTCGGGTAGGCACTACTTTTTCAAACAGCCCTTCTTCTATCTTTTTTATGCTTCTGCGCACCAGGTCGGTGTATTCATTAAATGACTGAGTGGGAGAGGAAGAAGTGCGGTAATGAAATGGAACAGTCTCTTGATCAGGCTCATTCATTGCATCGACTTCGTCCTGTGTTAAAGGTTCGCCATTTTTCAGCACTTCCGTGGAGGTGAACAAATAACGATGCGAAGCTTTTAAAAATACTTTTTTCTGAAGGGGCTCAAAAGGGGAGATTACGAATCCGGGAATGGATTCGTCCATATTGAAATCATCCAGGTAAACGGGAGCTTCTTCACTGATAATCAGATTGATTTCATCGGAATGAGGATGTTTCCATAAGGAAAACGCCTGGCCCAATGAAAGATGATGATGGAGTACGGTAGCTATCAGCTCGGTAGGAGCGTTCGTTAACGGTAAAATTACTTTTGTCCCCATCTTCTTTCACTTAGCGTCTTTCAATCACCGCCATGGTTATGCGACTGATACAGACCAGTTCATTTTGCTCACTTGTTATTTTAATCTCCCAAACGTGTGTCTTCTTACCTACGTGAACAGGTCGTGTTGTGCCATAAACGAAACCACTCTTGATCCCTTTTATATGATTGGCGTTGATCTCCAGTCCCACGCAGTAATGAAGGTTGGTATCTATACAACAAAACGCTGCAACACTTCCTAATGTTTCTGCCAAAGCTACCGAAGCACCACCGTGTAACAATCCAAAAGGCTGATGCGTTCGGTGATCTACCGGCATTTTTGCTGTTATATAATCATCACCAATTTCTACATACTCGATCCCCAGATTAGCAGCTAACGTATTTACTGACAGTTGGTTAAGCTGATCCAGCGTAATGCCCCTGGAAAGGAATGAAACGGCAGGTGATGAGGGGGATGTTGACAAAGCAGTATTTCGCTTATTTTTGCGGCCAAATATAAGAAATTGAGCATCAAAAAAATTTATCTGGTCAGGCACGGCCAAACGGATTTTAACCTGAAAGGGATTGTGCAGGGTAGTGGAGTGAATTCGCCTCTCAATGAGAAAGGACGGGCTCAATCGTTAGGTTTTTATACTATGTACAAAGATGTTCGCTTCGACCGGATTTACACCTCGGTGCTGAAACGAAGCATTGAATCGGTTCAGCGTTTCATTGATCGGGGCATTCCGCACGAAGCGCACGATGGCCTGAACGAGATCAGCTGGGGTTCGCGCGAAGGACAAGCCATCACACCGGAAGAGGATGCTTATTATCATTGGGTGCTGAAACAGTGGCAGGAAGGCAATACATCAATGCCGATCGAAGGAGGAGAGAGTCCTGCTGCAGTGGCACTGAGGCAAAAGCCAGTGCTGGATAGAATCTTATCCCGGGAAGAGGATGAAACGATACTGATCTGTATGCATGGCAGGGCCATCCGTATTCTGCTCTGCCAGATGCTGAACTACCCGCTTAAAAGCATGGATATGTTTGAGCACGAAAATCTCTGTCTTTACCTGCTGAACTATACCGGCTCCATGTTCAGTATAGAAAAGCATAATGATAAGGCCCACCTGAAAAACGTAGTATATCCTGTGAAAAAAGAAGTGATTATTTAGGAAGCTGATCGATGGCTGAGCGGGCTTTGCCGTCAATGCTGTCTTTGTATTCGTGCTTTTTATAGCTCAGTGCTTTTTCAAAATACGTGCGCGCAGAAACATAATCACGACTGGCCTGGTAAATATAGCCCAGCTGTAATGCAGCATTAGGCGCAAAATACCAGGCGTTATTGCCCGTCATATCGATTGTTTGCTGATAGAACAGCTTCGCTGCCGACAAATCGTTGGTGCGATGCGCCAGTCTTGCTTTCCGGTAATAGTATTCGGTTTTATCTTTTTCAGAAACGAGATCGGAAGGCTTGATCTCCTGAAGCTTTTCTTTCGCTTCTTCGTAATAACCACCATCGGTACACAAGCGAACTTTTAAAATTTTCGCGTTGGGAAACGAATTCGTCCGGAGCTGTGCTGCCGCATATTTATCCGGGTCAGCTGTTTCTTTTCCCATTGTTTTCGCTTTCTCAAAAGCAGCTCTAGCCTGCTCTGTTTTTCCTTGCAGAAAGTAAGCCAGTGCCATCTTGTATTCGGAGTCTTTCTTGAAGCTCTGGCTCTTGTAGTTAGTAATGAATTTCTGATAGGCCTGTATCGCCTGTGGATATTGTTCTTTTTGAAGATGGATATCTCCGCGCATATATTCAATGAAGTAAACCGGTAAGCCCTGTGGATTATTATCGAGCGATTGAATGTGCTTTAACGCTTCTTCACTCTGTCCGTTTTTCACCAATATGTTAGCGGCAAGGAAAAGAACTAACCGGTTATTCGGATCTTTCTTCAGTGCTTCCGTCAAACCTCTGGAAGACTCATCCAGTTGCTGATTGATAAAACCTTTGATCGTGTAAAACAGAAGGTTGGCTTCCTGGCTGAGCGATGATTTGGACAGCCGTATATCGTCCAGTTGTTTTTGCCCTACCTGCACGCTGCCTTTCATTCCCAGTAAACTCATGAACCAATGGAATTTATCCGGTACCGAACCAACCATTACCTGCATCACTCCGCTGGTCTTTTTGATGGGCAGGAAGTCGGGGTATTTTTTAAGGCACTCCTGAGTGATATTGTATGCAGAACGAATGGCCCACACGGCACTAAGCTCCTGCCCCAGGTTAATCAGGTTGAATCCCCGCTGCAGATTCATCTCTGCTTTCAGAAACAAAACCTCCGGACTTTCGGTAAGGCTCTCCAGGTATTTGGTGCGGTTTTTAAAGTTCGTCTCCAGTTGCTCATATTTCTTTTCGTCTTCACTGATCAATACATCTACGGTTTCGCAGAGGCTGATCACATAGAGACGATGAAATTCGTTGGTGTGTTTTTCCAGTTTAATCAGTTGTGCTTTCGCCTGATCGGTTTGCAGATTCAGTACAAGTTGGTAGGCTTTATTAAGCTCGCTGTCAAATCCCCAGACTTTATCAGTGGCAAAGGAAGAATGGGTGCATAGCAAAAAAAGGCAGACGGTAAGGCCTGCCTTTTTAAAGAAATCTGCGATGTTGAACAGAGGCAACCCCGCTTTATTTTTTTACTGTACGTTTTACCGGAGCTGCTTTTTTCAACTTTGAATCATCTTCTATGATGACTTCAGCAGTTACATCAGCAAGGATACGGCCGGAGTGCTCGTCAATAACAATTTTCTTTTTCTCCCTGATTTCAGCAATTTTTTGCGGAGGGATGATGATGTTACATCCTTCGGCTGCACCTCGAACCACGTTTACTACGGCCAGTCCGTTAGAAAGACTGCTTCTGAGGCGTTCGTAGTATTTCAATAACTTCTCGTCAATTTTCTTGGTGGCTTTTTCGCGCTCGATCAATAATCTTTTCTCTTCTTCCTGGCTTTCTCCAAGAATATCGTTTAGCTCGTCTTTTTTAGTCTGAAGGTCTTCAGAGCGTTCTTTGATCAATTTTTCAATTTCACCGATCTCTGCTTTTTTAGCTTCAATCTTGTCTTTGGCCTCTTTGATTCTCTTTTCGCAGATCTGAACTTCCAGCTCCTGAAGCTCTATTTCTTTTGAAATAGCATCAAATTCGCGGTTGTTCTTTACGTTTTTCTGCTGCTCGTTGTATTTTTTTACCAGCTTTTCAGCTTCCTTGATACCTTCTTTGTTCTTTTTGATGGCATCCTCTACTTCTTTTTGTTCCGCTTCAAAACGGCTAAGACGGGTTTTGTAGCCCTCCATTTCATCTTCCAGGTCCTGCACCTCATCGGGCAAATCGCCACGGAGCTTCTTCAGTTCATCGATGTTGGTGTCGATAGATTGTAGCTTTACAAGAGCTTCTAGTTTCTGTGCAACTGTCTGATTTTCCATTCTTTAGAAATAACTTATTGGATTGGTGACCGTTTTTGAAAAATTGATCGCAAAAGTAGAAAATTTTTCTGTCAAAACCTCTACGAGAAGGTCTTTAGTAAACTGTTCGCTCTCGTAATGGCCGATATCAGCAATAATTATGCGTCCTTCTGCGTCAAAGAATTCGTGATATTTGAAATCGGCTGAAATATAGACCTCCGCACCGGCCGCCATGGCTTTTGAAAGCAAAAAACTTCCTGAACCGCCACACAGGGCTACTTTCTTAATTTTTTTACTTCCCAGGGCAGTGTGTCGTACACATTCCGTATTCATCACTTCTTTTAAACGCTTTAAAAAGTCAATCGGTTCCTCTTCACTATCCAATTCTCCAATCATGCCTGAGCCTACCTCCTGGTTTTCATTTTCTAACTTGGAAAGATAATGCGCCACCTCTTCATACGGATGAGCCTTTCGCAACGCATTCATTATTTTCGATTCCAGATAACCTGGGAAAATGACTTCGACACGGGCTTCTTCCACTTTTTCCAATTGGTTGACGGTACCCAGATGAGGATGTGCGTCTTCACCCGGAAGGAATGATCCCGTACCGGAACTGGTAAAACTGCAATGGGTATACTTGCCAATCTGCCCGGCACCGGCTTCGTGCAATGCCGCGAGCACGGCGTCTTTATTTTGCTGCGGAACGAAAGTAACTAGCTTGGAGAGCGTGTCTTTTTTAGGGGATAATATTTTAACGTTTTTCAATCCGAGTCGCCCGGCTATTTTTCTGTTGACGCCCTGATATACATTGTCCAGATTGGTATGTATGGAATAGATGGCAATGTCATTTTTTATGGCCTTGATGAGGGTACGCTCGATGTAGGTTTGTCCGGTTAGTTTTTTTAGTCCTTTAAAAATAACCGGATGATGCGCTACAATGAGATTGGCTTTATTATCGATCGCCTCATCGACCACCTCTTCGGTACAATCCAATGACACCAGAATGCCTTTTACTTCGGCCTCCGAATTGCCGGTGAGCAATCCGCTGTTGTCATAGCTTTCCTGGTAGCTGCGCGGTGCTAGTGTTTCAAGAAAGCCGGTGATGTCTTTAATCTTGATCATTGGCAAGGTTTCTTTAGCTTTGAACTTCAAAATTAGTGAAAGATAAATGCATCGCTCCTCATGAGCATTCTCAGGTTCTTACTTTTTCCCTTTGCGTTGCTGTATGACGGCATCACGCGGATGCGGAATCATTTATATAACATCGGTAACAAGCCTTCGGTTGAATTTGACCGAACCGTCATCAGCGTGGGCAATCTCAATGTGGGCGGATCAGGTAAAACACCCATGATTGAATACCTGGTGCGATTGCTGCAACCGCAGCATACGCTGGCGATACTTAGCCGTGGATACGGAAGAAAAACACGCGGACTTCGCTTTGCCAGCAATGCAGATTCGGCACGTACAATTGGCGATGAGCCCTACCAGTACTTCAGAAAGTTTGGTGATAAAACTTTAGTTACGGTAGGTGAAGATCGGGTGCTGGCTATCCCGGAGATATTGCACCAGCAACCGGAGACCGACGTGATCTTACTGGACGATGCGTTTCAGCACCGGGCAGTGAAGCCGCAGTTCAGTATTCTGCTTACCGAATTTAGCCGCCCTTTTTACAGTGATTACGTGTTGCCTGTGGGCACGTTAAGAGAGGCGAGGAGCGGGGTAAAGCGTGCCGATGTAGTTGTTGTAACCAAATGCCCCGTTGACCTTACAAAAGAAAAAAAAGAAGAAATCACGCAGCACATTAAAGGCTACACGGGTGATTCATCCATCTTTTTTAGTACCATTCGTTATGGAGCACCTCAGCCTATTCATGGGCACACCTGGGCTTCGAATGAAATCGTTCTTGTATCAGGTATAGCGAAGTCGACACCATTTGAAGCGTACGCCCGCACGCAGTTTTCAGTACTTCGCCATTTCGATTTTGCTGATCACCATTCCTACACCACGGATGACATTCAATCCATTGTTGATTTTTGTAATCGCCAGGGCAAGCCCCTCAGTATTTTAACTACCGAAAAAGATATGGTGAAACTGCTGCCTTTCGGAGATGCGCTGGTATTCCCTTGGTTTTATTTGCCCATTGAGACCGTTTTTATCGATAATGGTGCGGAATTTGATGGGTTGATTCGTGAGGCTATTCAATCCTGATGTTATCTTTGCGCGTGTTTTTACGATTATTTTTGTATTCAATCCTTCTTCTGGTGCCCTTGCTCTCCATGGCGCAGAAGAAAAAGTACCGGCCCCGGGTGGGTTCCAGTATTGTTGACGACTCCACAAAAAATGTATATGGTCCACAAACGACCAAATGGACTACTGAAGAAGACATCTTCTATAACCGGAATAACTACCGGGCTGTAGATACATTGATTACTAATTACCATCGCTGGACCAACGTACAAAAATCGAATTACTTCTATAAGGACCTCGGAAACGTGGGAACGGCCATGAGTTCTATCTTTCCGCTGATGCCGAAAAACATTGGCGTAAGCTCGGGGTTCACTTCTTTTGATCCCTACTGGGATAATGAAGAACCGAAGTATTTCGACACCAAATCTCCCTACTCACGGATGTACCTGATCTGGGGTGGTAACTCGCGGTCCATGGCCCGTATTGAATTCAGCCGTAATATCAATCCACGATGGAATTTTGGCTTCAACTATCACCCCATGAATATTGATAAGCAAATTCAGCGATCAAGAAAGGGAGATAAACAAACGACCAGTCATTATTACGATGCGTATACTTCCTATCGTACAAAAGACGATAAGTATTCCATCCTCGTTAATTTCAGGCGCATTCGCCATCGTGTAAAAGAAAATGGAGGTATCGATACTGTGGGCTCTCTATTGCCAATGGGCATATTTGATACGAACGCAAGCCCTCTTCTCACCACTGCTGAAAATATCGATCTCCGAACAAACTATCATGTATTCCACCAGTATAAGATCGGTAGTGCGCTTCAAATCTATCACACCGTAGATCGCTACAAGCAGCTGCGGCAATTTTTCAATACGTCTGCGGACGCTGCTTATTTTACCATTAACAATCCCAATGAATTTGGTGCGTTGGATACGCTTAGAGATAAGTCGAAGTTCAAATATTTTCAAAACGAGTTCGGGGTAAAGGGAAGAGCTTCAAAGCTGTTCTACAATTTTTATTACAAGATCAGGCACTACAGCTATTCCCTGCTGCGACTTCCTGATACGGATGATCCTGCTATCCCCACAGGATATTATAAGGGCACCGAAAATTATCTTGGCGCAAGAGCATCGCTTGAGTTTGACTCACTCTTTGTTTTGTCCGGCTGGGGCGAGATCATGCCCGATGGCAATCATCGCCTGGAAGCCAAGCTGAATACCCCATGGCTGGATGCACAACTGAAGCAGCTGCAGAGTAAACCGGCTTTCATGCAGAACTATTATTATGGTGGACACAATACGTGGAATACTAATTTCAGTAACACCCAAAACCTGAACCTGAATGCTTTCCTCAAAGGGAAACTTGGATTGTTATCCATCTCTCCCGGGTTCAATTACACGCTCTTATCGAATTATATTTATTTCAAAGAGAATGAACAACCTCAGGCAGGTCGAATTTCGCCGGTACAATCCAGCGGAGTACAGCATTTAGTATCGCCTGAAGTTCGCTTACAGGTGGGGTTATGGAAACGTTTCTTCTTCCGGCCAACGGTGATCTATACCCGCTTTATTGAGAATGCAGAGGATGCATTGCGTATACCGGAGTTATTCATCAACACACAACTTACCTTCGAGGGCTTCATGTTCAAGAAAAACCTGCAGGCGCAGATCGGGTTTGACCTCCACTGGCAGTCCGATTACTACGCTTTGGGATATGATGCACCCACATCACAGTTTTATGTTCAGAATACAACGGTCATGTCTGCTTATCCCTTGGCCGATTTTTTCATTAACGGGAAGATCAAGCGCGGACGATTTTTTGTGAAATACCATAACCTCTTGCAGGCGTTCAGAGGGATTGGTGTTACCAGTGACACGCCCCGCAGCCGTGTGGCCAACATTGGCTACATTGCAACACCTGGCTACCCGGGCCAGCGCAATATTCTTGATTTCGGATTTGAACTTATTCTCTTTGATTAACTAATGGAAAAGCACGTATTAGGATTAGAACTTCCTACTGATCCGCGATGGGTGAACATTGCCGAGAAAAATATCCAGGAGATATTGATCGACCACGCCTATTGCGAACAAAAGGCAGCTTCATCGGGCATTTCTTTAATTGTTCAGTTTCCGGATAAGGAGAAACTAGTAGAAATGCTTACTGCTTTGGTAGCCGAAGAGTGGAGTCACTTCGAGCGGGTGATGCTGGAGTTGAAAAAGCGTGGCTGGTCATTGGGCCATAAGAGAAAAGATGAATATGTAGAGCAACTCCAGAAGATGCTCATCCGGGGAGGGAGCCGGGATCACTACCTGGTCGAGAATTTACTCATGCATGCCTTGATTGAAGCACGAAGCTGTGAACGTTTCCGTTTGCTTTGGAAAGAGATTAGTGATCCGGACCTCAGCCAGTTCTATTATGAGCTGATGGTGTCCGAAGCGGGGCATTATAAAAGCTTTCTCGCTATGGCGAAAGAGTACATGGACGAGGACAAAGTAATGGCACGCTGGTACCAGATGCTGGAGGCGGAAGCGGAGATTGTGAAAAACCTGGAAGTGCGTGGCGATCGCATGCATTGATTCATTCATCATGAATGTATAGAAGCTATGATGTGACGAGGAAGTGCTTCATGCATTGTATCTGTGAATTTAGGAAAAGTGAAGATGTAACAACTTTGCCTTTCCATCGTCTCGTCGTTGTTTAACTCCTCCAGGTTATATGATTAAGAAGATTATCGGTTCTTTTCTGCTTGCCTTTCAAAATATCCGTTCACGGTTCTTTCACACATTACTATCTGTATTAGGTATCGTTATTGGTGTAGCTGCTTTAGTCGCCATACTTTCGCTGATTGATGGTATGGAATTGTTTGCCAAAGAGCAGATTGCGACCACCACTTCCTTGAATGGTGTAGTCATCCATAGCAGCACGTCAAAGATGGTAAATGAGGTGAATGTGCGTAAGGATACTTTTGCCGTCATCAACTACCATCACTTTCTGGAAGCAAAACAGGCCATCACCAAGCCGGTTACATTTTATCTGCTCGCCCACTCAGCTGATCAGGTGAAATTCGGAGATAGCCTGAAAACGGTGGGAGCAAGAATCACGGCCACGGGGATGGCCATTGCCCCGCGGGTAAAACAGCCGGTAAGTGGCCGGTTGTTTACAGAGCAAGACCTGATGAATAAGGACTCCATTGCGCTGGTGAACAGACCTTTTCTGAAAGCGGTGAAGCTGGATTCCTCTGCTATTTTAAATCAGACAGTGGTTGTTAATGGCCGAAGACTTCGTATTGCAGGTGTATATCAGGGAACCGATGAAAAGAATCCGCACCTTGTGGTGCCCATCACGCTGTACTCACCGCAGGAGTTGAATGGAAATCCACCGGAGATGGTCATCGATGTCGCCTCTACGCTGGATGTCAATACGGTGAAAGATGAAATCGATCATTGGCTGAAGAAGAAATTTCCTAAGGATGAATTTAATGTGTTCACGAATCAGGTACGTCTGAAGCAGGCAGAGCAAGGGTTTCTTTTATTTCGCGTCATCATGGGCATGATTGTGGGTATATCGGTGTTGGTAGGAGGTATTGGTGTGATGAATGTATTGCTGATATCGGTTACCCAGCGCACCGCAGAAATAGGTGTGCGCAAAGCAGTTGGTGCAAACCGGAAAGACATCATTTATTTATTTCTTGCTGAATCGATTACCGTCTCTGCATTTGGCAGTTTCTTAGGCTTGGTGCTGGGTATTCTTGGCACGATGGCTTTTGTTCCGATTATTAAAGCATTAACCAAAGTTCCTTTTCAGGCAGCCTATACACTGGATACGCTGCTCATCATCTCCCTCATTGCCGTATTGATTGGAATCGTGTTTGGAACTTATCCAGCTCTCCGCGCTTCACGCCTTGATCCGGTGGAGGCTATCCGAAGAGAATCGTAGCGAATTATGTCTTCTGCTTTTTCTTCTTGGCTGCAGGAAAGAGGATGTTATTCAAGATCAACCGGAATCCGGGTGAGTTGGGATGAAGATTTAAGTCAGTGGGCTCTTCACCCACCTGGTGCTGGTAGTCTTCCGGGTCATGACCTCCGTAAAAAGTCCAGAATCCTTTGCCCGAAACACCATGTAAATATTTGGCCTCACTGATTTCTTTATTCTCACCCATGATCACGACATCGGGCTTAACCAGTTGCTTTTTGAAACCCGTTGTTTGTCCATAAAATCCCTTTACCACTTTCACGTGGTTCTGTGTAAGCATGGTAGGTATGGGATCCCACTTGGCGGAGAATTGAAACAGGTTGAAGTAGTCATTCTCTTGTCGTAGTCCACCACGCTCGTGCACGTTATTATCAATGTCTGAAAATTCGTACTGATACGGATCTCTCGACAGGTGGAAATCCGTAAAGGCAAACGTGTTATCAAAGTTTAGTTTTTCCTGCGCCTGCGGGTCAGCCCCATCACCATCGTACATGCGCTCACAGATGTCAATACCTTCGGCTGCTAATGCAATGTCATATGAGTCGGTAGCGGAACACATGGCAAACAGAAATCCACCTCCGGCTACAAATTCTTTTATGCGCTTGGCCACCGCCAGTTTCAGCTGCGATACTTTGGCAAAACCATGTTTGCTGGCGATGTTTTCTGATTCTTTCTGCTGCTCGATGTACCAGGGAAAATTGCTGTAGCTGCCATAAAACTTTCCGTATTGCCCGGTAAAATCCTCATGGTGAAGATGCAGCCAATCGTATTTGGTTAATTGACCATCCAGGATTTCATCATCGAAAACAATATCGTACGGTATTTCCGCATAAGTGAGTACCAGGGTAACGGCATCATCCCAAGGCTGCTTGGTTTTAGGGGTGTACACCGCCACTTTTGGGCATTTCTCCAGCTTCATAATATCGTAGTTCACCGCCGGACTCGCTATTTCGGTAATGATTTGGTTGGCTTGTGCATCCGAAATGATATCGTAGCTCACACCGCGCACGGTTAATTCGTTTTGCAGTTGTGGATAATATTTGCACATAAAGCTGCCTCCCCGGTAATTCAGCAGCCAGTCCACTTCGGTTTCTTTTTTCAGAATCCAGTAAGCTATGCCATAGGCCTTCAGGTGATTAGCCTGTTTTTCATCCATGGGGATGAAAATATAGTTCGCTTCGGCAAAGCGGGCCAGCAAAAGGAGGCAAAACAAAAGAGAGAAACGCATCGTTAGAGCAAACAGCTGATTTGGTGTAACAAATTATTCAAATAAAAGTCTCATACTAAAACGTATCTTCAAGTAATTTTGTCTTCGATCTGAACATTAATATTAATGAATTTAATAGAAAATATTAAGGAGGGCCTTCGCTCGGTAAAAGCCAACATGCTCCGCTCAGTGCTTACCGCAATGATTATCGCCCTCGGGATTACCGCATTGGTGGGGAGTTTATCGGCCATCGATGGTATTGAGAAGTCCGTGGCTGAGAGCATGTCCTCGCTGGGGGTAAATACATTCGATATCCGCTCCAAGCAAAACAGGGGAGGGCGAAATGGAGGAATAGAGCAAAAGCGCTATGAGCGGCTGATGTTGAGCCAGGTGCAGCGATTTATTGATCGGTACGTCGTGCCATCCACCATTGCCTTGTCCGCCAACCTTAGTCAGATTGCGGAGGTAAAGTATTCGTCTAAAAAAACGAACCCCAACATCCGGATAGAAGGCGTGAATCAGGATTACATGGCCATTAATGGCCTGAGTATCGAAAAAGGAAGGAATCTTTCGGTGATTGAAACGCAGCGTGGAGTAAAAGTAGCCGTGATCGGCAGTAAAGTTTTCTCTGCACTCTATGAGAAAAATGAAGATCCGATTGGCACACAAATTTCCTTCAAGGGAACCCAGTTTAAGGTAATTGGTGTAATGAAAGAGAAAGGACAAATATCGGATCCTAATTTCGATAACATGATTTTTATTCCCGTATTGGTGGCCAATCAGATGGCATCAGGCCGCGGATTGAATTATCGTCTTACTGTAGGTATAGCGGATCCTACCAAAATGGAATGGGCCATGGGGGAAGCGACCGGGTTGATGCGTTCTATCCGCAGAGATCAATTAGGGAAGGAGAATTCATTTGATTTGGAAAAAAGTGAAACACTATCTCAAAAGCTGGAGTCCATGACCAGTGGGTTGAGATGGGCAGGCTTTGGTATCGGATTCATTACTTTATTAGGAGCGTGTATCGCGCTCATGAATATTATGATGGTATCCGTAACGGAGCGTACCCGTGAAGTGGGAGTGAGAAAAGCCCTGGGCGCAACGCCTACCCGTATCCGTCAGCAGTTTATCATTGAAGCCATTGTGGTTTGTTTTCTGGGAGGTATTGTCGGCATTATACTGGGGATAATTGCAGGCAATCTTTTAGCTCTCGCCCTGGGCGTATTTGTATTGCCCTGGTTATGGATGATTGTTGGATTAGTGGTTTGCGTTTTTGTAGGATTGCTTTCCGGATATTATCCTGCCTACAAGGCTTCACAGCTGGATCCTATCGAATCATTACGTTTTGAATAATCCCTGCCTGTAAGAAAGTTGCCGGTTATCCATTACCTTGTGAGCGTAATGTTTGCGGCACATGGAGCGTAATACTCTTTATCCGGTATTTCTTAAACTCAGATCACTTCGCGTATTAATCGTGGGGGGAGGCAATGTGGCATTGGAGAAAATTTCATTTATGCTGAAGAGTTCTCCCGATGCGCGCATCACGCTTGTAGCGGATGAAATACAACATTCAATACAGGAACTGACCTCCTCGTTTCCGGAGGTGAAACTGGTTCATCGGCGCTTCCGTATATGGGACCTGTTGAAGAAAGACCTGGTCATTCTGGCTACTGATAATTACCAGACTCATGTGCGCATAAGAAAGTGGGCACACCTGAAAGGCCTGCTTGTGAACGTAGCAGATACACCAGAGCTCTGTGATTTTTACCTGGGCGCTATTGTCACCAAAGGCAATCTGAAAGTAGCCATCTCTACCAACGGCAAATCACCCACCATGGCCAAGCGCCTGCGCGAATTCTTTGAAGAGGTGCTTCCTGAGAACACGGATGATTTGCTTACCAACATGAACCAGGTGCGCAGCGAAATGAAGGGTGATCTGCAACAAAAAGTAGATGCACTGAATGAAGTCACTTCGGGATGGCTTGCAGATAAGAAAAGTGCGGATGGATTGATTACCTCCGAGTTGGAAGAGAACTGATCTGAATCATTTCAATTTCCATTTCTCGGCCAGTTCTGCATTAAATCCATCTTTGTCTTTAGGGTTAGGGTTACCCTGGCCAGTGGTGATTAAGTTGTACAGACTTTTCGTGATGTATCCGGTCCACGCATCTTCACATACCTGATAGCATTCATATTCCGGCACCAGGCCTTCGTGTGTGAACTGTACTTTGGTTTTGTTTCCCTCGCCGGAGAGGTCGAAAATCAGTTGTGTACCGATCCATTCGGTTTTATCTTTCACAAAATTGAAGGAGTTGTCCGTAATCAGGTAGACTAATTTTTTATCGGGTACTTGCTCGATCAGTTTGATTTTGCATAGGTGGATGTCCTGGTAGTGATAGAAGAATTCTTCATTGAGCTGATCGGTGTTGCCTTCGATTTCTTCTGACCACCAGGCACGAAAGTTCTGTATTGCATGAAAGGCTGACTCTGGTTTCTGATCGACTGTTATCGTTGCGGTGAAGCTTTTGTTATCCGTCATTTTATGGTCTGTTTTAGTTGTGTCGGTAACGATTTTCTGTGCTGTGCCATCACCTGTTTTTGTAGTACAGCTTTCCATGAGTATGAAGGCGAGTAATGCAAGAATAAAATTTCTGTTCATTTGTCTGTTGTGGAGATGAGGGGTAGTAATTTGTTTTGTAAGTATTGTGTCCACGCGGGAGCACAGGAGTCATAGCATTCGATCTCGGGAGTGAGGCCCTGATGAGTGAATGTGAGTTCCGTTTGGCTGCCTTTTTGAGAGATGTCAAAAATCACCTGGGTGCCAGTCCATTCGTCTTTCTTTTCCATGAAACTGAGATTACTTTCCGTAATAAGCCAGACTACTTTTTTGTTTGGAGTTACTTCGGTCAGTTTCTGTTTGCTGTAGTGCGCTCCGTCACCGGCACGAAAGCTGAATTCGTCATGGAGTTTTTTGGTGTTTCCTGTAAACTCTTCCGAATAGTATCCTGACCACCAGCTGCGCGTATCGAGTATGGCATTAAAAACGTCTTCGGAACTTTTACTGGTGAGGAGGGTGATAGTGAAATTGTTCTTGTTCATAGAACTTCGTTATTTTAAATCATTCGAATCTGTTTTTTCGGTTTGGTAGACTGCTGCGATCACTCCGGAAGCGAACGGTCTGGCAGTGATCAGCTTCAGCGTCAATGGCGGAGTTGCCAGGTCAAACAATCGTTTTCCTTTTCCCAATGTTAAAGGATGTATGTACAACTTATACTCATCAATAAGGTCATTTACGATCAGTGACTGAACCAACTGGTAGCTGCCGAGTACGATTATGTTCCTTCCGGGTTGCTCTTTTAGTTTTACTATTTCCTCCATTTCATTGTCGCGAATAATTTTTGTGTTATTCCATTCTGCTGATTGCAGTGTGGTGGAAATAACCACCTTCGCACAGGTATTGAGATGATCGGCCATGGCGCTTGTTCTGGATGGCCATCGTGCGGCAAAGAAGTCGTACGTGGTTTTGCCGAGCAGCAGTAAGTCACTGCCAGAGAAGTCGCTGAGAATCTCACTGACGATTTCTGTGTCGTTCAGGAATTTTGAATTCCACTGTTCAGGAGCGCTCATTACTCCATCCAGTGTCAGAAATTGTGATGCGATTAGTTTTCGACTCATTGATCAGTTATTTCAAACAAAACTACCATCCGGCGGGTGGTTTAAACGGGTGTAAAATGGACATTGTAGCGGGTTGATTTGGACAAAGGCAGTTTTTACCTTTATCGGAAATGAAACCGGCTATGAAACATCTGACCATACTCGTTCCGAATGGACAAGGGAATAACCTGAGCAGCATTGTAGGGGCATATAAAATATTTACACGCGCCAACGAATACTGGAAACGAAGTGGTAAGAAAGAACGGTTTTCAATTCAACTGGCAGGCATATCGAAGAAGGTGGAATTTTATAGCGGGTTGTTTACCGTGAAGCCGCATACGCACATTTCTGCTATTGCGAAAACCAACCTGATCATCATTCCTTCATTGAATCATCAGTATAAAACGGCTGTAAAAGACAACCAGCTGCTCATTGACTGGGTTGAAAAGCAATACAAACGAGGCGCAGAAGTTGCTTCGGTCTGCACCGGTGCATTTATGCTTGCCTCAAGTGGATTGCTGAATGGAAAGAGTTGCTCCACGCACTGGTCGGCTGCCGATGATTTCCGAGCCCTGTTTCCTGAAGTAAAACTGCAGCCCGATAAACTGATTACCGACGAAAAAGGAATTTACACCAATGGAGGTGCCTATTCATTTTTGAACCTGATCATTTACCTGATCGAAAAGTATTATAACAGGCAAATCGCCATATTATGTGCGAAGGTTTTTCAAATTGAAATGGACCGCAATAGCCAGTCGGCATTTGCTATTTTCACCGGACAGAAACTGCATGGCGATGAAGTCATAAAGAAAGCACAGACTTTCATTGAGAATCGGTTACACGAAAAAATGACGATGGAAGAATTATCCTCGAAGTTTTCGGTAGGTCGCAGAAACTTCGACAGGCGGTTTATAAAAGCTACTGGTAATACACCTATTGAGTACACTCAGCGCGTAAAAGTAGAATTGGCCAAAAAAGCTTTTGAAAACAGCAGTAAAACCATCAACGAAGTAATGTATGAAGTGGGCTATTCCGATGTAAAAGCATTTCGCGAAGTGTTCAGAAAAATAACAGGAATGTCACCGATAGAGTATAAGGGGAGGTATAACAAAGAGGCAGTTGTTTAAGCAATCCATCGAAGACGCTTCTAAGTCAAACTTTGGGTCTAATTCAGCATGACGCTATAGCCCGCTGGATCAACTCTTTTGTCTTTTCAGAAAGAGGCAACTGACCGACCGAGTGAATAGCTCTGGTTGACATTTTCTTGATGGTTTTACGAAGGATGTCTATCACTTTATCATCATCATGTCGGGCCGCGAACGCTTCAAGGTAGTGTGCTACAAAGACAAGGCAGATTACATCTTCCAGTAACTGTGTATCGGGATGGCTGAAGAGTTCTTTCTTTAATAGAATAAACGTTACGTTGCCAATGGTTTCGTTATCGTATCCGCAGCGAAGTAAAATTTTCCCGGCAATCGTCGCGTGCAGTGATTTTAGGACGGTGCGCCATTGCAGGTAGCCTTTACGGTCCATGGGGTATTGCTCACGAGGTATTTCCCAACGGCCAATGTGCTGGCAACGGGCAGCCAGTTGAATGTGCTCTGCAGCATCGGGTGCATAGCGACTAAGTTGTTCGCTCATGCGCTGCGCGTATAACACTTCTTTGGGATACCATTTGCCTTCCCACTCTTCCTGATGTGGATCGTTGGCATTGTATTCGTCAAAGGCGGCTAGTGCTTGTTTGAAACGTTCACCTGGGCTCATAGTTAAATGTGATTCGCCTTCGTCGGAAAGCTTTGCGATATTCATCATTTGCTGTTTTAATTACAACGGTGTGTGCAATTCAATTTGCACAGCAGATACACCGTGAAACCCTAAACCTAAAGAAGAATTGACTTTCACGATTTATCATCCGATGGTTATTTTCAATACTTTTAGGTTATGAAAACAGTCGCAAGCTTCATTTTTGTGTTTTTCAGTATCAATATAGCCATGTCACAGGAAAAGAACACCATTCATTATCTCGCCCTTGGCGATTCGTATACGATTGGAGAAAGTGTGAACGAAGCAGAACGCTGGCCCAACCAGTTAGCCGTTGCGCTAAAGGAAAGAGGACAAGAGATCGCCAGGCCCAAGATCATTGCGACTACCGGCTGGCGTACCGATAACCTGAAGAATGCCATGAACATTGCTCAACTGAAGCCGGAGTATAACCTGGTTTCATTACTGATCGGTGTAAACAATCAATATCAACACAAACCGATTGAGCAGTTTGCCAAAGAGTTTGAAGGGCTGCTCAATGACGCCATTCTCCTGGCGGGAGGAAAGAAAGAAAATGTCTTTGTCGTTTCTATCCCTGATTACGGTTTCACTCCTTACGGTAAATCAAAGCAGCAAGAGATATCCAAAGAGCTGGATGCATTTAATGAGGTCAGTAAGAAGATCACGGAGAAGCACCAGGTAAAGTACATCAGTATTACCGATATCTCCCGCAGGGGATTGGAAGATCCGGCTTTAGTAGCCGGTGACGGGTTGCATCCATCAGGCAAGATGTACTCACTTTGGGTAGAGCGGATTGCGGAGCAGTTAGTAATTAAACATTAATTGTTCCTTTGGGCGATTAATAGTTAAGTACGATCTACCTGGCTAATAAAGGCTCAATCACTTTCAATATCGTTCCGGCTACAATCGTATGTCCTTCGGCGGTAGGGTGGATACCATCGGCCTGATTTAATTTCGCGTCACCGGCCACTCCGTCAAGCAGAAAAGGAATGAGGGTAGCATTATTCTTTTTAGCTAATTCAGGAAATAATTTTTGAAAGGAAGTGGTGTATTCTTTACCCATATTGGGAGGCACCATCATACCGGCAAGTACAATTTTAGTTTGTGGATATTTCTTTTTCACCTTGTCGATAATAGCCTGAAGATTATTACGTGTCTGATCCAATGGCAAGCCACGAAGCCCATCATTAGCGCCCAGCTCCAATACAAATACTTCTACGGGTTGTTTCAATATCCAGTCCAGTCGACTAAGGCCACCCGCTGAGGTTTCCCCGCTAAGTCCTGCATTGACCACTTTCACTTTCTTTCCTTTTTTAAGGAGTTGCTTTTCAATCAGGTTCGGAAAGGCTTCCTCGGTGGACAACCCATATCCGGCCGTAAGGCTGTCGCCAAAGAAAAGAATCGTTTGCGTTTTTGGTGTTGCCTGAAAAAGAGCAAAAAGTAAAATAAAAAGACCTTTATATCCGACCATGATGTATTAGTTAATCGTTGAAAAGTTACTCGTAAATCGGTTAAAGTGAAATAGCAGAAATGGTTTTACCGATTTAACAACTTTTTAACGCGATTCATTGCTTTGTCAAAGGAGCTACTTTCAAAGAATAACCATTAACTTTCCACTTTAAGCAACAGCTGAAATCATGCCGGAAACCGTTCTTCAATCTGATCAACTTACAAAAATTTATAAGTCGGCCGACCGTGAGCTGACCGTTCTGGATCATGTATCCTTTAGTGCGGAGCAAGGCACCAGTCTTTCCATCATCGGTCCTTCGGGCAGTGGCAAAACCACGCTGCTGGGTTTATGTGCCGGGCTGGATGTTCCTTCATCGGGCACCGTTTCATTGATGGGCTTCAAACTCAACGCCATGGATGAAGACGACCGTGCTTATGTGCGTAATCAATACGTAGGTTTTGTGTTTCAGAATTTTCAATTGCTGCCAACACTCACGGCATTGGAAAATGTAATGGTTCCATTGGAGCTGCGTGGCGAACGAAACGTAGAACCTAAGGCAAAAGAATTACTCGAAAGAGTGGGGCTCAAAGACCGTATCCATCATTTTCCGACACAGCTGTCAGGTGGAGAGCAACAGCGGGTGGCAATGGCCCGCGCGTTTATTACCTCACCTAAAATTCTTTTTGCCGATGAACCTACCGGCAACCTGGATGAAGAGAATGCGGGCGCGATTACCAACCTGTTGTTTGGTATGAATCGTGAGGAGAAGACGACATTGATTTTAGTTACTCACAATCTTGAGCTGGCGCAAAAGACAGAACGCATATTGCAGATGAAAGGTGGTAAGCTGGTTTCAGAAAAAATAGTGAATCCGGCATGATCGAATACATAATAAAGATAAAACGGACGACACGTACTCTTCTTACTGATCGGTGGGTATGGCTCATGGCGTGGCGCGATGCACGGCATAATTTCTCCCGGCTTTTTCTTTTTACCGCTTCATTGATCACGGGTATTGCCGCCGTGGTTGCGATAGGTTCACTGAATTATTCTTTGCAAAATGACTTAGACCGCAATGCCCGTGAGTTACTGGGTGCTGATCTGGTAGTAAATGGGAATAAGAAGTTTGAAAAAGAAGTAGTAGCTGCTTTTGATTCGACCAGGCTGCCACAAGCATCACAGTCAGAGATGGCATCGATGGTGATGTTCATGAATACGAAGCAGGCCCGGTTGGTGCGTGTGCTTTCCTTAGCCGGTGATTATCCATTCTATGGCGACTTCACTACACTCCCAGCCGATGCTTATGCTAAAATGAAATCCGGTCGCTTCGCGATGCTCGATGAATCACTGGCCACACAATACGAAGTAAGCTCGGAAGACTCGGTGAAGATTGGTAACACCCTGTTTAAAGTAGCCGGTGTAGTGCAGAAGAGCCCGGGAGGTGCTGCGATACTCACTACGTTTACACCTTCAGTATATATTTCGCAAAATGAACTCGATTCAACGGGATTGGTTCAATACGGAAGTCGTGTTACTTACCGACGGTATTTCAAAACCAAGAGTGAGGAGGCCGCTGAAAAGCTGGGCGAAAAGTTAAAACCCACATTACGAAAGTATGGTCATGGGTATGATACGGTGCAGGAGCGGAGAAGAGAATTGGGTCA
>JAHEZH010000314.1 GCA_023251155.1 Flammeovirgaceae bacterium | reverse complement strand
TGGACAGTTCAGTTCACCCTATGGAATGGCTGTCGATGGGAGCGGAAATGTGTACGAAGCGGACACAGAGAACGACAGGATACAAAAATTCAGCAGCACGGGCACCTTTATTGCCAAATGGGGCAGCTATGGCTCGGGCGATGGACAGTTCTATTCCCCTCATGGAGTGGCAGTCGATGGAAACGGAAATGTGTATGTGATGGACACGTATAACAACAGGATACAAAAATTCAGCAGCTCAGATATAGGTATCTACATTGCCAAATGGGGCAACTCTGGCTCGGGCGATGGACAGTTCTATTCACCTTTTGGAGTGGGTCTGGATGGGAGCGGAAATGTGTACGTGGCGGACACCAATAACAACAGAATACAAAAATTCAGCAGCACGGGCACCTTCATTGCCAAATGGGGCAACTATGGTGCGGGCAATGGACAATTCAGTTCCCCTGCTGCATTGATAGTAGATGGGAGCGGGAATGTGTATGTGGCGGATACCTACAATCACAGAATTCAAAAATTTGCTATGCTGGAGGTCACCTCCTTTTCACCGCTCAAAGCAGCTGTGGGAGGTACCGTTACTATCACCGGCAAAAGTTTCAGTACAGTAGCTTCTGAAAACAGTGTTTCTTTTAACGGAGTAAATGCAACGATTGCCGGCGCTACCGCTACAAGCCTCACGGTTACTGTGCCTTCCGGTGCAGCCACTGGTACGATTAGTGTAAGTCGCAGTGGTTATACAGCTCTATCTCCTAACGAATTTCTCAGCCTCCCTTTTGCAATCACATCCTTCTCTCCCGGGATAGGAGATGCTGGAACGTCAGTAACTATTACCGGCACTGGTTTTAGCAGCGTGGCGGGCAACAATGTGGTAAAGTTCAATGGAGTGATGGCCACTGTTACTCAAAACACAGCTACTCAATTGAAAGCTACTGTGCCTCCCGGAGGATTGAATGGAAAAATCACGATAACTACTGCCGGAGAAACTACTACCAGCGCAAGCAGTTTTGATTTGTTAACGCTTACTGGTTTTTCTCCGGCACGTGGTACATCCGGTTCAGCTGTTACCCTTACCGGAACAGGTTTAACATCCGAGGCTACGGTAAAATTTAACGGAGTTACCGGAGTAGTAACAAATGCTACAGGCACTTCGCTTACAGCCACAGTTCCTGCCAATGTTACCACGGGCAAAATAACGGTAACCCGTGAGTCCACCACATTAACCAGCACGAATGAATTTTTAAGTCTCCCCTTTCAAATCACGTCCTTTCATCCGTCCGTAGCAATGCTAGGAAATGTTGTGACCATTACGGGTTCGGGGTTCAGCAGCGTAAACGCAAATAACCTTGTAAAATTTAATGAGGAAACTGCGGTTGTCATCGAGAGCTCCCCAACACAGATTAAAACGATCGTACCTTCCAATGCAACAAGCGGAAAGATTTCAATTACAGTGGAAGGACAAACAGCAAGCTCAGCCATTGACTTTAAAATCACCCGGCTGGCGGTAACAGATAAAAATTTTCCAGCGTACTACACCGTCGGCTCAGCTTCTGCTGATGTAACGATAACGGTAAATGATATTAATGAATTGCAGGCCGTACGATTCATTAGCAAGGGCATCACGGCGAGTGAGAACACGCTAAAAAAAGATAACATCGTTCTTGCCTCTTCCAAAACCCTAGCCTTTTCTATCCCTTCCTCCTACTTTAACGATCCCATAGGTTTGGCCGGATATTTCATACTCACCGACAAGGAAGGAAATGAGATCGTAAGCGAAAAGGGTTACACCTACATCAATTATCCGGGTTCGTTATCCACGCATACCATTCCCAACCTGGTGTTTGGTAAAAGCGTGAAAAATTATCAGATCTTTTCCATTCCTCTGAAATTAAAGAACAATTTGGTTTCGGATGTTTTCGATGAACTAGGTGACTATGACAATACCAAGTGGAGACTTTATTCTCATGACGGAACTTCCAACTCAGAGATGAACAGTTCATCAAAGATTGATGCTGGTATCGGATACTGGCTGATCATTAAAGATGAAACAATAATTAACCCTGGCGAGGGAAACACGGTAGCGGTTACAGAGGAAGAACCGTTTATCATCACTTTATCAAGCGGTCAGAACCTGATCGGCAATCCGTACAACTTCGATGTTTCATGGGGTGATGTACTGGCATTTAATAACAATCCCAAGGCTGTGGGGAATCTGATTCAATACAACGATGGAGTGATTGCAGAAAGTGATTTATTGAAACGGTATTGCGGAGCATTTGTGCGTAATACGAGCAACACATCCATTGCTATTAAAATACCCGTAAAGAGTAACTCAACAGGAGGCAGAAAGAGTTCGGTTGCATTCGCACACAATTCAATCGATTCTGATTCTTGGATGGTCAGGCTAATATTGGAAGACGCCTCCTTGAAGAATGAACTTGGCGGATTTGGAATGCATCCTGAAGCTGAATATAACGAAGATCAGTGGGATGAAACGACCTTCCCATTTCCTGGAGTGAGTGGTTTTAAGCTGGTAATGAAAGAGCTTCCTGAAAAGATACTGGTAAGGGATGTGGTGAAAAGTGCTAACGAACATACCTGGGCAGGACAAATTACAAGCGAACATGGTGTAACATTACGATGGGACAATTCTTATTTCGGAAATAATGATAAACAGTTAGTAATGGAAATTAATAACCGAATTGAGTTAATTGATATGCGCACTACTGCGGAGCTTCGTTTGCCCGCCGGGAAGCAGAATTTCAGCATTCACTATGGAGATGATGCCTACATTAAAGAATCAACCCTTACTGAAAAAACCGGTGTAGGAATGGTCTATCCCAATCCGATGAAGCGGAGTTCAGAAGTCCTTTCTATCCCTTCTGCATTACCTCAGGGAATATCTGAAATTAATCTTTCCCTGATTGATATGATGGGTAAAACCGCTACCCGATCTTCGGAGGCAAATTACAATGAGGGCAGACAGACAATAGAATGGAAAAATGACTTTACCATCCTTTCATCAGGTGTTTATCTCGTTAAAATTTCAATTAAAACAGCTTCCGGAAGTTCAAATTTCTATAGAAAAGTAATGATCGAATAACTGAGCGGCATAAAGCTGACTGCGCTTGCTGCAGCGCACAACGCTAAAGTGAGAAATATTCGCTCCGGAAAAATCAGTTCATTTACTTTGCGATTCCTGAATCTGTTTAAACATACCTGCCTTGGTTGTTTGGAGCGCAAGAGAAAGCTGTACGTGCCGGTTACCTGGATACAGCGGGTTTGCCTTTATTGAATGGTGTGGTAGATTGTGGTAGATCGAATTGAAAACGACAGTCATATTGTCAATGTTGATCAGCCGGAGCCATTCAACAGGTTACTCCTTGCATATATCAAAAAGTGATTTATATAATCTGATTGCGTATGGCAAAAGCAATAAGAGCGTTAGCATTAGAACACCGCGATTTACTAAGCATGTTTTTGCGGTGTACAATAACAGTGCCTTCCGAAATAAATAGCTTATCGCCAATTTCTTTGCTAGTCAGTCCTTCGGCCATCCAAAGTAGTACTTCTTTTTCGCGTTTGGAAAACAATTTGCCCCCTTCGTTTAAGTAATAGGATTTTTTAAGAATCACTTTCGGTTCGGATGCACCGTCTTGTCTGTTCATCTTTTCGATCAGCTGAATAATGGGTTTGCCCACATTCAAATGATCACGCAAAAGCAGTTCCTTATCCAGGGGATCACTGGATGCAGCTGTCTCTGCGGCATAAACGGCGACATCCTGCTTAGCTACTTCGTCCTTGAATACAACATGCACAGGCGTATTCTTATAAACAAAATTA
>JAHEZH010000194.1 GCA_023251155.1 Flammeovirgaceae bacterium | reverse complement strand
CATCTCTTCAGCCGTAGCTTCCATTTTATTT
Organism: Flammeovirgaceae bacterium; assembly: GCA_023251155.1. Lineage (GTDB taxonomy): Bacteria > Bacteroidota > Bacteroidia > Cytophagales > Cyclobacteriaceae > ELB16-189. The sequence goes on along the minus strand of JAHEZH010000194.1, from coordinate 10,612 downwards.
TATAATATTCCATCAGAAAAATACGCACTCCGGATCAGTAAGTCAGGACGGTTATTAATCCTTCCCGACAGCTCCCGCGTCATACTCAATGACAGCACAACCATCATCAACACCGTAAGCCCAACATCACGCACGCTCGCTATTGATGGAGAAGCATTCTTCGATATCAGGAAAGATCCGCGGCCACTCAACGTTATCACACAACAGTGCAACGTCAAAGTGAAAGGCACGTCATTCTATATCAGTGCATACAAAGACAAAGCCACCGAACTTCTGGTCACCAGGGGCAACGTGGAAGTAGACTATAAAAATAAAACTTGGTCGGTCAACGAAGGGGAATACCTCTCTCTCAAAGAGGGAATCAACAGCACCATCACCACCCAGACTGATCCCAACTTCATGGCGTGGCAAACCCAGCGACTGGTATTCAAACAAACTCCGCTGGAAGAAGTATTCACTCAACTGGAAAAATACTACACCATACGGATTGATGTGCCGCCACAATTAAATAGCTGTCGCTTCACAGGTGCATTTGAAAGCCTTGCACTCAAAGAAGTATTCAGCACCCTGTCATTCAGCTTTGACCTGGAATTCAAAACCGTCTCCACCCATCACTACCTCGTCTCCGGACCTGGATGCATTCCTTAACTCAAACCCTATTCATGCGCACCGTCTTGTTATCCCTCTCATTACTTTTAACCACCTCTTCCACTGCTCAGGTCTTCTCCACCAAGGTAGACGTTAATGTCAAAGCCATGCCCGTTTATCAACTACTCGATAGCCTTCAAACCACTCATCGCCTCCATTTCTCCTATGGGTTTGATAACAACTCCGGCAACGCACTCATTACCCTGCAGGCGAAGGACATCACTTTCTACCATCTCATCGTAGAGATAAGCAAACAAGCTCACCTTACCTTCACCATCATCGGAACGGTCGTAGTATTCAAAGGAAAGAAGACACCACTGCAAAACATAACACCCGCTCTTCCTTCTATCAGCTCACCGGCCGATAGCAACTTCCTTATCCCAGTTCCTATCGACTCAATATCCAAAACAGCCGATGAGGTAATAATGAAGATTATCCCCATAGTAAGAAAAGACAGCACACCTAAAGTTTATTATCCCACACAGCTTACAACATCTAAAAGATGGCATCCTCCCCGTGCACAAAAGAAATCATACTCACGCATGAGGATCGGTATCGGAACATTGGTAGAGAAGCCACACTACCAATTCAATGATGGGTCATTTCCTTTCCAGTATTATCGATATAATGCGAGTGGTGGACTATCTGTGATTCTGTCCTACCGACTCTTTCCTAAACTCTGCGTCAGTGCCGCTGTAACCACTGCAAGCAGGGACTTCACCTTCCACCACAACTTCAAAGTCATCGACCCTAACGACCCTTTCCCTATTCCTTCTGCTACCAAAGTCAATCAACATTACCTGGAAATTCCATTACTGATCACGGCAGAACTTTTTCATGTAAATAACCTATACATACAGGCCAATGCAGGATTTTATCTTTCACAGCTGACTTCCAAGCAGGAGACCACATCTTACCTCAATAAAGAAGATGTCTCCACCTCCCTGTATATCAACAACACACGCCAGCGCATAAATGCAGTAGGCCTCGGCATCGCTGCCAACTACAAGCTGTCCGATACTTTTACACTTTTTCTGTCACCTTCAGTAGTGTTCTATCACTCTTCGATCAATGCTACAGCAATGAAGACGGCCGCAGAATCTTTCCGCCTCACTGCTGGAATTCAGTATACTTTTCTGAAACACATCAAACCCTCAGCTCCATGAAACCTTCACACCTGCTAGTCCTATTCACATTACTTTTGTTCGCCACAGAAGCAAGAGCCATCAGCGTATCCATCAGCCAGACAGGCACCGCTGGAAATTCCTGCACCCGAACGCTCACGGCTGCCATTGGCAGTGGTTCTGGAAATTACACCTACACCTGGTCCATCATTTCTCCTGCCCAGAGCTGGCCCACAACAAACAATGTAAGCTCCGTCAACTTAGCACTAAGTCAGACCGTTGACGTAAACGTCACCGTACACGACATCACCTTAAATCAATACGCTTCGGCCACCGTCACCGTCAACCGAATCCTTACTGGTTCGTTCAACACTTTTATTCCCAACCTCATCACACCTAATGGGGACGGATACAACGACAACTGGATCGTGACGGCTTCCGACAAAACCCTCAGTCCCATCAACGCATTTACATATACACTTACCATAAAAAATGCCAGCAACGTGCAGGTCTTTGCCGCCAGCAATACCATTACCGCCAGCTGCCTCGGCATCATTGGTGGAGACATAAATTGGAACGCACGCCTCAACGGCACAGGCAGTATCGTTGCCACAGGCAGTTACACGTACGCTCTCTATCTTCAAAACTGTTCGAACACTACAACAAGCACAGGAACACTGGCAGTAATGTATTAGGGTCCGAAAATCATTTCGGTTGACAATAAAAAAATTCGCCATGTATAAAATCTACCGTGACCAAAAAAGATAACGCATGCCAACTCCGTTAACAAATGAACTGGAGAAACTGGAACGCATAACGGGCAAATGGAAGAACGAAGCACCACAATCCTGGTCGCTTTTTGAAGGAGAAGAATGGAAGGAGGCCCTTCGCACCGAAGTGGAACAGGTGAAGAAAAGTTTCATCCACGAGGTATTCAGCCTGCAGGACGAGTTACACCTTCAACGCTACATTCAGTTCCACCAGCAGGAACTGATTCGAATCATCGACCACCTTCAACACCAGCAACAGCAGCTACTCGCACTCGATTACCCGTCCCATCAGGCCACGCTTCTCTCCTACACCATCAAGTACATTGACGAGCTACTCACCTTCATTGAACTGCACTTCACCCGCTACTTCCAGCAGGATACCAAAGCCCCCGAAAGCTACATTGCCATTGCAGGAAAAGAAGTAATACAAAAGATGACAGAACTGGAAGCCATCCTGCAACATCAGGATGCCGACCCTTACCTGATCGAACTCGCGCTTAATCCGTTAAGAAAGTTCATCGATAAAATATCCACATCGTCCATCACCTATCGCGATATCATCTTCGCTAAAGAAATCATCAAAGACCTCAGCAAAATCACCACCTCTCTTCAGACGCTCAAACTCAGAAACGAAGAACTACAGCTTCTGTTCATTTCACTCAACTACAATTCAGTATCGTATTTCAACTACTACACCCTTTACCTTCAGGATCAGGTCAAGTCATTGGACTCACCTCCCGATCAGATTGCAAAACTTTCCTTCCTTATGAAGAAAATCAACCAGACCCAGGTTAAGCAAGGTATTGGATACCTGAGTACCAAGACTCCCTTAAAAGAACAGCTCGTAGATTGGATCAGCGAGGAAATTGCCTACCACGAAAAAATGCTACAGTTCAATCAAAAGAACATCAGCGCAGGTACAGTTTCCAATGACTTCAAATTACAAACAGACCTCTCTCTCTCTCAACTCGCTTACCTCATCCGCATCTTCATCGACAGCAACGTGCTCCAGAACAAGAACCTCTCTGAACTCCTTCGCATAGTCTCACGATCAACACAAGTAAAAAAACAAAACATCGCCTTCGACAGCTTCCGTACCCGCTACTACAACCCGGAAGAGAGTACCCGAAAAAGTGTACGTTCATTCTTACTTCAGCTGGTGGACTTTATCAATAAAAATAAAGACATCTCCGGCTAATCAATTTATTACGTATATAAGGCACGTTAATGACAACATTCAACTAAAGAAGTCACGTGAATACTTTTAATTAAAAACATTTGGGGTCACGTTAGCTTTGGCTTTTAATTAAATACCAACTCTACCGCGTTTAATTAAATGCAATTCCGAAGAGCCTTAAAACAGATTAAAAGGAGGCTTTATTTTACGCTTTAATTATACGCAAATTCTTCATTGACATACCGTGGAATGGCACAGATTTTCCTTGCTAAATGAGCATCACTAAAATCTTAAAAATGCCAAAACACAAACACACAAACATCCAACTTTTTTGTATCAGTAATAAGTCTTCGATAAAGTCGAAACAAATCAAAAACAAAAAATATCCACTCAGTAAAATCATCGCTACATGGTGGAGAATATTTAAATTAATAATTGTCCTATGCACAACTTTAGCTTTGCTCAATTCGACTAACTCGCAACACGATAGTGACAGCAACTCTTTTAACGAACCTAATGGTTATGCGAAATGAAATTTAGAATAAAAGATGTTCTGCAAATCTTATGGCCCTTGTTCTAACACGCTACCTGTTTACACCTTATACAGCAGTTGAAGACATCGCTGCAAGGATAATCTTTCTCGCACCATTTCTTCTTATGAATTTCACAGCACAAGCAGGTTAACAACCTCAATGATAAGAACAACCACTATTCCGGATAAGATAGAATGTACATGCTCCTTTGGTCGAATCACGATCCCTTTAAAAAAGGAAATGAAACTGGTTATAAAAAAACCAGAAAAGCATATAAAAATCACCGGCAGAATAACAGGTGTCTTATAAAGAAAGAAATCACTATCGAGATTCCTGATCGTAAAGTAGATCATCAATATCGATGTAAAAAGATTCAAAGGAGAAACAATTTTCATAATCCTAATCTTCTAAAGATAGAACGACTGCAAACCTATTTAACACCTTCTGCACTGATAAGACTTTCATGGATAGTCAAAATAATAACGAAGAGGAGATCTCCCTCGAACAAATCGTTCAAATATCTGCTCCCTTCCCTGCAATACAAGTGTATCTTTATCCCGAATGATTTTCACTTTTTCTAAAGGAAATTGACTGACTGCTCCTTTAGTTCCTAACACCGCGAACACGATCATTTTTTCATCACTCCGGATTTCATACGTCCCCTCTTTGATAGCATGACTTCTGGCAAACTTACAAATAGGGTCATTGAACTCAGGGCAATAGACGGACTCTAAAGACGGATAAATTTCTACGACCGTGTGGTCCTGCTTCGTAGTAATGATATAGGTGCTAATGGGATCGCAGGCAACAACCACCAACATAACAACAAAACACCATCTCTTTATAAATTTCATTTTTCAGTAAAGGATAAAAATACATGATCACACTCAATTGTTTAAGTTTAAATCACTCTTCAAATTTTCAAATCACAGCATCTTCAAAGTAAAAATAGCATTACGATGTCAGGCAAAGTAGCTAACTTACACTCTGACACACACTCCCTGTTATCCTATGGGCGATCGTAACAAAATAACCTTCCTGCTGCTACTCGCTACCGGTCTGACGTTCGCCCTGTTTGGATTTGTCGCCATCAACTACAGCGACTATCACCACCAATTGGAAATCGCTCCTGAAACATCGTGGGCATGTGGCACCGCAGCCCTCGAAAGCAAACATGAGTCATTACTCTCGCCAGCAGCAGTTACAGGAAAAGAGGTATTCAAACAGAACTGTAAAGCCTGCCATCGGATGAAAGAAAAGCTGGTCGGCCCTGCATTGACAGGTGTTTTCGAAAGACGCGATTCAGTATGGATCAGGAAGATGATTGTCAACGCAGAGCAGCTGAGAAAAAGAGGAGATAAACAAGCCATCATTCTTTACAGGGAATACGGTCAGCTGGAACATACCCGCTTCACATCAATGAACGAACCTACATTGGATGCGTTGCTTTCCTACCTAAAAGAAGAGTACTGAAACAACACTCTTTCACAGATACACCCCATGATCGGACTACAAAGCCTCCTATGGAAAGAAATAGAGAGAGAAACTACTGAACAAGAATGGCTGAAAGCAACCTGCAACCAGTACCTCGCATTCTATAATTCCTCTACACCATCGCTCATCACCTCTTTGCAGTTGCTGTTAGCCAAATACAACAGCAATACCATCCTGAGCTTTATTCCCGCTAACGCAGCTCCATTAAGTTGTGTGCACATTGCATTGGTTCATGGTCTTGGCAGTAAAGAATTATTTATATCCCTGGACAACAATGGTACCATCTATCCCAGTGATACAGAACTTGCAGCCATAACCCGAAATCCCACGGTCACCATCACAGGAGATAGTGACATACAATCCATACTACAATACAAATACCTCAGCATCATTTTTATTTATTGGCTGGCCACCACATGGATCGAAGTGAAAGGACACAAATACAATGTTGTAGTGAAGACATTGGAGAACAATAGCTCCGAGGCTTTCTATTTCAATGACTTTCAGTTCAACGAAAAATCAAAATTTCATTCCGATACCGACTGCAGGGATATAGTCAGCAACTTCACCATAAAAGAAATCTCCGTCAATGAGCTGTTCAAAAGAATAATAGAAAAATACCGGTAGACCATCTTCGGTTTTTCTGCACTTGCCCCACAACACAACCCCATCGGCATCGCAAGAGCAATGCTATTTTGGTCGCACACATTTCAACGCCACACATCCCGCGCTAACCCGAAGCGTTGACATAAGTGCTCAAGGATCAGTTTAATTAAAAATCAAGACCAATAGAACATGGCAACATAATATAAGAATTCTGTATGAATGAATTTTAAAATCAATATCAACCATGGCGAACATCGAACTATTCTCTTCTGTCTCTGATGATACAACTGCTGACTATGCATAGTTAATTCTCTACTAACAAATGATCACAGATAGGCTGAGTTAATGTCCCAATTACTGAACGTCTAAAACTCGAAATATATCTCCTCAGATTGATTCTGTTCTTGAGCTTTATTGGCAAAAGCAATAAAATCTTCGACTTCATAATCTGGCAAATAGGCATTTAGACTTTTCAAATCGTAAAAGATGCTGTCCACCAGCGAATTTATGAGATTGACTGAATAGTCATTTTGGTACTTAGTATTCTTATCATTTAACAAGTAAAGGCTTGATCTTCTTATGATATACTTAAAAATGCCTCTGAGAGAAACGTAAAGCTTTTCCTTGTACTTGGAATTACCCCATACATCGTCCTGAAAAGAGGGCTGTAGATTTTCGCGCCTTTTAGGACCGCAGAACCACCGTATATTTTGAATCATGGAAATCAATGTCAGAGTTTCAATTTTTTCAGCCTTCTCTAAATAATTGGCAAGTAAAATATACTGCTTTGCCAAAATCCAATCCAATGATTTTGGCCCGCGTTTCTCCTGTGGAATGCCCTGATCCAGCTTCTTATGATAGTCTGTAAAGCCCTGAATAAAATAGGTTGAATACCCCGAATATTCAACTTCAATATTTTATTGAAGCATATCGACAAACATCATGACCTTCGATCCTTTCTTTAGTATCAATAAATATAAAGACTGCTGCAACGTAGGCGATAAAGCATGATTACTCGGCAAACTAGCGACTTTATGGCTCTCCTTGTAATAACTGATAATTATTGAAATAACTAAATTTAACTGTGGTTCCTTAAACTTAGCCTTCTTAAGTCGATAATTGATTTCGGTCTCTGCGCCCATTACCATCCATTCATTCAATTTGGTGGATATCAAATCCTCTTCTGCCGAAAATACAACTCGATTGAATTCCACATCAGACACACTACTCTCATGCTGATCTAAGGCGAAATATTTATGAAAAAACAAACGATTTGTTATAGGGTACAACGAAGTGTCCTTGGTCGACAACAACTCAATGATGACTTCCGTCAAATGGGTTTTCTCTCCAATAACCTCACTCTTAAAATACTCACCCGAAATCAAAGAAGATTGCTGACTAAGACCTTTATAGCTGGCGTTAACGGCCAATGAGTTTAGGATTTGTTCTCTTCCATTATTGATTGCTTCATAGGACGACAAGGAAGCATAACGAATCAATTCAAGATAAAAAAAATCAGAAAAATCAACATCTGCGTATATCGAAAAGTACCTCAGCAAAAAGTTATTATGAAATCTTTTCGCATCACGAATACTAAAAATAATTCCTTCTAAAACTTTCTTATTCTTCAAGCTTTGAATTTCTTGCAAAATTGAAGCTTTCCGCACCGGGCTTATATTCCTGTCAAGCACCTGCTTAGACAGAAATTTCTCCACTTGAATCGATATCCCATTAAACATTCGATCTCGAATCCAGTTAAACTTCGGCTCTGGAATTGAATATTCAATTTGAAACATTTTATCAAAGTAATCCCGGCTCATTCCATCAGGTATCGATGACGAGATAGATTTTCTGACGTATTCTTTATCATATGCAACGAGATACACTATGCTAGAAAAATCAGCAATCACTCTAACGAGACGAAACACACTTATAATTTCGTCCTTTGTTAAGCGATCTAAATCGTCAATACTAATAATATAAGTCGTCTTATTTAATGCAAGCAAAGTATTGATTCTTGCTTTTTTATCCTGCAACCCAGCTCCTTTACTTGCGAACAACTCCGAAAACGAAGTTCCAAATATTCGCTTCTCGGTCATTAGCACGGCTTGCTTATACTCAAAAATCTCTTGTTCAAACGCACCAATATGTCCTTCTAAAAACCGAAAGAAGCTTTCAATTAAAGATTCCGAATCTTTTGAAAACCATGGACTGAATTCTAAAAATTTAATATGTAAAATCTTCTCTGCTTTTGCCTTTTCCTTTATCAGGTTTAAGATAGAAGATTTGCCCTTCCCCCAATATCCCTCGATACCGATTAAAATAGCCTTCTTCGGCTTCAATACGGAAATGCTATTGTATAAGTGATTTGCTGCAATATTTCTTCGTAGTTCATCTTGATCATCAAATTCTATTGGATAATCAGGATTAAAAAAACCGTCATTGAATTGGACAGTATTAACAACAAGCTTAAAAAATGTTTTAAAAAGATGAAGAAGGTAATAAGCTACTACAAAATGAACATATTTCAATGATGGTACAAGAACAAGCTTAAGGAATATCCAATGAGGATAGATTGCGCTGTACAGTAAACAAACAATGATAAGACAATCTATTCTATTAAATGATTTAATTGCTTGCCTGTAAATTCGGACGTAAATAAGTAGCGTCCAGATTAAAATAAGAACGATATCATAAATCGGCTTCCATTCAATTTGCCAGGATAAACTATTGCTAATGAATTCAATCACCCTCGACTCGAACAGAGAGTAGATCAAAACGAGAAGAAGAATTCCGATGAAATCATATTCTGTGATATGCCCGCCTATAAATTTTATAAAGAATGGTAGCCGCTCTCTTAAAATAGAGAACTTAAACCGTTTCATTTTATTTATCAACTGATTTAACATAAGATAATTAACTTGTAAGGTGAAAAATCCGTCAAATACCAGAAACGATTTTATCTATTCTCAGAGCAGTTTATGGTATTGAGTTCACTTTGGCTAAAGAGCAAACAAATCGTGACGCCTGCTTTTGTTCTAGTCAACCGTTGTTCAAATAACATGTTAACCTTTTTGATTTTAATCCATCAATACCCCGTCTCTTAACACGATCTTATGGGCTTTAATATATTCATTTAATCTAGCTACTTGTTCCCCATTTATTTTTAATGGGCAAAAGTTATATTCTGCATCATTGCCATCCAAAGACGAATAATATCCAGTGTAAAACCAGATTTCCATAAAAGGACTTGAGACAATAAAACCTTCTAATTCATGAGCCGCTTTTACAAGATCTTCAACTTCATACCGGAATGTCCGGTTGTCAATAACAAGTATAGTATTGTCCTTTCCTTCATGCTTTTTTGCTTGTTTCTTCTGTATGGCAATTTGAATCAATTGACTCAAATTCGGGCGTACTTCCCCAATCCCTCCAATGAGTGAAAGCTTCAAATTATAAAACGGATTCGGTATAATTTCGTCAGGAGACAAGAACACTTGTTTATTTGAATTGACTCCACCTTAAATGTATTTGGACAGTTTCAAATATTCACGAGCCGTTATGCTCTCCTTATAGCTTGCCAGCAACAGCCGTTCTTCTCTTTTAAGCATCTCAAATATCCAGGGTTCTTCAGCTATAGAAGTAATCTCTATATTAAATGATTCTCCACTGCTTAGTTCAATCGTAAAGTCCCACGGGGAATCTCTAGACAGAACATTGAACCCTACTGGATTGTCGTAGAAAAACTTTACTCTCCTGCTTAGATAGTGCCTGAATATAATCCGTTCTCTTATCCGGGCAATGGGAATATCAAGAAAAACGCGTTCAATGATAGAGCCATCAGGTTCTACAATTGAGTAGTGCTTATAGTTCTGTTTGGTGGTCAGATCAGCATTGGGGTAAAAGACACTCTTACGTACATTCAGATCCATGGGTACTCAATCACAGGTTATAATTTCTTAAAATAGGTTCTCGAAACTTTAAGAGTTGCGTCTCCTCTGGAATCAGCCGCGGTAGACTCAAAATTTCCATCAAACACCTTTCGAGATTGTTGAATCAGGTGATAGGTGGTTCTCGATTCTCGAAGGCTGCCATTTTCTACAATACTAAGTACAAGACTATTTTTTGAAAAAATATTCTGCCTATACACTCCCTCGATTCGAACTGTTGGCCGCTTTGCATGAGGATAGATGGTGTCAGCGCCTTCATGATTGCTGTTCGAAATCTTCTCCCCTGTTCCGGATATCTTATCTCCTTCTT
>JAHEZH010000066.1 GCA_023251155.1 Flammeovirgaceae bacterium | reverse complement strand
TGATATCCAAACCCAACGAATGCACCACGGAGAGCACCATTTCAGACACCACATCTTCACCTACCCAACCTAATGCAAGACTTGCCAGGGTGATCCCCAACTGAGTAGCGGCCAGGTACCCATCAAGATTGTTGATAATAATTTTGGCGGCCTTTTTGGAAACGGTGCCTTGCTGCAATGCAATTTGTGAAGAGCGTACCTTAACAATGGCAAACTCAGCGGCAACAAAAAAACCATTCAGAAGAACTAAAAGGACTGTGACTAGAATTTCGGATATCATAGCGAATCACAAATATAATCCTTAAAAAACAAAAAAAGGCTGCCCTTACCCCTGGCAGCCTTTTCTACTAAAACACCTACGATAATTTTTGGATCAATTATCTCTACTCAATCTACCAAACACCATCACGTAAAGTAATCCCCCACAATAAGGCATTTTCATCTTTACCCTCACAATCAACTGATAATCAGCACCAATAAATAAAAGAAGTGCACTGCGGCCATTCTGACAACCCAATAAATCCATCACTTTGCCTGATCGGTTTGCTTCATCACTTGGCCTAACGGTATGCGAAAACAAAGTAGGCTGTTCACCGAAAGTAATGGTCTTTTTTATCGCATTGGGTTCTCAAAATCGGTTTATACCTGTTTTCAACTCTTTCAAAGCGTCAAAATCACTTAAAGTCCACCCTCGCTCAGCAAGGCAAAACAGTATCTTTGCGCCCTCTATGAATTCGCGCGAACAACTATCGAAAACTCTTGATCTGATAAAACTGGAGCGGCAGGCAGACCTGGACTATTACCGCCAGAAGGTATTGCTCCGCTCCCTGAACCAGCGTACCAAAGAAGGTACTACCTGGTACCCGGTGAAACTGAAGCGCGACTACATCGGTACAGGAGAACGACTCACGATAGAAGTGGAACGCACCACCCATCTTGATCAGCCACACGCTTTTCAAAGCGGCAAGTCGGTGAGTGTGTTTTGTAATGCATCGGGCAAACCAGAAAAAGAGCACGTGAATGGAGTGATCAACTTTGTGCGTGACAATCAAATGGTGATCACCATCCACGGCGATGAGTTTCCGGATTGGATCAATGACGGAAACCTGGGCGTAGATGTGATGTTTGATGAGATGAGCTATCGTGAAATGGAGTTCGCACTCAAAGAAGTGATAAAAGCAGAAGGTAATCGGATAGCTGAATTGAGAGAAATTCTACTTGGTCAAGAAACTACCCCTTTACTAAAGGAGGAAGACAGTAAACCCATTTCACCTGCCGCCCACATTCTCAACCCAAGTCAACATGAAGCACTGACTAAAGTAATTCAGACACCCGACATTGCTTTCATACATGGCCCTCCGGGCACGGGTAAAACCACTACCCTTGTTCAGGCCATACTGCAAACCGTAAAGCAAGAACTACAGGTTCTGGTTTGCGCACCCAGTAATGCAGCGGTGGATCTGCTGGTGGATAAACTGAGTGATCAAGGACTGAATGTGTTGCGCATCGGCCATCCGGCGAGGGTAACCGAACAATCATTGAGCAAAACGCTGGATGCACGAATCGCTGCCCATGCCAACTATCACGAACTGCGTGCGTTGCGCAAACGCATGGAACAGGTGAAGAGTGCCGCATTCAAATTCAAAAAAGACTTCGGCTATCATGAAAAGGAACAACGCAGGCAGCTGAAAGAAGAAGCGCGCTTGCTAAAATCGGATGCGGATATGCTCGAGTTTTATATTGTGAATGACTTACTGCAAAACAGTGAAGTAATCTGCGCTACGCTGGTTGGTTCATCGCATCCTGTACTGCGCGGAAGAAAATACAAAACCGCATTTATCGATGAAGCAGGCCAGGCGCTGGAGCCCGCTTGCTGGATACCGATGCTGCGAACACAACGCGTGATTTTTGCAGGAGATCATCACCAGCTTCCGCCTACCATCAAATCAAATGAGGCTGCTAAAGCCGGTTTGGCAAAAACACTTTTCGAAAAGGGAATAGAACGGTACGCCAATCGTTCTTCCATGTTGCAGGTGCAGTATCGTATGAATGAAAACATCATGAAGTTTTCATCACAACAGTTTTATAAAAATGAGTTGGTAGCACACGAATCCGTTAAACACGAACTACTGCGTCCCCATGAACTGCCCGTGGAGTTTATTGACACTGCCGGTTGCGGATACAATGAAGCACAGGATGCGGAAACACTAAGCCGATACAATGAGGAAGAAGCACAATTACTTCTCAGGCTGGTTGAAAAACTGATTGAAGAAACCGGGATAGAACAATGGCAGGAAGAAAAAATAACGATGGGGATCATTACGCCTTATCGTGCACAGGTAGATTATCTTCATAAGCTGGCCGGGACCTCCGCTTTGCTGGAGCCGCTGCAAAAACTGATTACGGTGAATACCGTAGATGCATTTCAGGGGCAAGAACGTGATGTGATTGCCATTAGCTTTGTGCGAAGTAATGAAAAAGGGGAGGTGGGTTTTCTCAATGACATACGCAGAACCAATGTGGCCATGACACGCGCAAAGAAAAAACTGATACTGATTGGAGATAGCGCCACACTGGGATCACATCCTTTTTATCTTGAACTATTGAACTTTGTGCAGGAAGAAGGTTTTTATAAGAGTGCGTTTGAATTCAACTAGACCCGATTAGTCAATTGATCATGCGTTAATGCACCAATCCAAGTCTAATCGTATTGACCATAGGAATAATCAATGATGACATTTGCTGATCAGGTACTTCGGTTTTATCAATCGCTGGAAATAAAAGACAGGATTCCGGAAGCAATTGGTGTCATGAATCCTTATAAAGACAACTCTACTTTCAGATTATGTGAATTGTTCTATCACCAATACTATTCCGACCAGAAAGAGCGAATGCTTTTGTTGGGTATTAACCCGGGCAGGTTTGGATCAGGTACTACCGGCATCTCATTCACCGACCCCATCAAGCTGGAAGAGGAATGTGGCATACCCAATACACTCATTAAAAAGCCGGAACTCTCTGCCGACTTTATTTATGCAATGATTAACGAGTATGGCGGGCCGAAAAAATTCTTTCAGCAGTATTTTATCTCCGCTATCTCACCGCTTGGATTTACGAAAGAGGGGAAGAACATCAATTACTACGATGATGCTTCATTACAAAAAGCCATTACCCCCTTTGTGATTCAGTCGATTGACCAATTAGTTGCCATGAACATCAGCCGGGTAAAATGTTTCTGCATTGGTGAGGGTAAGAATTTTTCTTTCTTCCAAAAACTGAATGAGGAGAAGAAGTGGTTTGAGGAAATTGTTCCTCTTGCCCATCCTCGCTTTATCATGCAGTATAAAAGAAAGCAACTGGATCAGTATATTGCAGATTATCTGGAGAAACTAAGTGCGTGACATTCCAACCTTTATAAAAAAGAGAGTGTCCAAAAGCACGATATGTCAATTATTTAACGTTTTAGAACTATTATGAAAAAAAGTCTCTTTGAATCCGTGAAGTTGAAAAGTTGGATTGCTTTAATCGTCCTTATTCCTATACTAAGTTCATGTCTTAAATCCAGTGATCCCGTACCGGTTACGCCCACCTCGTATGCCAGCTTCTACCACGGGTCGCCCGACACAGGCGGGTTGGATATTCTTCTGGATGGAACCAAACTCAATTCTACTGCCTTTGCCTACGGCAATTATTCAGGATATGCCAGCTTTGAAGTGGGAGCGAATACATTCCGGTTTACTCCAACCGGATCTACTACCAGCTTGAAAGAAACCACTTTCAATTTCGAAAATGGTAAACTCTATTCCATTTTCATTATCAATAACCTGGCGAATATTGAAACCATGATGGTAAGAGATACAGCGACTGCACTTTCTTCTTCAGGAAAAGCAGGTATCCGACTTGTGCATCTTTCGCCTGACGCACCGGAAATAAATATCTATACCACAGGTAGTAATGCCAAATTATTATTCGGATCACGTCAGTTTAAAACAGCGACTGATTTCACTGAAATTGATGCCAACGTTTATACCTTTGACATCAAGACATCGGATGGAACCAAGCTGGCCACCGTTGAAAACATGAGCTTTGCATCGGGTCGTTACTACACCCTGGTGGTACGCGGGTTTGTTACCCCTCCATCGGGCAACACCAATACAATAACACTGCAGCAATTGGTCAATCAATAGCAAGCAACAAAGCGGCTGTCTTTGAGACAGCCGCTCTCATTTTAAGTTCTTTTCTTCGCTCCTCTCACTGCCTCTGCCGTCCATGGATCTTCCGGCCAGTGATGCCGGGGGTAGCGCATTCGTAATTCCTTTCTCACTTCGTGATACGTAGTCTGCCAAAAGCTCTTTAAATCCTGCGTCACCTGCACCGGCTTATAGCCCGGAGAGAGCAAGTGCAGCAACACTTTGGTTCTTCCTTCATTGATCGCAGGCGTATCCATCAAACCAAACATTTCCTGTAACCGCACCTCAATTACCGGTGGCCGTTCATCTGAAAAATAATGTACTTTGATCTGCGAACCACTGGGCACCTTTATCTGTAAGGGTGCTAATACATCGAGCTTGGATTGCAGTTCCCAGGGAAGCAAGCCTGCCAGTACGGTCATTTTATCCAATCGCTCAAAGTCCTGTTTTCGATACACATTCTGCAAATAAGGAGCCAGCCACTCCTCTAAACTTTCCAGCAAACGCGGCTCGGTAACATCGGGCCACGGTTCACCTGGCCGCCATGATTTTAATGTATGGACTCGGTTTTGCCATTGCTCCTGTGCTTCGTCCCAGCCAATGACTTTCAATCCCTGCTGGCGCACGACCTCCAACAAAATCTTTATTCGTTGCTCCTCATTGATTTTTGATGAGGGTTTACTTCCCAGCAACAAAGGACCAACCCTCCGCTCAATCAATCCGGATATCGCACCTCGTTCTTCATCCCAGCGTACTACCTCCTGTTCTTCGGCTAATTCAAGCAAATCGCTTTCATCAACAGAAGCGGCCATAAATATTTTAGCCTCTTTGCTACCCCCATCCAGTTGAGCAATGCATAACCACTTCTCTCTCGTCAATGAATCATGGTCGGGCAGTTTAGCTATTCGTCCATTGGCAAGCTTGTAGCGCTCACTGAAATTTCCCTGCTGCAGTGCAATGCGTTCCGGATAGGCGGCCAGCAACAATTTCCCTATTACTGAGTCAGAGGCAATCGCAGTATCCGGTTCTGCTTTAAAAATTCTTCGCCAGTTCGCAGCCAGTTTTTCTATTCGCTCCAGTACATTCCGCTCTGCATTGACACGCTCGCCTTTTCTCCACCTACGCAATGCCTCTACACGAAGCGAAAGATCAGCACCGGATTCTTTCGGAAGCGGATCGCGTTCTTCCAGCAATGCGGCAATATCTGCAGCCAATGAAACCGTGGTTCTTTTATCGCCCGTAATGGAAGACAATAACAAATGCGCTATTCGCGGATGCGTAGGTAATCGCAGCATCTCCTTACCACGCGGAGTAATGACCCCATTACTATCCAACGCATCAAGCTGCTGCAATAACTCTCTCGCCTGACTCACGGCACCTGCCGGTGGTGAGGTGATCCAGGTAAGCTCTTTCATCTCTTTAATTCCCCATTGACCTAATTCCAGGAGCAATGGAGCAAGGTCTGCTTCCAGTATTTCCGGTTTGCGCTGAGGGATAAGATTACGTTGTGTTCCTTCTGTCCAGAGGCGATAACAAACCCCCGGGCCCAAACGCCCTGCTCTTCCTGCCCGTTGATCGGCAGCATCTTTGGTTACCCGAATGGTTTCCAGATGAGTGAGCCCGCTGCGAGGGTCAAATCGTGGTACACGCGCCATGCCCGAGTCAATCACAATGCGGATACCTTCAATGGTCAATGACGTTTCAGCAATAGACGTGGCCAATACAATTTTTCGCTGCCCATCACTTCGAGGCAGAATGGCTTCTTGTTGCTGTTTGAATGGAAGATCGCCAAAAAGCGGATGAATCTTTGCCGCTACTCCTTCCTCATCAAGTAGCTGCTGCGTCCGATTTATTTCACCCGCTCCGGGCAGGAAAGCCAATACATCGCCCTCTTCTTCACGAAGCGCTTTTCGTATTGCGGCATTCATCCGGCTTGCTATAGACGTGTCCGATTCCTGTTGAAGATAGTTATACTCCACCGGAAATTGCCTTCCGGTCGAAGTAATGATGGGCGCATTGTTTAACAGAACAGAAAGTTGTTCACCATCCAGGGTGGCCGACATAATCAAGATGCGAAGATCACTTCTCAACACGTGCTGCACCTGCAGACTCAATGCCAATGCCAGATCAGCATGAAGACTGCGTTCATGAAATTCATCAAAGATCAAAAGACCAATATCTTCCAGGCTGTTATCCGATTGAATCATGCGCGTAAGTATTCCTTCGGTCACCACTTCGATACGTGTTTTGCTGCTCACCTTGGTATCAAAGCGTACGCGGTAGCCAACGGTTTCACCGGTCTGCTCCGAATGAAGATCTGCCAATCGCTCTGCCACTGACTTTGCAGCTAACCTCCGGGGCTCCAGCATGACCATCTTTTTGTTGGTCAGCCATTCTTCCTTCAACAAATGCAGTGGAAGCACGGTCGACTTACCTGCACCCGGAGGAGCCTGAAGAATAACTACCGGATAGTGCGCCAGTTTTTCCTTGAGTTCGGAAAGAATATCGAGTACAGGATAATGCATGGATAACAAACGAAGCGTAAAGCTAAAAACTCTGCGCACAAGGAAGCAATGATGAAATTTATAATGAAGATCGCAACGTCAGATAAAAAGGAGCCGCTACATGAGCAGTTGAATTTTCAAGTACCAGCTGCGCAGCCTTCTCCCCCATCATTTTAAAATCCGTAGAGATCGTAGTGATTCCGTTCAGGATGATCCTTTTCAACGGGGTTTCATTGTAAGAGATAACGCCCACCTCTTTTCCCACCATCCAGTGTTTGGAAATGACCCTTTCGATCAACGTGACCAAATCGTCCTCCATCAGGCTAATGTACACTTCGCCCCGCTCCATCGTTTCATGCGCCAGCGAATGGATAATGTGATAATGGAATGCAAACTCCTGGCAGAAGCGAACAAAACCGGTGATGATTTCTTGCGGGAAATAAGTATGCTCCGGAAAAATAATTTTCAAAGTATGGTACTTTCCCAACTGAGGCAATGCCTGATGCAATGCTTCATAGATATCGCTCTCAAAGTTTTCATACACTGCTCCATATTCTCCGCTCACATTGGGAAGCAGTTTATCCAATAAGATCAGTTTCGATTTATCCAGTGTATTGACTATTTCATACGCACTTTCCTCCCCTTTCAAAAAATGAGGTATGATCACAAAGTGGGTATAGTTCTCTTTTCTGTTTTGAATTAATTTTCTGAACAGCGCGAGATCATTATTGTAAACATAAAAGTCGATGGAAGCCAGCTCTCCCAATGCACTTGCGAAGGCATCGTAGATGATTTTCTTGTGTGCACTCAGTTTATTGAATAATAAAAATATTTTGAGTTGCTGATCGATCAGCGCACTCTTTATAAAATAACCTTTGCCAGGCACCGAGCCCAGCAAGCCGATTTTCTTCAAATACTTATATCCTTTCTCTGCGGTATCGCGCGAGATGGCAAACTCAAAGCTCAGCTCATTAATAGATGGAAGTACCTCCTGCTCAGCGATTTTTCCGGTCTTCACGGCTTGAATAATGGCATTGGCCAGTTGCTGATACTTGGGCGTTGCGGAATAATCGTCGATGGTTACGTGCCGGAAGAAATCGCTTTTGTTCATGTTGAAATCGAAACTTACAAAACAATCCGGATTTTATACTCCGGCTGGCGCCTGTCAGGACAGCTCAGGACAGCCAAATCAGCAATCGTTTGCATTTTTGCCTAAATTCAGGTTAACAATCCAGCCGATGAAAAAAATCTGCACCGCATTATTCCTTGTTCTGCTCACATTCAAAATGTATGCACAGGTGAAAATTCAGAATCTGCGCACAGGAAACTTGTCCAATCCGTTGGGGCTGGACATCAAACAACCCCGCCTGAGCTGGCAGTTGATTTCAGAAAAAAGAAATGTAATGCAGACCGCGTATGAGCTACGTGTTAGTGAAGAGTTATCGACACTTAGTAAATCAGCTGTATGGAACTCGGGGAAAATTGGTACCGATCAATCAATACACGTTATATATAATGGTCCATCATTAAAACCAAAACAGCGCTACTACTGGCAGGTGCGTGTGTGGGACAATACCGGTAAAGTATCGGCGTGGAGTGATGCCGCGTATTGGGAGACGGGGTTACTTGCTTCATCGGAATGGAAAGCGCGGTGGATCGAATCAGGATTGACGGGCGATAGCGTATCGGGCTTCGCTCCTATGTTTCGGAAGAAGTTTGATTTGAAGAAAGTGATCAAGTCTGCCCGTGTGTATGTTACCTCGCACGGATTATACGAAGCACAGATCAACGGTCAGCGCATGGGTGATGCTTACCTCACCCCAGGATGGACGAGCTATGAAACACGGCTTCAGTACCAGGTCTATGATGTTACGGCTTCGCTACAGCAGGGTACTAATGCCATTGGCGTACAGCTCGGTGACGGATGGTATCGCGGATACCTGGCGTGGCAGGACAACAAAAATATTTATGGTAAAACCGTAGCGCTCTTGTTACAACTTGAAGTAACGTATGCGGATGGCACGCACGAAACCATTGTCTCGGACGAAAGCTGGAAGTCTTCTTTCGGGCCAATAAAGCGTTCTGAAATTTATCATGGTGAAGTATATGATGCACGACTGGAAAAAACAGGATGGAGCACCGCCAGCTATGATGACGCCCTATGGCAATCGGTGAAAGTAAATGACGTCTCTAAAGACAACATCATTGCTTCCGAAAGTCCGGTGATGCATAAAAAAGAAACATTCAGTCCCATTAAAATAATAAAGACACCCAAAGGCGAGACGGTGCTTGACTTTGGCCAGAACCTGGTGGGCTGGGTACAGTTGAACGTAACGGGCAAAGCAGGTGACCGGATAAAAATTCAACACGCAGAAGTTCTGGACAAAGAAGGGAATTTCTATACGACCAACTTACGTGCCGCAAAGGCGCAACTCGATTACACCTTAAAAGGTGGAAAAGAAGAAACGTTCGAACCCCATTTTACTTTCTTCGGGTTTCGCTACATCAAAGTAGAAGGCTTTCCGGGAATGCCCACTGCTGCCAACTTCAAAGCATTTGCTGTTTACTCCGACATGAAGCCAACAGGAAATTTTGAATGTTCCAGTCCATTGGTCAATCAGCTTCAACACAATATTCAATGGGGACAAAAAGGAAACTTTCTGGATGTACCGACCGATTGTCCGCAACGTGATGAACGTTTGGGATGGACCGGTGATGCACAGGCGTTCTCACGGGCAGCTTCGTTCAACATGGATGTAGAGCAGTTCTTCATGAAATGGATGAAAGATGTAGCTGCCGATCAATTACCTGATGGTGCTATCCCTTATGTCGTACCCAATGTATTGGGCAAAGGAGCCGTTGCTTCAACCGGCTGGGCCGATGTGGCCACCATCATTCCGTGGAACATGTATCTCGCTTATGGCGATCAAACCATTCTTGCCAATCAATACGAAAGCATGAAGAAGTGGGTGGGCTACATGGAATCAAAAAGCGTTGACAACCTATGGAATTCCGGATTTCACTTTGGCGATTGGTTATTCTATCGCCCCTTTGATGACAACGATGGAAGTGCTGCGGTCACCGATAAATACCTGATCGCACAGTGTTTCTATGCCCACTCCATTCAATTGCTTATCCATGCAGCCACTGTTCTAAATAAGAAGGAAGATGTAACGCGCTATTCGGAATTACTGAAAATAGTTAAAGCTGCTTTTCTGAAAGAGTATGTGACGCCAAGTGGAAGATTGGTTTCCGGCACGCAGACTGCCTACGTACTGGCGCTGAACTTTGATATGCTGCCGGAAGCATTACGTGCACCTGCTGCTGCCCGCCTCGCGGAAAATGTAAAGCGCTACGACAATCACTTAACTACCGGATTTTTGGGAACGCCTTACCTGTGCCATGTACTGACGCGTTTTGGCTATGATGAACTGGCCTACACCTTATTGTTACAGGAGAAATATCCATCGTGGCTATATCCTGTAAAGATGGGCGCTACTACGATCTGGGAACGTTGGGATGGTATAAAACCGGACAGCACTTTTCAGACTCCCGGCATGAACTCGTTTAATCATTATGCCTATGGAGCCATTGGCGACTGGATGTATCGTTCCGTAGCGGGACTCGATACCGATGATGACGGAGTGGGTTATAAACACATCCGTATTCAACCTCACATTGACCAACGGTTGACGTATGCCAAAGCAGAGTTACAGACCCCTTACGGGAAAACCGTTTCCGGATGGAAAACGGAAAACGGAAAGCTATCCTTAGATATCACGATTCCTGTTAATACAACAGCTACGGTGTATGTGCCGGCAACAAGTGCTGATCAAGTCATGGAGAGCAATAAAGGAATCGCTGCTTTAAAAGAAATAAAGGCAGGAACGGTAAAAAACGGATATGTGGTGCTCCGCGTAGGGTCAGGGAAGTATCATTTTACAGTGAATCCCTAACGGATACGAGGCAGCACCAACTTTCACTACGATTCATCAAGTAAAAATCACGTATGCAGCTACTACTGGGAGTCATTTTTCATTTTATCGGAGGTTTTGCTTCGGGCAGTTTTTATATTCCTTTCAAGAAAGTAAGCGGATGGTCGTGGGAAAGTTATTGGATTGTGGGGGGAGTGTTCTCATGGCTGATTGTTCCTCCATTGGCAGCATGGCTTACACTTCCTGGGTTCTCAGAAATCATCAGCACTACTTCTCCGCAAGTTATACTGTGGACGATTGCATTCGGAGTGCTCTGGGGAATGGGTGGATTAACGTATGGACTAGGAGTTCGTTACCTGGGCATGTCGCTCGGCAACTCGGTGGTGTTGGGATTCTGTTCCGCCTTCGGAGCCCTGGTACCTTCTGTTTATTACAACCTCTCTCCTGCTGAAGGGAAAACCAGTTTCACGGATATGATTTCATCCACCTGGGGGCAGGTGGTGCTGCTAGGCGTGTTGGTTTGTCTGCTCGGCATTTATATCTGCGGACGAGCCGGAATGATGAAAGAGAAAGAACTATCCGAAGCCGTTAAGAAAAAAAGTATTGCCGAGTTCAATCTGTCAAAAGGGTTGATCGTGGCCATTGCTTCAGGCATACTCAGTTCCTGTTTTAATTTTGGAATTGAAGCGGGCAAACCCATGGCGGAGATGGCCGTAACGAATGGTGCCAATCCTTTGTTCCAGAACAATGTGACTTATGTCGTTTTACTCTGTGGTGGTTTGGCTACTAACTTGATCTGGTGCCTGATTCTCAATACACGCAATAAAACGTTTGGAGACTATTCAAACTCAACAACTCCGTTGGCAAGTAATTATTTCTTTGCTGCATTGGCGGGTATCACCTGGTTTCTTCAATTCTTCTTTTATGGAATGGGGGAAAGCAAACTCGGTAATGGAGCAAGTTCATGGATTCTTCACATGGCCTTCATCATCATCATCGCCAACGTATGGGGAATCATTTTAAGAGAATGGAAAGACGTAAGCAAGAAAACGAAGACGACCATTCTACTGGGCATCACTACGATCCTGCTTTCCGTGTTGATTGTGGGAGTAGGAAATTCGTTAAAATAATTCCTGATGACGGACAAGTCACCCGCATCAGGAATTCAGAATCCATTAAACCGAAAACTATAAGATAAAAACAGAGAACACCATGTCAAGTAAATCATTCAAACACGTCAGCTACCTGTGGGACGATCAGAAAGCAGCCGAACTACACGGAGATGAAGTAGCATTACTTCTTTATCGTTCCAATTTATTAGGAGCCGATTTACGTTTAACCAATTATGGAGGTGGCAATACATCATGCAAAGCGATAGCGAAAGATCCGCTTACCGGAAATGAAACAGAAGTGATGTGGATTAAAGGATCGGGTGGAGACATCGGCACTTTGAAACGAAGCGGGCTGGCAGCCTTGTATGTAGATCGGCTTCGCGCATTAAAAACCATTTATCGTGGTCTGGCCCATGAAGATGAGATGGTAGAGTTGTTCAATCATTGTATTTATGACCTGGCCTCCAAGGCACCTTCTATTGATACTCCACTTCATGGATTTCTACCTTTCAAACACATTGATCACTTGCATCCTGATGCAGCCATTGCTATCGCTGCCGCAAAAGAGGGAAAGAAAATCACGCAAGAACTTTTCGGTGGCCAGATCGGATGGGTAGAATGGCAACGGCCCGGGTTTGATCTGGGATTAAAACTGAAACAATGCCTGGATGAGCATCCGGGGATCAAGGGCATTATGCTGGGGTCGCATGGTCTGTTCACGTGGGGCGACACAGCTTACGAAAGCTACATCAATACACTGGAAGTGATTGAACAATGTGCCGAGTACCTGGAGAAAAACTACGGAAAGAGGAGAGCCGTATTTGGAGGAACAAAAATTCAGTCCGCTAAAAAAGAAGACCGGTTAAGTCAGGCGGCCCTGATTGCTCCCGTACTTCGCGGGCTTTGCTCCAGCTACAATCAA
This sequence comes from Flammeovirgaceae bacterium, assembly GCA_023251155.1. Classification (GTDB taxonomy): domain Bacteria; phylum Bacteroidota; class Bacteroidia; order Cytophagales; family Cyclobacteriaceae; genus ELB16-189. The sequence goes on along the minus strand of JAHEZH010000066.1, from coordinate 17,041 downwards.
ATGGTTGGCCATTTTACGGATGATGATCGCGTACTTGAATTTATTAACTCTCATGACCTGGAAAGACTCGCTCCTATGGGCACCAGTTGTCCGGATCATTTTCTGCGCACCAAGATCAGTCCGCTGGTATTGGAGCTGAAACCGGATGAAGATCTGAAAGATTCAAAAGCGATAAAAGACAAGCTGCACAACTCCTTCGAAGCGTATCGCGCCATGTATCAGGATTATTACGATCGTTGCAAACACCCGGATAGTCCTGCTGTACGCGACCGGAATCCGGTAGTCATTCTCTATCCCGGTATCGGTATGTTTACTTTCTCAAAAGACAAACAAACTGCACGGGTAGCTTCCGAATTTTACATTAATGCCATCCATGTCATGAAGGGGGCAGAAGCCATATCTGAATATACTTCGCTACCGCGTCAGGAAGCGTTCAATATTGAGTACTGGTTGCTGGAAGAAGCGAAGTTGCAGCGCCTGCCCAAGCCTAAACCCTTAACAGGAAGAGTGGCATTGATTACCGGAAGTGCCGGAGGCATTGGTAAAGCCATTGCAAAGAAGTTTATAGCTGAAGGCGGGTGTGTGATGATCAATGACAATGATGACTCCCGTCTTGCAAAAGCCGATGAAGAATTTAAAAAGCTGTTTGGCAAAGATGCCTATGCTTCTGTACTTCTGGATGTGACTAATGCAGAGCAGATCAAAAAAGCATTTGAAGCGAGTGCCATTGCTTTTGGTGGTGTTGATATTGTGGTGAACTGCGCAGGAATATCCATTTCAAAACCACTACAGGAGCACACGGAGAAGGATTGGGACTTTCTTTATGATATCTTAGTGAAGGGACAATTTCTTGTTACTCAACACGGCGTGGAGCTTATGCGAAAACAAAATCTGGGCGGAGATGTGATTAATATTGTCAGCAAAAATGCATTGGTAAGCGGACCCAACAATGCGGGTTATGGATCGGCGAAAGCCGCGCAGTTACACCTTAGCCGGTTGAATGCGGCCGAGTTAGGAACCGACAAGATCAGAGTGAATGTAGTGAACCCGGATGCGGTCATTTCAGACAGTAAAATATGGGAAGGTGCCTGGGCCGAAGGAAGAGCGAAGGCTTACGGAGTAAAAGTAGAAGAGCTTCCTGCTTTCTATGCGAAACGAACGTTGCTCAATGAAATCATTTTACCGGAAGATATTGCCAACGCGTGTTTTGTTTTTGTAGGTGGATTATTAACCAAATCTACGGGCAATGTATTGAATGTGGATGGTGGAGTGGCAATGGCTTTTGTGCGGTAGGTGGAGCCACAAAGTCGCTCAGATCACGAAGAAGGACTAAGGCATACACATGTTCCTATTGGTTACAAAGCTTTGCGTATGGAGGATGGGCTTCGCCTCGATCTGTTAGTCGGTGACCTTGTAGTTGTTGAGCTGAAGGCGCAGGAAAATTATCATCCTGTAGGAGAAACACAAATATTAAGCTACTTAAGACTTACAGAAAAAAGACCCGGATTACTTATTAATTTCCATGGACCTCATGAAAGAGGGAATGAAAAGATTGATGTTATAAAAAACTCTTAATGCTGCTTCGTGCCCTTGGGTCGTGGTGGTTTAAACAACAATGGGATGAGAATAGAACAAGATCAAATTCAACAACACAACGATAAGCTTGCCGGAAAGCACAGAAAAAAAGTAGCGCAGCTATCCAATGAAATTCCGGATGTTAAAAAGATCATTCGTCAGCTTGCTGCCTTTCAGGTGGCTATACCCAGTTGGGCATTGGGTACTGGCGGCACACGCTTCGGAAGATTTTCAGGAGGTGGTGAGCCGGGAACGCTGGAAGAAAAAATAGAAGATGTAGGATTGCTTCATGCACTGAACCAGTCAAGCGGTGCGATCTCGCTGCATATTCCCTGGGACATCCCCACCAGTGCGAGAAAGATCAAAGCACTTGCCCATGAGCATGGATTGTTATTCGATGCAGTGAACTCCAACACCTTTCAGGATCAACCCGGACAAAAGCACAGTTACAAATTTGGTTCGCTACAGCACGTGAACGAAAAAGTAAGAAAGCAGGCCATCGATCATAACATTGAAGTAATCAAACAGGGCAAAGCCCTTGGCTCCCATTCGCTAACCGTATGGCTATCGGATGGTTCTTCTTTTCCAGGTCAACTTAATTTCAGAAAAGCCTTTGAACGCACGCTGGAAGGCCTCCGGGAAATTTACGCAGCACTTCCCTCCAACTGGAAACTCTTTGTCGAGTACAAAGCCTTTGAACCCAACTTCTATTCCATGACGGTAGGCGATTGGGGTCAGTCGTTATTATATGCCAACAAGCTTGGGCCAAAAGCATATACGCTCGTAGATCTTGGTCATCATCTCCCTAATGCCAACATTGAGCAAATTGTTTCATTATTGTTGATGGAGAAAAAACTGGGTGGATTTCACTTTAATGATTCCAAATACGGAGACGATGATCTTACGGTAGGGAGCATCAATCCCTATCAACTCTTCCTCATATTTAATGAACTGATCGAAGGTATGGATGCACGCGGTATGAATCATGCTACTGATTTAGGCTGGATGATTGATACCTCACATACTATTAAAGATCCACTGGAAGACCTGTTACAATCGGTGGAAGCAATTAAGATCGCTTATGCGCAGGCATTGCTGGTTGACCGGAGAGAATTGAATCGTGCCCAGGAAAACAATGATGTAGCCCGGGCGCAGGAGCTGTTGCAACACGCTTACCGTACGGATGTGCGGCCATTGGTAGCCGAAGCGAGATTACAATCCGGGGCGGCACTGCAACCTATTGAATTATTCAGAGCGTTGTCGGTTCGCAAACAACTCATCGCCGAGCGTGGAGTGAAAACGAAAGCGACCGGCTTGTAATACTCGTAGTGATTGGTGATAAAAATAAATCCATGACCATTCCGGTAATTGCCGTATTTGACATAGGACGTACGAATAAAAAGATATTTCTTTTTGATGAGCACTATCATATCCGGTATGAAAAAGAAACGCATTTACCTGAAACCAAAGACGAAGACGGATATCAATGCCAGGACATCGCAGCATTGAAAACCTGGGTGCTGCAATCGATCAAAGAAGTGGCCCGATTTCCTGAATTTGAAATCAAGGCCATTTCCATCTCTGCTCATGGCGCAAGTTTTGTAAACATCAATGAGCACGGAGAACCGGTAACTCCTTTATATAATTATCTCAAACCCTTTCCTAACTACCTGCAAAAGAAATTGTATGGCGATTACGGAATTAATCTTCCAAAGATCACCGCCTCTCCTTCGTTGGGAAATCTGAATTCAGGGTTACAGCTGTACCGCCTTCGTTATGAAAAACCGGAAGTATTCGATAAGATAAAATATGCGCTGCATCTGCCTCAATACATCGGTTATCTGTTAACCGGTAAAGTCAGTTCAGACATGACCAGTATTGGCTGTCATACCCAACTTTGGAATTTCGAAACGAATCAATACCACGACTGGGTCTCCCGAGAAGAAATAAGCAGCCGGCTTGCACCGGTTCGGAGCGCTAATGAAGTGACGGCGATCACCTTAAATGATAACCATGTGCTGGTTGGCATTGGTCTCCATGATAGCTCAGCAGCGTTGATTCCCTATTTGAAAAACTTCACCGATCCATTTGTTTTGATCTCTACCGGTACGTGGTGCATTACGCTTAATCCATTCAATCCCTTTCCACTTACCGATGAAGAGTTACAAAAAGACTGTCTTTGTTATCTAAGCTTTGAGGGGAAACCGGTGAAAGCATCACGCTTGTTTGCCGGGCAGGAGCATGAGGACCAGGTGAAAAGAATTGCTGTTCATTTTAATAAAGAAGACGGCTTCTATAAATCAATCGCTTACCATAAAAACTTAGCTGACCAACTTCTGGAGCAAACGAAGCCACTACCTGAAAATGAATTTCACGGGGGGACATCCGGTTCTGCCTTTGCTCAACGTAACCTAACTTTTTTCGATTCCGCAGAGCAGGCGTACCATCAATTGCTGATCGATATTGTGAATCAGCAGGCAATTTCCACCCAATTAGTTTTGAAAAAGACAAATGTCAATCGCATATTTGTAGATGGTGGTTTTAGCAAGAGCCCAATCTACATGAACCTGCTGGCGAAGGCCTTTCCGAAAATGAATGTGTACGGTGCTTCGATGGCGCAAGCCTCCGCATTGGGTGCTGCTTTAGCAGTGCATGAGCACTGGAATACCCAACCTCTTCCTGAAAACCTGATCTCACTCGTTGCTTACAGAAGCGCACCTGTTACTACCTTATGAAAGTAGCGCTCTTTATCCCCTGCTATGTCGATCAGTTTTATCCCCAGGTGGGGATTGCCACGCTAGAGCTATTAACAAAATTAGGTGTAGAAGTAACGTATCCGTTACAACAGACCTGCTGTGGACAGCCGATGGCCAATTCCGGGTTTGCACATCTCACACCCAATTGCGACTCTTTGTTCATAAAGAACTTTTCGGACTTTGATTATATCGTGTGCCCATCGGGAAGCTGCACGTTACATATCAAAGAACATCTTCATGACGAAATCAGACCGGATGAAGCGTTATCCATCCGAAAGAAAATTTATGAACTTACTGAATTTCTGACCGACATTTTGAAAGTAAAAAACCTCACCGCTTCCTTTCCGCACAAAGTAGGTCTTCATCAAAGTTGTCACGGACAAAGGGGCTTACACCTGTCACAAATGACAGAACTGACTGCTCCCCCTTTTTCAAAACCGGAACGGTTGCTTCGTATGGTGGATGGGCTACAGTTAATTGAGCTGGATCGCAAAGACGAATGCTGTGGATTCGGAGGAACATTTTGTGTAACCGAAGAAGCCGTAAGCGTGAAGATGGGTAAAGACCGAATCACCGATCACACAAAGCACGAGGCGGAATTCATCACCGGAGGAGACATGAGTTGCCTGATGCACCTGGAGGGAATATTACGAAGACAGCACAGCCATGTGAGAGTAAAACATATTGCAGAAATATTAAATGCACAGTAAGGCAGATGTTTGATACACGATGCTTGACAACTAAATTGATTCTCTGGCAACTAAACTCGTCACTATCCCTACCCGCTATTAACTCATGAAAAATCATCCGGAACTTGCTGAACAGTTTAATACCGATGAAGCGCGGGTAAACTGGCATGATGAAACATTGTGGTGGGTACGCACCAAGCGCGACCGCATGTCGCATGCATTGCCAGAGTGGGAACAGTTAAGAGAGAGCGCATCGCAGATCAAGAATAATGTACTGTCTAACCTGAGTGACTACCTGATTCAGTTTGAGTCAAACGCAAAAGCGAATGGCATCATTGTTCATTGGGCCGCTGATGCGAATGAACATAACGCGATTGTATTGTCATTACTGAGGCAGCAAGGGGCTACCCAAATGGTAAAAAGTAAGTCCATGCTTACGGAAGAATGTCATCTTAACGAATACCTGGAGCAAAATAATATCGATGTCGTAGATTCCGATTTGGGCGAACGGGTGGTACAGCTGGCCAAAGAGCCTCCCAGTCATATTGTTCTGCCTTGCATTCATAAAAAGAAGGAAGAAATTGGTGAACTGTTTCACGAACATCTGGGCACACCGAAAGGAAATGCAGATCCACAGTTCTTAACACATGCGGCACGGCTTCATCTCCGGGAAAAATTCCTTACCCGCAAAGTAGCACTCACCGGTGTCAACTTCGCGATTGCCGATACGGGTGAATTTGTTGTTTGCACTAACGAGGGCAATGCGGATATGGGGGCACATCTGGCCGATGTACACATTGCTTCGATGGGGATCGAAAAAATCATTCCCCAGCGGAAACACCTGGGTGTCTTCTTAAGAATTCTTGCGCGCAGCGCTACCGGGCAACCTGTCACTACCTATTCCAGTCATTTCAAGAAACCACGCGAAGGAAAAGCAATTCATATCATACTGGTGGATAATGGAAGAAGTATACATTTAGGCCGACCTGATTTTCGGAATGCGTTAAAGTGTATCCGCTGCGGAGCCTGCATGAATACATGCCCCGTGTATCGAAGAAGTGGAGGCCATAGTTACCACACCGCGATTGCCGGACCAATTGGTTCTATCCTGGCTCCTAACCTGGATATGAAAAAATATGCCGATCTTCCTTTTGCCTCTACACTATGCGGATCATGCTCGAATGTATGTCCGGTAAAAATTGACATACACGATCAGTTGTTCAAATGGAGACAAGTGATCGTAAAAGAAGGTTACGCAACATCAGGAAAGAAAGTCGGTATGAAGGTGATGAATTCGGTACTCTCTCACCCGTCTCTTTACCGCACTTCGGGAAAAATCGGAAGATGGATCATGAACCATTTTCCTTCGGTAGTGAATAATAAACTCAATCCGTGGTTCAGGCAAAGAGAAATGCCGGAGCCACCAAAAGAATCTTTCAGGGAGTGGTATCAAAAGAATAAGAAGCGATGAGTAGCCGTGAAAAGACACTGGAGGCACTGAAGAAAAATCAACCTGATCAGGTTGAGCTTCCTGCTATTACGTCATATGAGCAATCGGAAAAAGACAACGTACTTCAATTCAAAAATACACTTCTCTTTATTGGCGGGCAGGCCATTGAAGTAAATGGCTACGGTGACATGATCACGTACATCAAAGAACATTTCGGTGAAGCCAAACGGATACTTTCTACCATCGAAGCACTTCACCCTGTTGCTGAAATAAAAGCACATTACCCTGATCCGCATTCGCTGGAGGATGTCGGACTGACTATAGTCAACGCACAATTTGGTGTAGCTGAAAACGGAGCGGTCTGGATTACGGATGATCTGTTGCCTGCCCGGGCTTTACCTTTCATCACCGAATTTCTAGCTGTAGTGCTGGAGAAAAAAACCATCGTGCCCACCATGCAGGAAGCGTATGACCGAATCGGAATTTCTGACTATGGGTTTGGAGTATTCATCGCCGGGCCATCGAAGACTTCAGACATTGAACAATCTTTAGTATTAGGTGCCCATGGGCCCAAGGGCATGACGATCTTCTTAATCTAACCGGAGAACAGCCACCCTACCGGAATGAATACCGAACTGATTCTTGCCAATATTGCCAAACATATTTCATTGGATAAAAATGAAATTGATTTCTTTCTCTCGTTGTTGAAACCGGAAGAAGTTTCAAAAAAGAGTGTATTGTTAAAAGAGGGACAGCTATGCAGGGATATCAATTTTGTTCATCACGGTACGCTGCGTGCCTTTTACATGGGTAAAGAGGCCAAAGAATCGACCATCATGTTTGCCGTAGCCGATTGGTGGATAACGGACATGTATTGCTTTATCAATCAGAAACCCGCCATGCTTACCATCACGGCGGTGGAAGACAGTCAACTATTCCGACTTCGAAAAGAAGACCTCGACCGGCTTTACCTGCAGGTACCCAAGTTCGAACGTTTCTTTCGTATCATCATGCAGAACGCCTACATCCGCGAACAACTGCGTATTATTGAAAATCTTTCCCTGTCGGCAGAAGAACGTTATACCAATTTCCTCTCCCGATATCCAAAAGTGGCTCAACAAGTGACCCAAAAGCAAATCGCTTCTTACCTCGGCATCACTCCGGAATTTCTAAGTACGCTGCGTGCGAATAAGCGAATAAAATAATTTCTTAAGGTACCTTAAGCGCTTTTGCCCGCTGCTTCCCGTTCTTTGTTGCTTACCAACTAACAACATGCTTATACTTATTGCAGGGCCTTACCGCAGCGGAACGAATGACGATCCCTTATTGATGCAGCAAAATCTCGACAAGCTGGAAGCCGCTGCGCTTCCTTTATTTGAATTAGGACATGTACCCATGATTGGCGAATGGGTGGCCTTACCATTACTCCATCTTGCCGGCTCAACGAAACCCGGTGATGAAGCTTATGAGAAAATCCTTTATCCGGTAGCTCACCGGTTGCTGGAAAAATGCGACGCAGTACTTCGTCTGGAAGGCGCATCAAAAGGCGCGGATGAAGACGTGCGGATCGCGTTGCAGCGTGGATTGAAAGTGTACTATCGGATAGAAGATGTACCTAAGTTGTAAGCCGGATTAAAAAGTTCATCGAAGGTATCTTTATTTAAAGGGAATACTACTTCCCCGCACCATGAATTGCCTTGGCACATCGCAGGAAGTGGCCGAGCTGGTTGCATTTCTGAGCTCGGAAAAATCATCGTTAGAGACCCGAAGTTACATCACTGCTGATAGCGGATACACCGCGGTGTAAAATCACCTTATTTCTGTCTCACTTCATTAAATGGCTGCCCGATGATGCAGCCATTTTTTATTTTAAACCAGTCATCAAACCACTGCTCCCAAGTCGGTTGCAGATAAGTGCACTTTACCGTAAGTTTAGTAAAATACTTACTTATGAAATCACTATGTACCACCGCCATTGCGTTGATCATTGCGCTCCTTTTCTCCTCCATGAAAACACCCGTGCCTGCGGATGAGTGGGTCAGTTTGTTTGATGGGAAAACACTGAATGGATGGAAACTCAGTACGGAACATCCTTCTACCTTCAGTGTAGCAGATGGCGCGATCGTTGCCTTTGGAGATCGCGCCCATTTATTTTATGACGGACCAGTAAAGCATCATGAATTCAAAAATTTTGAGTTCAAAGCACAAGTAATGACTACACCAGGCTCTAACTCCGGCATCTTTATCCATACCGCTTATCAGGCGGAAGGATGGCCATCGAAAGGATACGAGATACAGGTCAACAACACACACACCGACTGGCGAAAAACGGGAAGCATTTATGCCATACAGGATGTAAAAGAAGCACCGGCCAAAGACAATGAGTGGTTTACGGAGCACATCATCGTGCAAGGCAAAAAGATTACAGTGAAGATCAACGACAAAGTAATTAACGAATATACTGAAGGAGAGAACGGAAAACTTTCCAGCGGCACATTCGCTTTGCAGGGGCATGACCCCAAAAGCAAAGTTTTCTTCAAAGACATTAAAGTCAGGGTATTGCCGGATTAAATGCGATGGCGTTTTTCACGATCATTTGTCCTGCTTAAAAAATAGCAGGACAAATATTATTACCCAGACACCTGATACAAGCACCCCCCCTCTTTCATGGCTAAAGTAGCAACACCAAAAACCACCGTAAAAAAAACTCCTGCACGCTCTGGCGAGGAGCAAGTGAGCCTCTTGATCAGGAAGACCACACATCCTTTAAAGGAAGTAATGGAAGAAGTCCGTAAGCTCATTTTGGGGACGAACAACGAAATCACGGAGCATATTAAGTGGAATGCGCCCAGTTTTTGTATTGATGGCGATGATCGGATCACCTTCAACCTAAGCAAAAACGACTACCTCTTGCTGGTATTTCATCGCGGAGCCAAAGTAAAAGACAGCAAAGGCAAAGGTCCCCTCTTCAATGACACCAGTGGTCTGCTGGAATGGCTCACCAACGATCGCGCTACAATAAAAATATCAGGCACCCGGGAAATGACTTCAAAAAAACACTTACTTAAAAAAGTGGTGAAGCAATGGATGGACAATACACGCATTGAACCTTCCTGACCATTTATTTGATTAGATCCTATCCGGATTATTCACTGGAATATAAGTCAGTAATTCTTCGTAGGGATCCTGCTTCAAACCTAAAAGCTGTGCAAATGCAGGCTCGGTTTTCAAACCATTCTTCTTCAATTCCACCACCTGTTTCCTGAAATCCTCTCCCTTTGATTTTAGAATTTCATATTCTGCCATCATGTGCCGATAAGCATATTGGGTTCTTACGGGAATGTTTTGACCAAAGATTTCAAAAGCATAATGATCAATCTCAAAGTTAGCTACCACGGTTTCGTTACCGGATATCGTTGTTTCTCTCAACGAGAATTTGTCATTAGTGCCAAACTGATTTTGGACTAAAGAGATAAACTTGTTTTTATTCTTCCAATAGCAAATGATATCCAGGTCACTGGTTTCGATATCGATATTGATGGGAAACGTACCGACCAGGATCGGATCAAACTCCTGAAGAGAAGTCATCACGTGATTACGGATCAGCAGATCAAAGATGGCTCTTTGCTTCTGATTTCCCCTCATCAAATAGTCCAGATCATCAAAATTCATGGAGGCTTTGTGTATTAACTATACCGATCATTTCTCCATGGATAAGCTGTATTACTATATCCACGTTCTTCCCAGAAGCCCAATTTATTCTGTGTCAGAAATTCTATTCGCTTTATCCACTTCGATCCTTTCCAGGCATACAGTTGCGGAGTGATCATGCGCACAGGTCCGCCATGTTCTTTGGGCAGCGGCTTATCTTCAAAAGTATGTACTAATAAAACATCGGGTTTCAGTGCTTCTTCCAATGAGATATTGGTGGTATAGGTATCATATCCATAGCACATGATGTGTGTAGCGGTTTCTTTGGGATGCACCAGTGCCGCCAGATCCATCAACCTTACTCCCTTCCATGGCATATTCAGTTTCGACCACGTAGTCACACAATGAAAATCGGACGTATCCTCCGTTTGCGGCAAGGCCATGAAATCATTCCATGTTAACCGGAGCGGATGCTCTACGGCTCCGTCAATGACCAGCCGCCATTTATCAAGTGGAAGTTCAGGATGCACACCTAAGTCAAGCACAGGCCACTTCAAAGTAAGAGTCTGCCCTACCGGAGTAACGGGCATTCCATGTCGGTTGGGACTTCCTTTGCCCATGGGTTTACTATCCGCTACTGAAGGTGTTGATCTCATTTTTTCCTCGAAGCGGGCTTTTAGTTTCATGCGCGCCTCAACAATGCGATCCAGTTTTTCCGGTTCATCCATAGATGTGAATTTATGTCGTAAAGATAATTTATATACGCTCAAAAAAAGTTGCTATCCTCATGCTCGTTCTGTATCTGTTTTTTTATTCATAAACAGGGATTTCTTTGCGGTTATTTCTACCATTAACCCCTCCTGCGCTGTATTTTTACCCTAATCATGGCCATCGGAAAGGATTACCTAAGAGAAATACAGAAGTTCACCACAAGTCAGTACTGGAATACGGGTGTGCGCATCACGGCTGGTGTATTGGTACCTACTTTCTTTCTGCTGCAAAATGATTGGCTCGGCCAAGGCATGCCGTTCTTATGGGGTGCGCTATTTGTAAGTCTTACCGATTCGCCCGGGCCTATCCATCACAGGCGCAATGGAATGCTTGCCGCCATCGCATTCAATACATTTACTGCTATACTGATTGGCTTAGGCAGAGGGCACGAACCGATATTGATTTCGCTCGTGGTTGCTTTCAGTTTCTTTTATTCATTGCTGGGAGTATATGGTGCCCGTGCTGGTGCCGTGGGCACACTTGCGCTGGTCATCATGCTGATCAACTTAGTACCTTATCATGATCATCACCATTTCCTGCTCGACAGTGCTTTGATAACCGGAGGTGGCCTGTGGTACATGCTTTTCAGTTTATTGCTGTATCGCATTCGCCCTTACCGCTTGGTCGAGCAGGCCATAGGAGAAAACCTGATTGCGATGGCCGACTATGTGCGTGCGCGCGGTGGCTTCTACAAGCCGGAAGCCAACATGAAAGAAAGCTTCAACAAATTGATGGAAGAACAAGTACGTGTGCTGCGCATACAAGACCAGACGCGAGAGTTGATATTCAAAACACGCCAGTTTGTTATTGATCCCAGTCCCAAGAGCCGCAGCCTCATGATGATCTTTCTGGATTCGGTCGATCTGCTTGAGCAGACACTATCTTCGTACCAGGACTATTCACAACTTCAACAAAATCTTCGCGAAAGCGAGCTGCTTAAAAAATTCTATGAAGCCGTGATGGAACTGGCCGCCGAACTGGAATACATTGGTATCAGCATTCAATCCGGCCGTGCCATATACAGTCAACTCGATCTTTCGCCCGTCATTCGTGATCTCGGTTTTATGATTGCTGACTACCGTCACAATGCAAAAGATAATTCCTCCTATCCCAGCCTGGATGCGTTGCAGAAAACACTGTTCAACATGAACAATATTTCCAAGCGCATGCATCGGCTGGTGCTCTATTCACGGCTTGAAGTGGAATTGGACAAAGAGAATCCTGCCACGCTGGAGATCAATAAAAACGTAGCCTCTCAATCGATCGAATGGCAGGTGATCAAAGAAAACTTCTCGCTGAAGTCCAACCATTTCCGGTATGCAATACGACTTACAGCAGCCATGCTTACCGGTTATGCAGTGAGTATTTTATTTTCCCTGGGGCATACGTATTGGGTGTTGCTTACGATTGTTACCATTCTAAAACCGGTATATGCCGTATCCCGAAAGCGCAACATACACCGGCTGGCAGGAACCCTCACCGGTGCTTTGGTGGCTATTCTGCTCATTTACTTTATTACCAATACCACTGCGCTTGTCGTTATCCTGGTCATCTGCATGATCATGGGATACAGTTTATTACGCATTAACTATTTTGGTTTTGTGCTTTTCCTCACCATCTACATTATCATAACGTTTCACTTTCTCAATCCGATGGAGTTCCGAACGCTGATTGAACAACGCCTGGTGGATACGCTTGTTGGTTCGGTCATTGCCGGAATTGCAGCACGCTTCATTTTCCCGGTATGGGGAACAGCCGAAATGGAATCCTCCATGAAAGAGATGCTGGCGGCTAATCATACGTATTTCATAGCCGCTTCAAAGCAACTTCAAAACAAGGTTACCGACACGCATCAATATAAACTGGCACGTAAAGAGGCCATGGTAGCACTTACCAACTTGTCAGATAACTTTCAGCAAATGCTTTCCGAGCCACAGCCATCCAAAGGCTCCATCCCCATTCACCAGTTTGTCATTGCCAGTCACATGCTGAACGGGCATATTGCAGCATTGACTACAGAAAAATATTCCATCGATACGGTTACCAGTGATTCCTGGACACAGTTAACCGATGCGATTCAACAGGAATTTGATGTAGCCGAAAAACAACTTGCCTCAGGGGCCGGACCTGTAAAGAAGGAAGAAGAACCAAAATCATTTCCTACCAGCCAGACACTTACTCAATTGTCGATGATCTATATGCTGGTGAGGGATATCCGGATTATTACGGATAAGAAGTAAGATCTCCTTTACTTACTCGGTGAGATCCACATGATAAACATCCGTCTCATTACGCTGGATGTTTTTGACCAGGAAACCACCGGGCTGAGCGATCTCTTCTACTAAATCAAATTGTTTACACGCTTTAGGCAATCCTGAGAACACAAGCAAAAAAGTAAATTCCTGGTTACCCGGAATTAACGTCCAATGAGGAGCAAGGGTGATGTTTTCAGCATGGACCAGTTTTGATCTCGCGGAAGAAGCCGCATCAATCAGAAACGTAGTACTCCAGATGCGAATGAGCATTTCCTGTGAATGATTCTGAAAATGGCAATGCACGTACACAAAAGAGTCTTCCAGCAATTCGGGATGGATCGATAGAAGTACTTCCATATCGACCACCGGCTTGGCTTTTACCGGAGGCGGTTCGGTGATTGTCTTGGATAAATGAATCATGCGTGTGCAAAGATGAGGAAACGTTGTTTAGAAAGGAAGTTGCAAATTGGGTTTCTGTTGTATCCCATCCACTGGTGTGATGAAAGTGCGCACTCACCTGAACGATGAGTGCGCACTACAGATCATCCTCCTCGATAATCTGCCATCCTATTATTCAATCAATTACAAGATCGACTACCCATGACATTGGCCTGAATAGTTAAACAATCCATTACCTGATCTCTTTCAACAGCTCTTCTACTGCTTTCTCCAATTGCTGATCACGTCCTTTGCTGATGACACCGGGTTCATTTTTTACCTGAAACGCAGGGGGTGTTTCGGAATTTTCCATCCAGCGACCTTTCATGTCTTTGGCGCTTACCGGAACTGATCCCCAGTTAGTCACACCATCCTGCAGCATTTCCCATCCGGCAAAACTGCACGTACCCGGCACTGGCATGCCTACGGTTTTACCAATCTTCAAATCAGTATAACCACATGCGAAGCAATGACCATCGCTATAGTTCGCTTCATTAAACATGGCGATGGTTGGCTTTGTCCAGCGGAAAGCAGGTTCATAACCAACGGAGCGGCTTTCAATTGCATAGTCAATAAACTTTTGCCCGGTAAAGAACATCGCGAGATCCGAGACCAGATCACCACCACCATTGAAACGGGTATCCACCACTACTCCTTTACGATCATGATACTTACCCATCATTTCTTCATAGGTGGTACGATACGGACCATCGCTCATTCCGGGTAGGTGTACATACCCCAGCTGGCCGTTACTTAACTTATCTACTTCTTCACGGTTCTTGTCTACCCAGCGCTTGTACAACAATCTTCCCTCTTCACCTTGCGAAACGGGTTTTACGGTTACTTGCTGACGGCTTCTGGTTACCGGATCATAAATGGTAAGCAGCGTAAACTTATTCACTTTGCGGTTGAGGTAGTGTGCAAAGTCACGATCCGCAATAATGGATTCTCCATCTATTTGTTCGATGATCACCCCGGGCTGAATCGCAATATTTGCTTTATCCAGAGGGCCTCCGTTCACTACTTCGGCAATGCGAATGCCATCCCCCGTATAATCATAATCAATAAATACACCCAGTGAAGAAGTATTATCTCCGTTAGGATCCGTTGATGCATAGCGCGCACCACAGTGTGACACATTCAGTTCACCCAACATCTCAGAAAGCAATTCTGAAAACTCATAGGCATTACCGGTGTAAGGAACATACTTCTGGTAGTCGCCACGCAGCTTGTCCCAGTTGGCACCGTGCATGGTAGAGATGTAAAACATGGTCTTCGTTCTGTGCCATACGTGGTCAAACATCTGCTGACGTTCGGCCGCCAGGTTCAGGTTCAGTTCGCCATTAATACTTACCGATTCTTTCTTCGCATTATCCGGATTGAGCTTACTGATTTTACCATCGGCAAGGATGTACAGGAATTTCATTTCCTTATCCCACTGCAGTTTGCCCGAGTTGGCATCGAGTTGAAACTCCATCTTTGTTTCTTTGGTACGAAGCTGTGTGCTCCACAGGTTCAGTCCTTTCTCAAAGCGGGCAAGATAGTACAGTTTCTCACCATCCTTGGAAAGTACAGCATCACTTAATGAAGAGGAGTGAATCGTGAACCGCGCCTTACGATCCCGTAATCCATCCCAGTCAAAAGCCACTGTTTTAACACTGTCTTTTTTAGAAACTGTCTTCTTGTCTTTTTTCTTATCCCCTTCCTTACCCTTACTTTCTTTCGGCTTATCTTTCTTCTCCATGTCTTTGAGCAGTGCATAATCTTCTTTGCTCAGATTAAATTTATCCCATGCTTCTTTGGTAAAGAACATACTGTACACATCCATCTGCCGTGTTCCGCTATTGGCATAACTACGAAGCCCGTCTCGATCACTGAACCAGATCATCTGCTTGCCCCCATTCACCCATACCGGGCTGGAGTCGCCGTAACCACTTTCCGTCAGATTGATCATCTTGCTCTTTCCATCCGCGGGAATCAGTACCACTTCCTGATTCGCCATCACAGGCGAGTATTCGGCCAATAACCATTGGCTATCCGGGCTCCAGGTAAAGTATTGATCTCCATCACGCATGTAAAGCAATTGATCAGGAGTAAGCAATGTACGCACCTGCTTACTTGCCAGGTTCATGATTTTTAATGAGCGTTTGTTTTCAATAAAAGCAATCTCTTTTCCATCGGGCGAATATGCCGGTTGGTAGCTATCATTATCATTGCTGATCAATGGTTCTTCGGCCAGCAAGGTAGAGGCATAGAAATAAGGTTCTTCTTTTCGTACTTTCCTGGTCTGGTATACTTTCCATGAATGGTTACGCTCACTGGCGTAAAGTAAAGCAGCGCTGTCGGGAGAGAAGCTGAGAAAACGTTCCTGTGCAGCTGTGTTGGTTATTCGTTTAGTCACTCCGCCTTCAATAGAAGAAACAAACACTTCACCACGCACAATATAGGCTACTTCTTTGCCTGTGGGCGAGATTACCATCTCCTGCACATTGCCACTGATCGGAATGATCTTTTCATTGTTGCTCTTGCTTTCTGCACGAATGAGTACCGCTACTTTTTTCGGTGAAGCACCTGCCTTCGCGGTATATAATTGTCCATCGTAACTGAAACAAAGTGTACCATCGTTAGCCGCGCTAAGAAAACGAACCGGGAAATCGTTAAATGAAGTGATCTGTTGTTTTTGGTGCGGATTAGTAATGCTCATTTTATGAACATTGAATGTTCCACTCTCTTCACTCAGATAAAAAAGAGTTTGATCATGATCTGCCCACACCGGGTTACGGTCTTCTCCTTTAAACGAAGAGATCATTGTATGTTCATTGGTCTTGGCATCATACAACCAGATATCCCGGGTAATGGACGATGTGTGATGTTTTCTCCATGCGTTCTCACCGCCTTTCTTATCATGGTACACCATCCGTTGACCGTCTTTACTTACCTGCACATCCTCTGCAGGTACTGTCCACACCAGGGAAACTCTTCCCCCTTTGACAGGCACTTTATACAGTTCAGGCTGTGATCCGGTAGGATACTGACGGTGCGTAACCGCATCCTGTCTTACTCCACCAAAGATCACCGACTGATCATCGGAAGTAAATGAATACGGATACTCCCCGGAAGAATGGAATGTCAGTCGTTTGGCTTCACCACCCTCCACACTTATGGTAAACACATCGAAGTTTCCATAGCGATCGGAAGCAAAGGCAATGGTCTTTCCGTCTTTACTCCACACCGGCATGAAGTCATGCGCTTCGTGGAAGGTAAGTGGAGTGGCTGCTCCACCGCTGGCAGGAACCAGGTATAAATCTCCCTTATAGGTAAATACAATCTTCTGCCCGTCGGGCGAGATGGAAGGATAGCGCAGCCACAAAGGAGAATCCTGTGCGGACAGCGAACTACACATGATCAAAGTAAAGAAAAACAGGATGTACCTCATTGATATCAATTTATTCGTTT
>JAHEZH010000193.1 GCA_023251155.1 Flammeovirgaceae bacterium | reverse complement strand
AACAGTACTATCCATGGCTAATTTAAGTATGCGCTCCGGGTCACCGTTTTGATTGCGAATGATCGAATAGCTTCCGTGTATAAATACGGCCGCTCCATCTTTTCGTATTCGCTTAAACTCACCGGGTTTGGTAATACCATTATTCAGATCCTGCCAGAACTCTTCGTAAGCACTTGAATTCACGTAGTGCCTTTCCACAAAAATCCGATGATGCTTGCCTCCTATTTCGTCCATGGTATAGCCCATTAGCTTGAGAAAGGCGGGATTTGCGTTTAGAATTGTGCCATTGAGGTCGAACTCAACTGAGGCGATTCCACTTTCGGTTATCGCAACGATACGGCTTTCCATTTCGCACGTGTATCGCTTCATCTCTTCCTGCGTAGCGTTAAGTTCTTCCATGCTTTGACGCATTTCTTCTTCTTTTGCCCTTAGTTCCTCTCGCTGCTGCTGCGATTGTTCCAGTAATTTTTTGGTATTGAATTGCACGCGCATGTTAGAGATGGTTGCCGCAATGTTTTCAGTCAGTTTTTCGATGAACTCGATTTGATGTCTATCAAAATCATTGAAGCTGGCTAATTCAAGCACACCATAAACATGTCCATTTATTTTAACAGGCACAATCAGCAGCGCATTGGGCAAAGCATGCCCCAGCCCGGAGGTAATCCGGACATAGTCAGCAGGGATATCCCGCAGATACATCGTCTCCCCCTCAAGGAAACACTGGCCGACCAAACCATCACCTATCGCTATTTGCTGTTCGTGAAATTTGCGTTTTTCCCAGGCATAACACGCCACCATTTCCAGTACACGCTCTCCTTCACTATTAAGCAGAAAAAGAGTTCCTTGATTGCTTTGCATGTGTTTTACAACAAATGCCAGAATCGCATGATACTGATTCTTGCTATCTGTAGCCTGATCACGCAAGATTACCGCCATCTGTGCAATCCCCTGATTGCTCCAATGGCGTCTGCGTTCTTCACTGGCAGTAGTGATCAGATTATTGCGCATCCTCACCAGGGCGTTTCCGAGTATATCATTCTTCCCCAACGTTTTTATTTCACAATCGAAATCACCCGCGCCCACCTTTTCAGCAAAATGGGCAGTGGATGAAAGGCCTCCAATCAACACCTTGACGGCGTGAGTCATTTCACCTATTTCATTGGTTGTCTGTGCCGCCTCGAGTTGCGGAAATTCACCTTGTGACAACTGGTGAATACCTGTTTTCAGAATATTCAGTTGAACCGCCATCGAAGTAGCAAACCTGTAAAAAAGAAGACACGAGAGAATCAGCACTACAAAAATAGCGATCAGAAATCCAAGATTATTGCCGATGAAATAATGAAATGAAAACATGGTTTTGGGAATGAACGCGAGCGCAATCCATTTTTTACCGGCATAGGAATAGGCACCTGTACCTTGATGGGAACCGATGAGATAGTTTCCTGCCGAAACCATCTTATCGTGCATCATAAAATCCATTCCCGAGGAAAGCTGCTGAACCGGAATAGCGCTCTTCATTACCAACGTACTGTCCTGCGAATCGATGACCTGGCCAGCACTTGTGGTGAGAATAATAAAGGCATCCTGCTCCATCCTTTTCAGCGTTGCCTCCGTCTCTTTACGAATGCCAACAGTGACATCCTTCCAGTTGGCAAAATTGTACCATACGCCTACAATTTGATTGTCCTTTTTTATGGGAGCAGCGAAGGCCATTCCCCAACCCCTTCTGCTATACACTTTACTGACGCTTTCATCTTCCATGAAGTCGGAATACCACGCACCATCCGGGGCTTTGGAACCGGTGCATGCTTTGAACCAGTCTTTAGTTGCACAATTAACACCAGCTAAAAATTGGGTTTGTACTGCTTTTCCATTTTTATCCTTACTATTTACTACTACCACTTTGCCGTGCCGATCACATACGATCATCAGATCATACAACACATAGTAATTAACCATGGTATTGATAAACCTTTCCAGTTTTTCTGAAGAGGAATCCGATGTTACGGCATCCACAGCCAATTGATTTGCGGCAAAAGCCTGGACATCACCAAATCGTTCGTAAAAATTCCGATCAATTTTTTCGATCACGGATTGTGCATTGCCCTGCGCCACTAATTGTAATTGCGAATTTTTACTGACTAAAGAGTAATACGTCATATACACTAATGCCCCTGCGAGCAGAGTGATGACCACACCGATAGAGAGAATAAGGTATTGGTGGGCCAACTTCATATTTTTAAAGGAACTAAATCGCATACGAATCAAGAATCAAAGAAAAATTACAGGAAGAGGTAGCCACAGTCTAAAAAAGAGTTCAGCGCTTATCCCCTTTACTAAAAGATTAACAGGAGAAAAAATAAAACAATCGCCACGAAACAAAAGACGCTCATTTTCACCACCCTTTTCCGGTGTATATTTTTAAGCTTGACAATTCTATCCAATCTTAATTTTAAACGTAGCAAGCTTGCACTGTCCTTCGTGATGTACTCCTCCGAACCGTGCTGGTAAGTATCCGAAACCAGAGAAGCCCTGTCTTCCGCTGAGATATAAATGACGCGGGTCTTCCTTCGTGCACTTTTGATTTTGCGAAGCACTTCAACACCATTCATTCCTTCTCCCAAATTATGATCAAGAAGCACGATATCGGGCCTGTCCTTTGCTTTTAAAGATTGAAGACATTCTTCACCGCTGATAAATGACCGGCTCTTATAGCCGAAAATAGAAAGATAAGAGGTCAACATTTCCCGGAAAACAGGATCGTCATCTACGATCCATATACTTAAGCGCATCATACCAATTGAATTTTGGAGTCACTGGCCAAAAATCCATCCAGAACGTTTACTGGTCCTTTTTCACTGATATCGGGTGGTATTGGGCCATTGCGGTTTCCATTTTGAGATCACTCTTCCACGTGGTGGAAATATCACCCTCGAAAACCAAGGTTTTGAATCTATAATCAATATGGGGCTAAAATTGCAATGAAGTTTCAGTAAATTAGAATTGCATATGTACGGGATAATAAATAAAGCCATCGAAGATCTCATTAAGGAGAATTTTGGTGAGGAAAAATGGGACCATATCCTGAAGCGAAGCGGGATTGAGATGGATTTTTTTATTGGCAATGAACCTTATGATGATGACATCACTTTCAAACTAGCCATAGCAGCAAGCGAAGAAACCGGCTTATCCTTGTCTGACGTACTGATTACTTTTGGCGAATGGTGGGTGCTGCGTACATGCAAACAAAAATACGGAGGGCTGATGGCGGCAGGTGGAACATCACTAAAAGAATTTCTTCAAAACCTGCCTGTCTTTCATAATCGGGTCATGCTCATCTATCCCAAACTAACTCCCCCTGAATTCCGGGTCTCCGATCAAACTGAAAAGAGTATCCTCATTCATTATTTTTCCAAACGGCAGGGGCTGCAAGAGTTTGTTCGTGGACTGCTGCAGGGACTAGGGAAACTTTATGAAACATCCGTTGATATCGATCTCATTCAAACACGTAACGAGGGAGACAACCACGAAATCTATAAGGTAAGTTGGTAATCTATGAATACAGACGTTCATTTTTGTTTCAGTACCGACAAATTCAACAAATTGTTTCCATTTTATATCCTGCTCAACCAGGAAAATAAAATCGTCTCCTATGGTGATAGTCTGGCCAAAATATGTACGCTGGAAAGGGGAAAATCATTTTCCGATTTCTTCATCATCAAACGTCCGTCAATGAATTCAATGACGCTGGATGTGTCACGCTTCCTCAATGAGATGATTATCATCGAATGCAGGGATAATGAAAAAATTATATTACGGGGACAATTTGAGTACACACAAGACGGTAATGCCATTTTTGTTGGCACACCATGGTTTGGCTCCATGGACCAGCTGAGTGAAAGCAACCTTGTCATACGGGATTTTGCGATGCATGATCCCATGATTGACTTATTGCATGTATTGAAATCACAAGAGATTACTACCAATGAAATCAAAGAACTACTCACCAAAGTAAACCGTCAGAAAAACGATATCAATGAATCCGAAAAAAGGATTTCATCATTAATTATTAATCTGCAAACAGGAATATTATTAGAAGACGAAAACCATCGTATTGTATTATGTAATAACATGTTTTGTGACATCTTCGGCATTCCGGTAGCACCGGAAAAGATGACCGGCGCCAACTGTTCTAATACCGCCGAAGAAAGTAAATCCATATTTAAAGAACCGGACTATTTCGTTTACCGCATCAATGAAATTCTTCAGGAACGTAAAATGGTGTTGTCCGAGAAACTGGAACTGATGGATGGACGTATTCTGGAGCGGGACTATATGCCGATATATGTTTCCAACATCTATAAGGGACACTTATGGAAATATACGGACATTACTGACCGGGAAAACCTTGACCGGAAACTCAGAAAACAGGAGGAGAAATACAGGAGTATTATCGAGAACATGAAGCTCGGAATACTTGAAGTGAATCTGGAAGACGAAATACAATATGTGAATAGTAGTTTTTGTGAACTATCCGGATACCTCCGGGAGGAACTAATTGGCAAAAAAGCGCACGCGCTGCTTTGTACCGATTCCATGGAAGAAGTAATCGAAGAGAAAATGGCGCTCAGAAAACGCGGCATATCCGATGGTTACGAACTGATGATCCGAGATAAACAAGGAAGACAGCGGTGGTGCTTCATCAGTGGTGCCCCGAATTATAATGACAAAGGAGAATTGATCGGCTCAATAGGAATTCACCTTGATGTGACAGAACAAAAAATGCTGGAAGAAGAGTTACGGATTGCCAAAAATAAAGCAGAGGTATCTTCCAAAGCGAAAGAGAGCTTCCTTGCCAATATGAGTCATGAGATACGTACTCCGCTGAATGGAATCATTGGCATGATACGCGAGCTGAACAAAATGAGTTTAACGGCCAAACAACATTCTTATTTAAAGCATGCCGGGTCAGCCAGTCAGCACTTATTGTCTATTATCAACAACGTATTAGATATATCCAAAATCGAAGCCGGCGAATTCAACCTCGATCTTCAGACGTTCAGCTTACGTACCGTATTTGAAGACATCGAGGGAATGCTTGTTTCTGCAATACGGGACAAGTTCCTGAATTTTGATTGTCAGCTGTCGGATGATATTGCTCCTGCATTAATTGGC
Organism: Flammeovirgaceae bacterium; assembly: GCA_023251155.1. Taxonomy (GTDB): domain Bacteria; phylum Bacteroidota; class Bacteroidia; order Cytophagales; family Cyclobacteriaceae; genus ELB16-189. The sequence goes on along the minus strand of JAHEZH010000193.1, from coordinate 5,551 downwards.
GATCCACATAGAATAAGGCAGATACTACTGAATATCCTTTCAAATTGTATAAAGTTTACAGAGAAAGGAGGTATTCATGTGGTATGTACGCTAGCTGATGTTCAGCATAACAGGCAAACGATAAAAATCAGCATACAAGACTCCGGCATTGGAATGGATCATTCCTACCTTAAAACACTGTTTAATAAATTCACTCAGGAAGACTCCTCCATTGCCCGGAAATATGGCGGAACCGGATTAGGAATGGCCATTACACACGAACTGATTCAAATGATGAATGGCCATATTAAGGTATTCAGCGAGAAAGGAATCGGTACCCGCTTTGATCTTTACCTGCCCTTGGAAATAGATTACTCCGGCAAACTATCCGGAGGCTTAACAAAAGAATACAATTGTAATATGAAAGGGCTTCGTATTCTTTTAGTGGAAGACAATGAGATGAATCGGCTTGTAGCGACCAACTCACTAACCCACCTGGGAGTAATTATCGAAGAGGCGGTAGACGGCATCGCAGCCATCGACCTGTTAAGGAACAAGTCCTTTGATTTGATTTTAATGGATCTCCAAATGCCCGTGATGAGCGGACTGGAAGCTACCCTGATTATCCGTAATGAATTAAAACTGAATACTCCGATCATTGCACTGACAGCCAATGCATTTAAAAATGAAATAGAAAGGTGCATGCAGGTGGGTATGAATGATTATGTTACCAAACCTTTTGATGAAGCATTGCTGATTCTGGCTATTCAAAAAAATGCTGGCCATCAAGTGCACGTAGCAGAACAGAACGAATCGGTCTCCTTTCAACGGGAGGAGGATTTATTCGATCTCAGTAAATTAACGGCATTGAGTCATGGCAACTCCGATTTTATCGCAAACATGGTCAAACTCTTTTGCACAAATTTGCCTGAATCGATCAGCTCATTGTCCGATTCATATAAGAAAGAAGATTTTACAAAAGTGAAATCCATTGCCCACAAAATAAAACCCACCCTGGATAACTTTGGAATTACTATTTTAAAATCGGACATCACAATGCTTGATACCATTGACCCTAAAAACATTAATCACGCCGAAGTACGTGCTGCCATTGAAAACGTAGAGACGGTGGTGCTCCGTATCATCGATGATCTGACTAAAAAATACAGCTAGCCTAATTGTCCATCAGTGAATGGGTGGTATGAACGGTTTCCGCTAAAGTGTTGTAAAATTCTTCTTTTAAATAAGAGGGCATCTTTACTGATCCTGATTCCCTAAGCAGCCGGCTGATTTTCATTATTACCCGATCCAGTTCGTTATTCTTCAGGAAATTCAATGTCATTTTACATTTGTGAACAACCGCATTAAAGATTTCCGGATCGTTGTTCTCTACCGCGCGGTCGAATTCTTCTTTCAATTCATTCAGATTATCCAACGCCGAATCGAGCAGTCGTTTTTTAAAAACGTGGTCACCTTTTGTAATGCCATTAAGCGTGTCAGACAACAAAGATGATTTTGTAAAACCCGGCTGAACAGGTTTATCTTTAAAAATATGCGCTGCAATAATGCGCTGTAAAGCGTGCGGCTGAAAGGGTTTAGTCATAAAGTCAGACATACCTGCGGACATGACTCTATCCTTCACATCTCCTACTGCCGAGGCAGTGAGTGCAATAATGGGTACCCGCTGAAAATACTCATCGGGCAGGTCACGGATCAGCTTTGCGGCTTCGTAACCGTTCACTTCGGGCATTTGCAAATCCATCAGAACAAGGTCATAGTTTTTAGCAGCGATCAGCTCTACGGCTTCTCTGCCATTACTGGCAATGGTTACCGAAATGTTCCAGCTATGCAGAAATCCCGTTGCCACCAGTTGATTCGTGGTATTATCTTCCGCAAGTAAAATCCGGATGTTCTTTTCACGGAACAATTCGGTAAAGTCTTCCGAATTATTTTGAGTAAAGGAAGGCTTCTGTCCTTTTTTACACCATAGTGAAAAATAAAACCGGGAGCCGGCTCCAAGCTGGCTTTCAACGAATATCTCACCCCCCATCAGACGGATCAGGTATTTCGTGATGGATAATCCCAACCCGGATCCTCCATATTTCCTTGTTGTTGCCAACTCAGCCTGAGAAAAACCTTCAAATATGACCGATAATTTATCCTGAGAAATACCAATACCGGTATCCAGTACTTCAACACGGAAAGCAATGGATTCACTATCTTCCTGCTCTTGAATAACCTGTAGAATAACCGTTCCCTCCTCTGTAAATTTAATAGCGTTCCCGATGAGATTAGTTATGATTTGCCCGAGACGAACGGGATCACCCACGATATAGGGATACATATCCACTGGAAAATGAAACAGCAATTCGATTCCCTTTTCGGCTGCGCGGGAATGATACATCTTCACCGTCTTTTCAAGAAGTTCATTCAAATCAAAATGGATAAATTCAAGTTGTATCTTGTCCGCTTCAATCTTGCTGAAATCAAGAATGTCATTAATAATGGTAAGCAAGTTCTCACCGGAGAACTTAAGCAACTGCAAATGTTCCATCTGATCCTTTCGTGGATCCCTATCCATCAGCAAATTGGTGAGACCAATAATGGCATTCATTGGCGTGCGGATTTCATGACTCATCATGCTAAGAAACTGGCTCTTGGCCCTGGCAGCATGCAATGCCTGTTCTTTTGCTTCCTGCAATACGAGCTCATTTTGTTTTCTTGCTGAAATATCCCGTACCGTGGATTGAAATCCGGTGAGCTGATCATTTTGAAAAATGGGTTTGATCACATTTTCGGCCCAGATCGGTCCACGGTTCTTGCTCATAATACGGAACTGCATAGGTTCAACCGGAATGCCCTGCTGCATTAGTTCAAGAATCCGCGGAGCATTCTTTTCTATTTCCTTTGCATCTTCGGGATGGACAAATTCAGATCCGTTTCTTCCGATCAACTCATCGGGCCGGTAGCCATGCAAGTCAATACATGAAGCCGAAATGAATTCAAACGTTCCATCGATACGGTGCAGACTGATGACATCCCGCGAATTTTCAGAAAGAAGCCGGTATAGTTTTTCATTCTCGGCAAGTTGCTCTTCTGCTTTTTTTCTTTTTGTAATATCACGGAAGGAGGATTGAACAAACACTTCATTACTGTTGTCCTTAAAAAATTGTTTTGAAAAGGACTCCACCCAGATGAAGTGACCCCGCTTGTGACGGACTCTGAATTCCAACGCTACTGATTCTCCATGTTGTCTTACTTTCTCGCCACTCTCCCTGATCCGTGCTTCATCTTCCGGATGGATAAATTCCCAGGTAGACCTGCCAATCATTTCCGAAGGATCATATCCCATTACTTCATTGCAGGACTGCGAAACAAAAGTAAAAAAGCGTAACTGATTAGTCAGTGATATTACGTCGGTTGAGTTTTCTGAAAGCAGCCGATAGTATTGTTCACTTTCAACCAATTGATCCTGCACTCGCTTTAACTGCGTAATGTCACGCGCTACAACATACACTTTGGTTACCCATTCCTTTTCAAAGGTGAACTTTGCATTTTGTCCGATCCATACCACGTCCCCATTTTTAATTCTCATCCGGAACTCCAGGTAACTCACTGTCTGTCCCTCCCGGATCTGCGACCTGTAAAATTTCTCGACACGCTCCACATCATCGGGATGTATCAGCGTCTGATAGGTTTTTCCAAGAATTTCCGTCTTGGCATATCCGCTGATGTTCACCATGATTTCGTTCACAAAAACAAATTGCCCCGCATCGTTGAGTTCATAAATAATATCAGTAGCACTTTCAACTAATTCGCGGTACTGTCGCTCCCGCTGCTCTAAATTCTCCTGAAGAAATTTAATTTCTTCCAGATGCCCGTTAACTTTTTCCTCTGACCGGATGAGTTCATTATTACGCTCCGTCAGCAAACGGTTTACGTTAATGAGTTTCTGATTACCGAAATTCAACCGATTCAGCGTAGGAAGGAAAATGAAAATAAATTCCAACACCAGAATAAGAACAGTAAAAAAAGAAAGGATAAGTTCAACGGATTTGAGGTATTTCAGTTTGTGCTCTGCTTCACGCTGGTAGACGGCTACCGTTTTTTCCATCTGGAGTAAAAAAGGAAGCTCCAGCTCCGTAATGCGGGCTAAATTCTCTTCAAGGTGAAGATCATTCGGATTTTGAATAATACTGCGTACCGAATTAACAATGGATTTCAGATTGGAGGTGTTCTGTTGAAGATGGTAGGCAATGGCCTCGCTTTTTTCGCCCGACTCATTTCTTTTGATTAAATCAAAATGCGATCGTTCAAATTCATCCGCCAGCACTTTGAGAGAATCACGAAAATGGTCGGGAGCCGGGCTGACGTTTTTAGAATTGTAATATAAATAGAGGGCAATTTTAGAGATACGCTGACTAAGCATGCGCTGTCGGCCCGCCTGATTGATTAAATGAGCATCTGAGTTTTGAAGACTGATGTCATACTGTACCACTAATTGTGTGCAAATAATCACCACCACAACGGATACAATGAAAAACAAATACCTTCTTTTCAGAACACGCGCAGAAGTATACATCTTCGTCAGGTTAACAAGAAATGGTATGACGCATTAAAGTAACGTAAGTTAATTGTTAACCCTTATAAGGAGAACGGTGGCGATACGGAATTTTAAATCTGCGGATTTACTTAAGGAAATAACCGTCTATCTCCGGGTTTATTTTCCATTACATGGAATTGTTCCAGCTGAATTTGTGGGTTTAAGTCCCTTTCAGGCGTTTGGCATCTTTTTGGGCATGCGATCACTGCTAAATCGAGTGACCATGAAATTATCGTTGAAAATCGCTATCCTGTTATCCGTTTTTCGGTTGTGTATTCCTGCGCAGGTGTACGCGCAAGGTGAAGCTTCGACCTACTTCAATGTTTTTGTGCCTCCTAATAACGATCCGGTAAAACGCAATGTCTGCCTGGTGGTTACCGCCATATTTGATGATACTCATTTTGAAATTACAGATGATGGAAGCGATGGTGACACCGATGATTCAAAGTCGGGTACGCTGTCTCGTGGTCAGTCCTACATTCTGTACATCGCTGATAACGGGATTAACGACGATGCACGCTATGCTTCCGGAGGAACATGGAAGCAAGACGGTGATTATTTTATAATCCATTCCGACAAGAACGTATTGGTATCTCAGTCTACCAATAGCGACTGGCAGCACGACTTTGTTCCATCCATAGGCCAAAAAGGAATAGGCGAGCGTTTTGTTATTTACGCTCCCCAGATCAGCAGTTCAAAACGCGATTTGAACACATTCGTCTACGAAGACTCTACCCTGGTCACCATTAAGAAAATCTCGGTGGGGCCCACTACTATATCCGGTTATACCAATATTGATTATGAGAATGCCACCGTAGTTGGAACGCAATTGCTCCATCGCGGACAGGATATCATCTATTTCAAAACCCTGGGCAGAGACGTGATGGAAACAGGTCATACCTACATGGTTGAATCGAGTAAACCCATTACACTTCAGTATGGTGCTTTATATGGCAATGAGCGTGATGG
>JAHEZH010000313.1 GCA_023251155.1 Flammeovirgaceae bacterium | reverse complement strand
TTTTGAACTGACTTACGCCCCGTGGAAAGTAGATGAGGTGGTTGTTAACGAAACCAAACGAATTACATTGGATCTGGGTAGCCAGCTCTATAAAGTAGAAGACATCACTTCCACTTCAGGCACCATCCCGAACATCACGATTGGAATTACGCTGCATGAGAAGAAAGGCACAGTCAGCATGAATGCAAAGAAGGGATGGTTTTCATATTGGGAAACGATTGATGATGCCCCACTGGGGACAGGTGTTGTGGTTGATCCTGGATCAATCCTGGATCATGCGGATTATCGTACTCTGAAAAAGGATTTGAGCCAGATTTACATCATGACAAAGCCGGAGAAGAAAGTGACGTACTATACTGGTTTTGGATGGAGCAAAGCCGGAGTGATTACTTCGCGTGAGGCATGGAATGATTACCTGGATAGGTTTGCTCAACAGTTGTCTGTTCCACTTCAGGTGAGTGTGAAATGAGGAGAACCTGTTTTTTACTGCTGTGGTTCGTTCTTTGTCTTCTCACCGAGCAAGTGACCGGTCAGGCTACGTTCAGAAAAGAAATGGAAGCGACATTGAAAGCGCAGACCATGGAAGAAGCAGCATGGGCGATGAAACAACAGGCGGTTACGGTCACGGCTTCTTCCTCTCCGAGAAGTGCAGGAACCATTCACGACTTTTATTCGGAAGGCGACTATTGGTGGCCGGATTCTACGAATTTAGCCGGACCCTACGTGCAGCGTGATGGGTTAACCAACCCGGATAACTTTACGGCTCATCGTCTGGCTATGATTCGTTTTAGTAAAATTATAGGTGCACTTGGTTCTGCTTATGTATTGACAAAAGACGAGCAATACCTTCACCACGCCATGCGTCATCTTAGGGCATGGTTTGCAGATGCGGAAACGCGGATGAATCCCGATCTTCAGTTTGCTCAGGCGATTAAAGGCAGAGCTACCGGCAGAGGAATCGGGATCATCGATACCATTCAGCTGATGGAAGTAGCGCAAGGTATTTTAGTCATGGAAAGCGCGAAGGCATTTGACAAGAAGTTAGCGGCTACGATAAAAAAATGGTTCAGTGATTATTTGATCTGGCTGACCACACATCAATATGGCAAAGATGAAATGGAGGCGAAGAACAACCATGGTACCTGCTGGGTCATGCAGGTGGCTTCCTTTGCCCGACTAACGGATAACAAGGAGCTACTGGATTTTTGCAGAACCCGATATAAGACGGTGTTATTACCCAACCAGATGGCGGTGGATGGAAGTTTTCCGCTGGAGTTGAAAAGGACGAAACCTTACGGATATTCCATTTTTAATCTCGATGCCATGGTGATGATCTGCCAGATCTTATCAGACAGGGAAAATAATCTGTGGAATTACCGTACCGCTGATGACAAATCGATCGAGAAAGGAATAGCTTTTTTATTTCCTTACCTCGCGGATAAAACGAAATGGCCCTATCAAAAAGATGTTATGTATTGGGATAACTGGCCGGTAGCACAGCCTTCTTTGCTATTCGGAGCACTAACGTTCCATAATAAACAGTGGTTGGATGCCTGGAAAGTTTCAGATCACAATCCACAGGTAGACGAAGTGATTCGTAATTTGCCGGTGAGGCATCCATTGATATGGCTGAATTGAGACACTGGAGAATTGGATTTACTGCTACTGACACCTCGGTGGATGTCCTCACCGAACCGGAATTAAATAAAAGTGGTGGTCTGTGAGGACACCGACCACGGTAGTTGAAAGAAAGAATTAATAAGATGAAATTTTTAGAACAGACATGGAGATGGTTCGGACCAAATGATCCGGTGAGTTTAAGTGATGTGCGTCAGGCGGGCGCAACGGGTGTGGTGAGTGCATTGCATCATGTACCCAATGGAGCAGTATGGAGCGTGGAAGAAATACAAAAACGCAAGAAGGAAATTGAAGATGCCGGTTTGGTGTGGTCAGTGGTGGAAAGTATTCCTGTGCATGAGGATATCAAGAAACAAAAGCCGGGTTACGAGCAATACATCAGGAATTACCAGGCGAGCATTGTGAACCTGGCTCAATGCGGTATCACCACGGTATGCTATAACTTCATGCCGGTACTGGACTGGACACGCACGGATCTTTCATACGTAACCGATGACGGCTCTAAGGCACTGCGCTTTGATGCGGTTGCCTTTGCTGCCTTTGATCTGTTTATCTTGAAAAGATCAAAGGCAACACAGGATTATACTCCCAGGCGCGTAGACCAGGCGAAAGTGTATTTTGAAAACCTGAACAAGGAAGCAGCGGACCAGCTTCAGAAGAATATTCTTGCCGGATTGCCAGGAGCGGAAGAAGGATACACGCTGGAGGCTTTTCAAAAAGTATTGAATGAGTATGCTTCCATTGATGACCATCGCCTTCGCACCCACCTTTATGATTTTATTCAACAAGTGGCTCCGGTGGCAGAGCGGGAAGGAGTGCAGCTGGCCATACATCCTGATGATCCTCCCTATCCGATCTTCGGATTGCCACGCGTGTTAAGTACCGAAGGCGATGCCAGACAATTGGTAGATGCGTATTCCTCACCTTACAACGGGTTGTGTTTTTGCACCGGCTCCTTTGGCGTGCGTGCCGATAATGACCTGGTTGGAATTGTCAATCGATTGGGAGAACGGATTAACTTTATTCACTTGCGTAGCACCAAGCGTGATGAAGAAGGGAATTTCTTCGAAGCCGATCACCTTGCCGGTGATGTGGACATGGCGGGAGTGATGCATGCGCTGGTGAACGTGCAGCAAAAACGAAATAAGCCCATTCCTTTTCGCCCTGATCATGGACACCAGATGCTGGACGATTTGAAAAAGAGAACCAATCCCGGCTACTCGGCGATCGGTCGCTTGCGCGGATTAGCGGAACTGCGCGGACTGGAATTGGGCATTCATCACATGATGAAAAAATAAATCAATAGCGCAGTGAAAAAATTCTTATTCGCGATCATCATCGTGGTGTCTGTAACGCATGTTCAGTCACAACAAAAGCAACGACTCAATGCTCATTGGGAATTTCTGAAGCAAGACCTTGGCGGGATTTGGGAAGCCGTGCGCCCGGTTGGTAAAGGTAATCCGGAAAGCGTGCCGCTGTGGGATGCTGTTTCATTACCACATTGTGTGAATGCGCAGGATGCCGTTGATCCGGATGTAAACTATTATCAGGGGCCTTCCTGGTATCGTACGCAGCTACTCATTAACAATCCTTACGACAAGGGGAGAACATTACTTCATTTTGAAGGAGCAGGACAAAAGACGGAGGTTTATATCTACACAACAAAAGTAGGGGAGCATGTGGGCGGTTATGACGAGTGGGTAGTAGATGTCACGGATGCGGTAAACGAATTTAAAAAGAAAGAAGTATTTCAAAAGCAATTCAAGGGAAAAATACCCTTGTCGGTTCGAACGGATAACTCGCGCGATCTGGAAATGATTCCGTCAAGCTTGTCTGACTTTAATATTTATGGAGGCATTTATCGTTACCTCAATCTGGTATATGCACCTGCCGTTTCATTCGATAAATTGGTTGTATGGCCCGAGGTAGATAAAGAAGGTAAGGTGGGTACCATTAAAGTGAACGCTGTTTTTTATAATCCCGATCACATCCATGCAGGAGAAGCCATCATTAAACTGACCGATCCTCAGGGGAAGCTCATTCAGCAAAAGCAGGTACCCCTCGTTTCGCTATCTGGTAAAGTGATTCTCCCTTCGTTTGAAGTAAAGAAGCCTCAACGCTGGTCAACTGACCAGCCCCAATTGTATACGATTGAAGCGTCCATTAAAACTTCGGCTGGAGAAAGTAAGCATACCGAAAAAATTGGTTTCAGAAATTTTGAATTTGTAGAGAAAGGCCCGTTCCTGTTGAATGG
>JAHEZH010000192.1:2387-10763 GCA_023251155.1 Flammeovirgaceae bacterium | reverse complement strand
TATTAATGATCCTGAATTTCAGTTTACTTTCAAATCGAAAATTATTGCTGCAAAAGAAAGATTAGATGATTGGTTATTGAACGTAAGAAAATGAATTATAAATATTCAGTCCTTATAAACATTACGAGTCCGATTGTTAAAATGATAAGTGATATTACCGCTAAGACCATTCTCTGTCGGCCTTCCTTTTCAAGCCACGTTTGATACTCTTTTCTTTCTTCTTCAGTATCATACTCAAAGTAACCCAACGTTTTAAATAACTGCCTTACATAAATGATAATGCAAAGGATTATTGTAAGGAATGCGACTGTCTGCAATACTGTTGCTAACATAGTTACTCTGAAAAATAGAAGTTATTCAATCAGTTTGAGAAGCCATTATAAGCCGATATATGTATTCGCCCAGCTTATACAGCAATACAAGCCTCTCGCCTTGGTGCTTATTTCCTTCTGGCGTATCTCACTTACTGAAGATTACCTAAAAATAATTTTCAAAACGTGAAGTCGGTTTTTTGGTACTAAGCATAAAAAAAGGCTTAAATCTGATTGATTTAAGCCTTTAAGTCGGGGCGGCCAGATTCGAACTGACGACCTCCTGGTCCCAAACCAGGCGCGATACCGGGCTACGCTACGCCCCGATCTTTGTATCTGTTTTTTACTTTAGTTTAATCAGATAGCCCATCTGACTAATCTTTTCTTTTTCAATCAAAGCACGATTAACATTCAACCGGCCCCAATAACCAAGAAAATTCTTTGAGGAGAGATTTTTCTTTGTGATCCCGCTGGGATTCGAACCCAGGACCCATACATTAAAAGTGTATTGCTCTACCAGCTGAGCTACGGAATCTTACCATTTACCCTTACGAATTTGCCCTTTTAAAAGCCTTTTCCGTAATTGAGGCTGCAAAGGTAATATGATAAAAAACATATGCAAACACGGGCTCTAAAAATTCTTATAATATCTGTCTTTATGTTTCTGGGCTCGGTCTCGGTCTCCCACGCGCAGGTGATTCTCACCAAAGCCGATTCGCTGTTTAAGGCCCGCCAATACACGCAGTCCTTTAAGTTGTACGAAAACATCTATGAATCAGGACGTTATTCTCCTGCCATGCTGCTGAAAATGGCTTACATACAGGAAGGACTCGGCCATGTCAGCAAATCGATCTATTACCTGCAGCGCTACCACCAGGTAACCAATGATGAACAAACGCTAAAAAAAATAGAACAGCTGGCCGACAAGAATAAACTGGAGGGATTTGCCTCCTCGGATCAGGCGTTCTTTCGCAATACATTAAAAAAATACAAATCACAGATCAGCATTGCTTTAGTTGCAATCACACTTTTTGCTCTGGCACTGGTGGTGTATCAAAAAAGAAAACAGCAAGACCGCCCTCTGGTTGCCGGCTTTGTTCTTCTTTTTTTCCTGGCGGTGTTGTTTGCACAGGTGAATTACTCCACCGATTTACATCAGGGCATTGTATCTGGAAGTGCTACTTACCTTATGAGTGGCCCTTCGGCCGGTGCTTCGGTGGTGGCCATCATCGGTGAGGGACATCAACTGAACGTAACGGGCGAAAAAGACATCTGGCTCCGTGTACAGTGGATGAACCAGGAAGCATTCGTAAAAAAAGATAAGCTGCTCTTCGTAGCGATGTAATAAAGCAGCATCGGTGGTTTTACTCCGTGACGGAAGGAAGCTCAGCAAAAGGCCACTGCTTTTCAAGCTTTGCTTTGATCAAGAAGGCAATCACTCCCAACAGAATTACGGTAACACCACCCAGCACCATGTGCATACCGGTAGAGATCAGTATAGCAGCCCACATGGCAATGGCAACATAAACAGGTACAGGAAATAACGGCATCCGGTACGGGAAATCTTTTTTCTTCTTTGCGCGAAGTAACAACAGCCCCACTGCCTGCCCGATAAACTGAATCAGTATACGCATGGCCAGTATCGCACTGATTACTTCGCTGAGCTTAAACAGCAAACTGAAAAACAACGCAATACCACCCAAGACGAGTAACGATACATACGGAAATTTTCCAGTGGGATGAAGGCGTGCAAACAACTTAAAGAAGGCACCATCGACAGCCGCTGCATACGGTATTCGGCTATACCCCAGGGTGGCCGAGAATACCGATGCAAATGCAACCAGAAGGATAAGACCGGTTAATAGTTTGGCCGCAGTACCACCCATGAGCTCCTGCATAAAAAGACTGAGCACAAACTCGCTCTCCTTTGCCTGCTGCCACGGCACCACACTCACTACGCTGACGTTCATCAGCATGTACAGCAGGAAAATACCCGCTATCGAAAAGAACATGCTTTTCGGAATATTTTTAGACGGGTTCACAATTTCGCCACCCAGGTGGCATACATTATAATACCCCAGATAACTATACACACTTTTTACGGAAGCAAAACCCAGTGCCACTACAAATGAATAGTTGAGCGTTAACCCATCGTTGACGTGCCTAATGGGTGCAGTGAAGTTGCCATGTACCAATCCTCCTCCTATAATCCACATCATGGTGCCGAGTACCGCTATCCATAAGAAGATGCTGATTTTACCAATGGCTTCTATTCTGCGGAAGAGCAAGGCAATGACACAGATCACCACTCCCCCGCTCATCAGTTTTGCTTCCCACACGGTAAGCGGTAGCAGGTAAGAGAAGTACGAAGCAAAACCAATCGCTGCCGAAGCAATCACCAGCGGTGCCTGTATCATGGTCTGCCATACAAACAGGAAGCTCATAAGTTTATTCAACCCGTTTTTAGGATATGCTTCTTTCAGGAAATTATATGAACCTCCGGCCATCGGGAACGCTGCCCCCAGCTCACTCCAGATCATGGCATCGATGAACGAAAGCGCAGCGCCAGCCAGCCATGCGTAAAGAAAGTAAGGGCCATTCATGATACCAATCACCATAGGTAAAGTGATGAAGGGGCCAATGCCCACCATATCGGTCATGTTGATGGCGGTGGCTTGCAGAAGACCAAGCCGTCTTTCTTGTACAGGTTCAGGCATTTTGTAAAACGGAATCAGTAACTAAACTTAAGGAAGTACCAATTCGTTCGGCAGAATAACCTATTTCTGCCGCATTTTTACCAGGTGAAGGAGGAAAAAGTTAAAAGGTAGTAGCGCGTGGAAAGTACTGACCTGAAATGACATCGGGATCATGAACCCAATCACCTCGTGATCTCATTTTCAAATCAATTCCTTCTTCACATCACCTTAATCATTCACCACCCACTTGTTGATCAATCCGTCATACAGCGTGACATCTTTCTTCGATAGCGGGCGTATTTTTGGATTGAAGATGCGGTTCAAATGTTCATCGATCGGATCGTTGTTGGCTTCGAAGTCGGCCTGCCAGGAGAGGAACGTTTTAGCTACTTGTTGCTTATTGAAGCCCACTTCCACCAAAGAAGCAATCCAGCTTTCCATCCAGTTGGAGATGAATTGCGCGTTGGCTTTGTTGTTTTCTACCGCCAGCGCGAAAAGCATTTTCACACCACCTTCTGCAATCAGCAGCATCTCTGCTCTTTCCTTTACTGCTTTGGCACTTTTATTAACGGTCTTCTTTTTTGCTTTCTTGATCATGGCAGCAAAGGTAATGCATTTTATATATATGGTAAGGTACACCAAACTCATGGTCTACGTTTTTTGAGTTACCCTGGCATGAGTTAATTCAGCATAACCCAATAAACCCCTCATCAAATCAAATCAGTACTTCCTCTGATCTGCTTCCGTTGCGCAGCTCTGCACAAACTGAAACACATACGCGTATCAAAAAAAACCACCTGAGCTAAGCACTGGTGCAGGAGTATCTCATTTTGTGGTGATGGAGGATCATAAAAAAAGCCACCCTCATGAACTGAGTAGTGGCTTTTGATTTTTTATTGTAGCCGGAATTATCGCAAGTCTACTACTTCTACTCCCGGATGTTTCTTGGTATCGAAGGTAAAGAAGGAATCTTCGGTCTTCACTGCCGGATTGAATTTGGCAATGGAGTACTTATAACGGTTGCCTGACTTATCAAACATAGTCCAGCTGCTGATGCTCTTGTCTTTCTTGTTGATCAGCATTTTGATTTTAAAAAACTGTGCATCCTTCTTTTCAGGAACAAGGTCTATTTCTTCCAGCACTACACCGGCTTCGGTTTTATCCTGAATGTACAGGTACTTGTAGTTCTTCTTATAGATCTCATAGATTTTAGAAGGGTTGATATCGTCTGAGTTCTTGTCGAAGTTATCGATGTTCACTTCCTTCGCTTCGGGCAGGTACGTCCATACGGTAGTGCCATCGTTGATCACTTCCTGCTCGGGCAGGGCCAGGCGGTATTTATCTCCCTTTACCGTGATTTTGCCTTTAAACTCTTCGTTGATTTTTTCGACCTCGTTGGTGAGGGTGTATGAAATATTTGCCTCAAAAGAGGGAATGGCCTTATATTTTTTTGCCATCGCATCCAGTATTTCCAATGCCTTGGGATCGTACTGGGCAAAGGCGTTGGATCCTAAAACCGCTAAAACTGCTGCAAAAACTAACTTTCTCATGATTTCTATTTTATGGACTGACCGTGTTTTTCTTTCAAGTTATTCAATAATTGTTCCAAACTCATTTCATCTTTGATCAGCACCTCGCGTGCCTTCGATCCTTCAAATGCACCTACTATTCCGGCGGCCTCCAGTTGGTCGATCAGTCGGCCGGCACGGTTGTATCCCAGTTTCAGCTTGCGCTGGATCAAGGAGGTACTTCCCTGCTGGTGCATCACAATCAGCTTCGCGGCTTCTTCAAACAGGACATCACGCTCTGCCAAATCAATATCCGCCACACCACCTTCATCTTCGCCTTCAAACTCAGGCAGCATGTAAGCCGAATCGTAGCCACGTTGCGAACCGATGAAGTCCACCATCTTTTCAATCTCAGGGGTATCAATAAAGGCAGACTGAATACGAATGATATCGGATCCGGTGGACAACAACATATCGCCCATACCAATGAGCTGATCTGCACCACCGGCATCCAGAATAGTGCGTGAGTCAATCTTGGAAGTAACGCGGAAAGACAGACGTGCCGGGAAGTTAGCTTTGATCACACCGGTGATAACGTTCACCGAAGGGCGCTGGGTAGCCACTACCAGGTGAATACCAATCGCACGCGCCAGCTGTGCCAGACGCGCAATGGGCGTTTCTACTTCTTTACCTGCCGTCATCATCAAGTCGGCCAGCTCATCGATCACCAACACAATATAGGGCAGGAAACGATGGCCTTCTTTCGGGTTGAGCTTGCGCGACACAAACTTCGCATTGTATTCTTTCAGGTTTTTACAACCCGCATCTTTCAATATCTCGTAGCGGTTCTCCATCTCGATACAAAGCGAGTTGAGGGTATGCACTACTTTCTTGGTATCGGTAATAATGGCCTCTTCGCTGTTGGGAAGCTTGGCCAGAAAGTGACGTTCGATTTTGCTGAACAGCGACATCTCCACCTTCTTCGGATCGACCAGCACAAACTTGAGCTGCGATGGATGACGTTTATACAACAGGGAAGTCAGAATCACATTCAACCCTACCGACTTTCCTTGCCCGGTAGCACCGGCCACCAGCAAGTGAGGCATCTTGGCCAGGTCAATGACCAGCACTTCGTTGGAGATTGTTTTACCTACGGCAATCGGAAGTTCTTTATCTGATTTCTGGAATTTTTCACTGGCCAGCACCGAACGTATGCCCACCATCTCCCGGTTCTTGTTCGGCACTTCGATACCGATAGTACCCTTGCCGGGGATAGGTGCGATGATACGAATACCCAATGCTGCAAGGCTTAGTGCAATATCGTCTTCCAGGTTTTTGATACGTGATATTTTTATCCCGGCATCAGGAACAATCTCGTACAAGGTAACCGTAGGCCCGATGGTCGCTTTGATACTTTGGATACCTATTTTGAAATTGACCAGCGTAGCGATGATTTTGTCTTTATTCGCGTTGAGCTCTTCCTGCGTCACCTGCACTTTGCCGGTATCGTACTCATTCAACAACTCCAGCGTAGGAAATCGATAACTGCCCAGGTCTAACGTAGGGTCATACTCCCCTAACTGCTCCACCAGTTTCAACGCCAGCTCTTCACTATCGGTAGGCTCTTCCACAGCAAACTGCGGTTCTTTTTTCTCGGCTGGCTGAGGCACAACAACTTCCAGCTTGACTTCCTCGCGCTTGGTGGCGAGTGGTTTGATCGGTGGCACTACCAGCTCCAGTTCGGGCTCGGGTTCGGGCTCCGGCTCTAATGCAGGCCAGTTGTCGCGCTCATCGGTGTACATGGATTTGGGTTCTTCCACAACAACACCCACGGGCACATCCGGGATGATGGCATCGTTGCCCATCGGCTTCGGATCTTTTACCTGAAACGCATTGATGGAGGTGACATTGAAGAAATAGATGATGAAGATGAAGAGGGTCAGTACCAATATCAGCAATGTTCCCCATCCGAATAATCCATCGGAGATACGGGCCAGTTCATAGCCTAAACCTCCACTGAGAAAATTCACTTCGGTGGGCCCATCAAAGCTATGCGTGAGGTAACCCAAAAGCAGGCTCACCCACAATCCCGCGAAAACAGAAAGAATGAACACCGAAAAAATAGGAACCAGCTCACGCACAAACACCATGCGGAAGCCCAGTAAAAACAAGACCGGTGGAATAAAGAAAGCGGATATGCCCAACCATCGGAAGATGATAAAATGCGAAGTGATTGCACCGTACAACCCCAGCCAGTTGCGCGCTTCCATGCCCGAGTCCATCAGACTTGAGTCGCTGTAGGCTTCCACCACACTCTGGTCGGCCTTACCGGTGAACAGGTACGAAAGAAAAGCCGTGAAAAGGTAAAGTGCGGTGATGATTAAAAAGAAGCCGAAAGCCAGCTTGAATCTCGGATCTTTAAAAAATGCAAAACTGAAGTTGAAGTTGATTTTCGATTTGGCGGGTTTCCCTTTTTTCTCCTTCTCCGGTTTTTTGAATGTGTTGGACTTGTAGGTGTTTTCGGCCATTTAGTTTAAAAAGTACTCAAAGCTAAGCAATAAAATAAAAGCAGTAAAACGATTGGTCACAGGAGCAGGCAAAACTTCGCTGATCGGTAATTATTTGCGACCTTGTCCCGCAAACATCACCTACTGAAATGAATCGTATTCTGCACCTCTTCCTGTCTTTTTTCCTACTCGTGCTGATGGGGGCCTGCGACTCAAAAAAGAGCAGCACCAAAATAAAACCTCCGATGGCCGTCAAGAAGCCGTTCGAGATTACATCGAAGCACGGACACAAGCGCACCGATGAGTACTACTGGATGAAAAACCGCGAAGACACTGCGGTGATCCACTACCTGGAAGCGGAGAATGCGTATGCGGATACCATGATGGCGCACACGAAGGCATTGCAGGAAAAACTTTTTACGGAGATGAAAGGCCGCATCAGAGAGAAAGAAGAATCAGTGCCTTATCCGTTGGACAACTACTTCTATTATACGCGCTACGAAGAAGGCTTTGAATATCCGGTGTATTGCCGCAAGAAAGGTTCGCTGAATGCACCGGAAGAAGTAATCGCCAACGGCAATGAGCTGAGCAAAGGCCAGTCTTTTTTTGATATGGACACCGAAGTAAGTCCCAATCATCAGTTGGTAAATATCATTGTTGATACCGTGGGACGCCGATTTTACACCATCCGATTCAAAGACATGAACAGCGGTAAACTGCTGGCCGATAAAATCGGAGGTACCGAAGGGCAAGTGGTATGGTACAATGACAATAAAACCATTTTGTATGTACGCACGGATCCGACCACCTTGATCGGCAATAGTGTTTTCAAACACACATTGGGGACAGATCCATTGAAAGATGAGCTGGTCTACCACGAAAAAGACAGCACGCTGGAGTGCTCCCTCAGCAAATCGCGCTCCGAGCAATTTCTGTTCATTCACTCCAGCCGCACCGATGCCGCGGAAGTACGCTTTGTGAGTGCCGGCAATATCAAAAGTAAACCCACTCTCATCGAGCCGATCAGCGATGAGGTGACGTATTCTGCGGATCATGTGGGCGATCGGTTTTACCTACGCACCAACCTGAACGCAACGAACTACCGCATTGTAGAAGCACCCGTGAACAAACCAGGCAAAGCCAACTGGAAAGAGGTAGTGCCCCATCGGGAGGATATTTTTCTGGAGAAGGTGGAGTTCTTCAAAGACTACTATGTGTTACAGGAATCGAAAGAAGGCCTGAACCAAATACGGTTGATCAAATGGTCCGACCAATCGGAACACACCATTGACTTTGACGAAGCGGCTTACGATGTGCAGCTGGGTAGTAATCCGGAATTTACAAGCAACTCGGT
>JAHEZH010000192.1:0-2287 GCA_023251155.1 Flammeovirgaceae bacterium | reverse complement strand
ATGCTTTCCTATTCACCCTACGATAATGTAGAGAAGAAGAACTATCCCAATTTACTTGTGACCACCGGACTTCACGATTCGCAGGTGCAATACTGGGAGCCGGCTAAATGGGTAGCGCGCCTTCGCGCGATGAAGACCGATGACCACCTGCTGCTTTTTAAAACCAATATGGATGCAGGCCATGGCGGCTCGTACGGAAGATTTGAATCACTGAAAGAGACCGCACTGATGTACGCCTTTATGCTTGACCTGGCGGGAATCAACGAGTAGCATTGTGGTTACCGCTTCTGAAAAAAGAAGCGAACGGGGAAATAAAACAACACCAGGGCATGATCAGATGAGTCTGCCCTGGCTTAAATTTGTTCGTTGTCCATCACCCGATAGTGATTACGAACTTCCTGTCGAGGTGACAAGAGATTGGTCTGCTGAAATAAAGTTGGCTGTTTCTGATTATATTTACTTGATCTCACGCTATTGCACTCCAAATTTATGTGGCTATTTTTTCGAATCAGAAGGACTGTTTTAGTTGTCGCTTTAACCGGATTGTTTGTCGTCAGTGCGAAAGCACAAATCACAAGTGACTTTGCCTCCAATGCGGAGGGATGGACTGCACCAAATACATTGGCTGGAATAGCTTACAGTTCAACGGGAGGAAACCCTTCGGGATACGTCTCGGCTGTTTCGTATAACTACGTTTTGGGTGCCGGCACGGTATCTCTTCCTTTGTTTTTTGTTGCCCCTTCAAAGTTCTCAGGCAACTTCAGTGGCTACCTGAATGGAACACTTCGGTATGATCTGCAGCAAAGCAGCACAGCAGGATCTGAACTCATTCAGGCAGAAGCGATCCTGTCCAATGGCACCACGACATTGTATTATTATCCACCCATACCCTTCGCCCCCACTGTTGCTCCCACCTGGACTACATTTGCTATCCCCCTCAACGAAGACTCCGGCTACTGGCGTACTTCGGATAGCAATACGGGAGCCGCTGCTACCAATGCCCAAATCTTAAGTGTACTGACCAATCTTACTTCATTGCAAATAAAAGGCAGATCAAGAACCTCCGTCAACACCGGAAGTCTGGATAATGTCGGACTCACTCCTCCCATCATCATCACTACACAACCGGCATCTACTGCTGTTTGTGAAGGAGCCAATGCAACACTCACCACTGCCGCTACGGGCAATCCGGTCATTACGTATCAATGGCAGAAGCAGTCGTCAAGTCCGGTTGCCGTTATCTGGAATAATGTCGCTAATGCCGGTGGTTATTCAGGAGCCACTTCAGCTTCCCTGGTAGTCAATACTACTGGAAATTTCGGGGCAGGAAATTACCGTTGCAAAATCTCGGCACCCAATGCGATCGATGAATACACTAACAATGCCGTAATTGGTATTAATCCATTACCCACTGCTCCCACTACCACGGGTAATTCTTCCTGTACTACGGGAGCATTGACCCTTACCGCAGCGGGTGGAACAAACGGGCAATACCGATGGTACACGACAGCTTCGGGAGGCACCGCCATTACCGGGCAAACCAACAGTACATACTCACCTGCATTAACAGGCACCACTACATACTATGTTTCCATCAACAACGGAACATGCGAGAGTACACGCACCGCAGTAACCGGCACAATCAACACACCACCTAATGCCCCTACCACTACAGGAGCTTCTTCATGTAGTGCAGCCACTCTCACACTCACCGCAGCGGGGGGAACAAACGGGCAATACCGATGGTACACAATCGCTTCGGGAGGCACCGCCATTACCGGGCAAACCAATAGTACATACTCACCTGCATTAACAGGCACCACTACGTACTATGTTTCCATCAACAACGGAACATGCGAGAGCACACGCACCGCAGTAACCGGCACAATCAACACACCACCTAACGCACCTACCACTACAGGTGCGTCTTCATGTAGTGCAGCCACTCTCACACTAACCGCAGCCGGTGGAACAAATGGCCAGTACCGATGGTACACGGTCGCTTCGGGAGGCACCGCCATTACCGGGCAAACCAACAGTACATACTCACCTGCATTAACAGGCACCACTACATACTATGTTTCGATTAACAACGGAACATGCGAGAGCACACGCACCGCAGTAACCGGCACGATCAACACACCACCTAACGCACCTACCACTACAGGTGCGTCTTCATGCAGTGCAGCCACTCTTACACTCACTGCAGCGGGTGGAACAAATGGCCAGTACCGATGGTACACGGTCGCTTCGGGAGGCACCGCCATTACCGGGCAAACCAACAGTA
>JAHEZH010000191.1 GCA_023251155.1 Flammeovirgaceae bacterium | reverse complement strand
CTCCTATACCAGCAAATTTTATGGCTATGATATGTTTCAACTGGAGCCGGGCCGCGAGCGTGCCTTCATCAGTACCTATCAGAACCTGGGATACATCAAAGGGAACAAGCTCGTCATCCTTTCCCCGCAAATGAAAGTGGGCACATTCGCTATTGCTCCGGGGCAGGAGCAGGCCGCCCTCCCTCAGGACAATGAACTGATTGATGAAGCCATTGCCTGGTACCAGACTGCCAGCTATTCGTTCAAGAAGGGTTTAATGAAGTGACGTCTTTTCAATTTTAGTTCGGCTATGAAAATCCTGATGATTGAAGATGAAAAGGAATTAGTGAAAGGAATGGCACAATACCTTCGTCAGGAAAGTTATGTGTGTGAAATAGCGTATACCGCCAGTGAAGCACGGGAGAAGATCATGCTGTTTGATTACGATTGCATTCTGCTGGATATCAGTTTGCCGGATGGAAACGGACTTCAGATCCTGTACGAACTGAAGCGGATGGGGAAGGCCGACGGGGTCATCATCATTACGGCCAAAAATTCACTCGATGATCGGGTGACGGGATTGAACCTGGGTGCCGATGACTATCTATCCAAACCCTTTTACCTTCCTGAGTTGAGTGCACGCGTAGCAGCAGTCATCAGGAGAAAGCGGTTTGAAGGGAATACCAAACTGTCCTTTAAAGAAATTACCATCGATCTGCTCGGAAAAACCGTACTCGTTCATGGTGGGCACGTAGAACTTACCCGCAAAGAATATAACCTACTCCTGTTTCTCGTATCCAACAAAAACAGGGTAGTCTCCAAGAATGCGATCGCCGAACATCTCTCCGGAGACGATGCCGAGCTGTTGGATAAATTTGATTTCATCTACTCGCATATCAAGAACCTGAAAAAGAAATTAACAGAAGCAGGTGCTGAGGATTATCTCAAGACCATTTACGGATTGGGATATAAATTTGCGGCATGAGACTTCTTCAGTTAAGCCTGCGCTCACTTCTCTTGTACGCCCTCGTTCTGGTGATCCTGAGTATTCCGGTTTCCTTCTTTTCGATCAGTGAAATTCTCAATGAAGAAACCGATGAAACACTGGATCTTCAATCCAGTCAGTTTTTAAGTCACCTGGGCAACTTCACGTACCTCGATGATCTGGAGACCGACCTTGAAGTACTTGACCATCTTTCCAACAACATACACATTTATCCCTCGAAAGGACGTCATGTACCCCGGCACTTCGAAACCATATCCGTGTTTGACAGTGCCGAGCAGGAGTATCGGCCATTCCGGCAAATCTCTTCGAGTGTAACGATTAAAGGCAAGCCATACATCCTTTCTATCCGCATGTCACTGGTAGACAATGACCGCTTGGTTTTGGCGATCTCGCTGGTGCAAACCTTGCTCATTGTGTTGCTGGTGGCGGGCTTATTATTCATTAACCGATCGCTGTCACGCAAGATCTGGAAGCCATTCTACTCCACCATCAATCAACTCAAAGCCTACGAGTTGGATAAAAACAAGGCCATTGAACCGGAAGTCACGCACATCGTTGAATTTGATGATCTGAATAAAACGGTGAGCGCACTGACGGATCGTAATCGCAAGGTGTTTCTGCAGCAGAAGGAGTTCATCGAGAATGCATCACATGAGTTGCAGACACCCCTGGCCATCTTCCAGGGAAAGCTGGATCTGCTCATGCAAAGTCCCACCTTGTCTGAAGCGGATGCCGGTATTATCATGGAACTGGAGGCCGCTTCCAGGCGTATGTCGCGACTGAATAAAAACCTGCTCTTGTTAAGTAAGATTGATAATGAGCAGTTTCTGGAGAAAGAAGAAGTAGAAGTGGGAGTAGTGCTGGGCGAATTACTGGTCAACCTCCAGCCGGTGGCTCAGCTGGACCATATTGAAATCACGTACCATGCTCACGCGCTGAATGTGCATTGCAGCAAGCCCCTGCTGGAGATCTTGCTGACGAACCTGATTCACAATGCGATTCGTCATAATACGGCTGGCGGAAAGGTAGACGTAACCATCGAGGAACGCGCCCTGTGCATCAGCAATAGTGGCCCGCCCCTGCAGATGAGTACCGAAAAAATGTTTGAACGATTCAGCAAAGAAACCGCTAATGCACAGAGTACCGGTTTGGGCCTGGCCATCGTAAAAAAAATATGTGACACCTGCCATTTTGAGTTAACCTATCGGTATGACTATGGTCATCACTTTGTTGTGCGCTTTTAAACGGCGAGTGGGTAAATCCAACATTTCAACAGAATTCATTTTCATGTTTGCGAGATATCAATCAATGCATGAAGAAGTTGCTGTTTCTGTTTTCGCTACTGGCGTCCTGCGGTTTCGGTCAGGTCGCTAAGGTAACGCTATCCGGTGCCATTCGCGATGCAAAATCGGCGGCACCGCTTCCTTATGTAAACGTGGTGATCAAATCAGAAAAGGACAGCGCTTTTGTAGCAGGAACCGTGAGTGATGAAAAAGGGTGGTTTACATTAACGGGTATTGCTCCCGGAAACTATGTGACGGATATCTCTTACCTGGGCTACCGACGCAAGGTAATGTCTTCACCCGTGGGCAAGCTCAGTGCTTTTCTGGATATCGGAATGATTGAGTTGCAGGAGAATGCGACCGCACTTCAGGAAGTAGTAGTCAGCGGAGTGCGCGATGCCGTAGCAGAGACGCTGGATAAGAAAACATTCAACATGGCCGACAACATCAATCAAAGTGGTGGATCGTTGCTGCAGGTCATGCAGAATCTTCCGGGCATTACCATCAGTGAAGAAGGCACAGTCAGGCTTCGTGGCAACGACCGGGTCAGTGTGCTCATTGATGGAAAGCAGACTGCACTCACCGGATTTGGCAATCAGCGTGGGCTGGATAATATACCCGCTTCGGCTATCGAACGTATTGAAGTCATCCATAGTCCTTCGGCGAAGTACGATGCCAATGGCAATGCCGGTATCATCAATATCATTTATAAAAAAGAAGTGAAAGAAGGTTTGAATGGTAAAGCAGGTATTACCCTGGGTGCAGGCGCATTGTGGATCAAGAAAGAAAATCTTCCTGATATCCGACCGCAATACCAGGGTACTCCGAAAATGAATCCATCACTGTCACTGAATTACCGTAAGGAAAAAATCAACTTCTTTTTTCAGGCGGATAACCTCTACACGAAGACCCTTAACAAAAATGAATTTGTCGATCGCTATTATGACAATGGGGACACGGTACGTCAGCAGACAAAACGAAACCGGACCACCAATGTAGTCACCGGCAAAACGGGCTTCGACTGGTACATGGACAAGAGCAATACCTTCACGCTGTCCGTCTTGTTCAGCAGCGAAAAAATCCTGGACCGGGGAGATGAACCTTTCTTCAATGCACACCTTACCGAGCGTTTGCGCCTTTGGCAATTTCTGGAAGACGAACTGAAGACCACCGTAACCGCCACTTCGATATGGCAGCATCGCTTCATGCAACCCGGAAGAACATTGAACGTAAGTCTGAACTATACCTTTCATCGTGAAAATGAAAAATACTTTTTCACCAACATCCTGCCCACCTATACAGGCTATGATTCGTTCAAGTTGCTATCGGATGAGCATGTGGGAGACCTTAACGTGGATTATGTGCAACCGCTGCGCTATGGAAGATTTGAGACCGGACTGAAGTTACGTCAGCGCCACATCCCCACCAATATGCAGTTTTTTCAGGGCTTGAACTCACCACTCGATGCCTCGGCCGGAGGATGGGCCACGTATGACGAGACGATTCCAGCGTTGTATGGCAATTATGTATTTGAAAGCAAATACATAGAGCTGGAAGCAGGATTACGGGCAGAGTATGTGAACATCTACTACCGGGTGAATCCGGATCATCCCACCTATAAAAGTGCCGGGTATCATTACACCAAGCCTTTCCCCAGTCTGCGCTTTGCCTGCAAGATGAACGATTCCAACACGCTATCCTTATTTTATAACCGCAGAGTAGACCGTCCGAATGAAGTGGACATCCGCATCTTCCCCAAGTACGATGATGCCGAAATCATCAAAGTAGGAAATCCTGCGTTGCGTCCTCAGTTTACGAGCACGGTGGAATTGGGTTATAAGAACAACTGGAATTCGGGATACTTCTACCTGTCACTCTATCATAAACAAATGGAGGCAACCATCACCCGTATTGCCAGCACATCACCCGGAAGTGATCTGATTTACGCTGTATTTCAGAATGCAGGTAATAGTCACATGACCGGTGCAGAAGTACTGCTCTCAAAAAACGTGGATGCATGGGCAACATTCAATCTGAATCTGAATGGTTATCAGAATCGCATTGAAGCGTTCAGCGTAGTAAACAGGTATCCCACCGAAAGTACATTCACGGCCGGACGACAGGAGTTGTTTTCAGGAAGTATCAAACTTAACGGAGCCTTTCATCTTCCCTCCAAAACCGACATTCAATTCACCAGTGTGTATCAGGCACCGGATGTAGTTCCCCAGGGAAAAACGTATTCACGCTTTTACATTGACCTTGGAGTAAAGAAGTCCATTCAGAACGGGAAAGGGGAGTTGTTTGTCAATGCTACAGACATCGCCAATACGTTGCGCTTAAAGAAGGAGACCACCGGAGCAGGCTTTCATATGATCAGCACGGACT
Organism: Flammeovirgaceae bacterium; assembly: GCA_023251155.1. Taxonomy (GTDB): domain Bacteria; phylum Bacteroidota; class Bacteroidia; order Cytophagales; family Cyclobacteriaceae; genus ELB16-189. The sequence goes on along the minus strand of JAHEZH010000191.1, from coordinate 6,141 downwards.
ACTATGAAACGCAGGTGGTACGACTCGGCTACAACTACAAGTTTTAAGTTGGGGTGATCGGGGTGGCCAATGCCAGTTGTCGACGGTTTTCAGCAAGTAGCTTCACTTTTTGCTGTGGCCATTGCTCCTGATAGGAGGTGGTATAAAATCGGTGTTGAGAAAGGAAGGCCGCATTCTTTGCAAACCATTCCTCGTTGCTGAACCGGATATTCGGGACTGCTTCCAGCTCGGCACGAAGGTCATTCAATAATTCAAAATAATGAGTGCCAAAGAAATGATAATAATCCGCATCATGCATAATGGCCTGTAACTGATCTTCGGGTAAAGTACCTTTACGTGTAGCCAAAATGCAATTCACCACTTTCGTTATTTCTTCGGAAGAGAGTAAAGGAATAAGGAATTTCACCGCGATGTCCGCACTGGATGCTTCGTGCCGGTCATACGATACGGTGAATCCCGCATCGTGAAACCATTCGGCAATCAGCACGATCTGAGTGTCTGCAGCAGAGAGCTGCTCTGATTCGGCAAGCAGCCGCGCCTGGTGAACCACCTGCTCGGTATGCCGGAAGTTATGGTAATACATGCGCTTGTCCAGTGATTTCTCAAAGAGTTCCCTCACATGTTGTTCCACTTGTAACAGAATAGCTGTTCTCATGATCAGCTAAACTAACGATTGAATTCTGTAGATATTCTGAACAGAAACCAATTTTATCGCACTGTATCCATTCCGCATTTCGGCAACATCGGCTCGCAGAGGTAGATCACACAGACATAAAGGTTGATTACCGAACAGCGTATTTACCACCGCCCCGGCGATAACAGCAGGAGCGGTGGGGAAGGATTATTTCAACTTCATGTTTACCGGATCCCAGTTGACTATTTTTTTTGACAGGTAACTTTCATTGCACGACAATGCCGGAGCCGCTGCTCTGAATCCAAACTCGGCATCTTCTACCACGGGCTTGCCCGATCGTATGGCATCAAAAAAGTGGGTCATGTGGTTCAGATGATCATCGTATCCATCTGGCACTTTGAAGACAATATCTTCTTTTGTTTTTCTCTTCCTTTGCTGCGCAGTCCATTTGGCATCATATTCCTTCTGCATTTCGGCCTGCATCTGTTTTGAGAAAGTAAATAGCGAATCATACCCGCCAAAGCCAGGTGCTTCGGGCATGTAGCTGTGTTTGATGGAAAGGTCATTTCCATCCACTTCAATAACTCCCTCCGAGCCAATCAACCGGATGATCTCCTGACCGCCCGTACCACTGATGAAGTTCACCTGTAAGGTGAGCTGAAACGCATCATGTTCCTGACAAGCCGGATATTGCATCACACCCGACATAACATCGGGTAAATTGCGTCCGTCTTTCCAGTGGCTCAGCTGGCCGGTGCTATAAATGCTTTCCGGACCTTTTGAGCCGGTGATGAAATGAGTCCCGCTCAACAAATGGATAAACAAATCACCGGCAACCCCGGTGCCTACTTCTTTAAATGCTCTCCACCAGAAAAATTTCTTGGCATCAAAGTTCATCTTCCCGGTAGCTTCGATAAACTTATCCCAGTTGGTGGTTAATGCGCTGGCATCTTTCGGTATGGTATATTCCCATGAGCCAATGGAGCTCTGCCGGTCATACACCGCGTTCACCATATTGAGTTGACCAATTTCCCCTGCCGCCAGCAGCTCTTTGGCTTTTAAATATCCGATGCTGCTTACGCGCTGACTTCCTACCTGAAAAACCTTGCCCGACTTCTTTGCTGCTGCCATTACCGGGTAGCCTTCTTCGATTTTATAGACCATGGGTTTCTCGCAGTAGACATGCTTGCCTTTGGCGAGGGCATCTAAGGCAATGCGGGCATGCCATACATCCGTTGTACAAATAAAGACGGCATCAATGTCCTTTCGGTCCAGCAGCTCCTGGTAGTTGATGGTGGTGAATAGTTCTTTGCCATGTAGTTCTTTCGCGTTTTCAATACGGCCGGTGTACAGGTCGCAAATAGCAGCAAGCTCTACACCCGGAACCTGAAGCGCGGTGTCCAGATCAAAATGCCCCTGAACTCCGTAGCCGATAACACCTATTCTGATTTTGTCATTGGATGAAATGGGCTTTTCATAAGTGAGTATTCGCTCTTCCGCTTTTTTAGCCGACGCCATGGAGGAAAAGGGAGATGCCCCCAGCAGTAAGCCGGTTGCGCCGATCTGTTGTAAAAATTTTCTTCTCGAACGGGATGAATCTTTTTTCATGAGGAGGTATGGTTAGCGTAATCAGTTTATTTCATTGCGTAACTATCAAAAGCGATCCCGCCATCATCAGGGATTTGCGAAGGAACCTGAATCGTTTCATGCTCATCATCTACACGAGGACGAAGACGGTAATTCTGTAGTAGCGCCATTCATTAGACTAAAGTTTAGCATTTTTTTTTAATAACTGATTTTTTTCATCGGAGAGTAAGCTATAGGGGTGATCCATGTATGATCTGGTCAGGGGTAAACCGATGCATCTGAATTTTCATCGAAGCCCTGTTATCTTCATGAAACATGGTTTTGAGGTAATGCCCCTGAAGTGGGCCCCCTCTATTTTTCGGGACTTTGTAGTGAGGTCACTGGTGAGCCGGATTGCCTTATTGCCTGCCGGACCTTTCCTGCTTCCGGCAAGTGTGCCCATTTCTACTACGTCATCTGTAGCGGGGCATGACCCGGCGAATGTATTGTGAATTACAACGAATGATGAGTAGGGTAACGTCTATCGGAAACTCAAAGGAAAGCCAGATCTGTTTTTAAAGACGCATGAATAATTCACTTATGGTTTGGTAGTGGATTTGTCCTCATAAACGATTTTTCCATTCACCATTGTTAAGACACTTTTAGTTTGAAGTAAGGCCGGAATATCGGCACGGAATATATCGTTTGACAGTACCGCAAGGTCAGCTCTTTTTCCAACCGTCAGTGTACCTTTGTCCTGCTCTTCAAATTCAGCGTAAGCAGAAGTGCGGGTGTAGGCAATAACGGCCTGCTCGCGCGTAATGGCTTCCGAAGGCCTGGCCGGATGCGTGGATGCCAGCAGGATATTGAGATAAGGATTGAATGGTCCATCCGATCCGATGGCCAGTGGAATACCATGAGCCAGTACTGTTTTCAGTGCCATACCATGTGCCGGAGCAGGACGGGCAGACATGCCGGGTATCGCCTCGAAATGGGTTGGGTTCTGTACAATGATCACGCCCAGTGCTTTTGCCTTTTTCAGATACTCCGGGGAATAATCGATTTCATCTCCGTGCTCAAAGCGCGGGCGCATGCTTTTCCAATCCACATTCATGGACGACATCAGGTCGAGTACCTTGCCAATAGTAAGGCTACCCACGATGTGAAAATGGATCTGGTCTTTTCGTGCTATCGCTTCCCGGCACATTTTTTCTATTTCTTCTACCGAATAATTCATCCGGCCATGCCATTCCGGCCTGTTCGGGTAAGCCGCGATCTCGGCTGCTCCTTGTTCCAGCGGAGTGCCCTCCAGCAGCCACTTTGTTCCACTCACTGTAGCCAGCGGAAGATCGGCTGACGGGCTGCTCTTTTTCGATGGAACATTCAGTGTGCCATCGGCATTGATGTCGCCCCAACGGATGAGGCGCAGGTGAAAGGGTAAGCCAGCTTGTTTCCAGAAACGGATGTAGTCTTCCGGTGACGCTCCTGTACACATGTTTTGAAAACTGGTGATACCGGATTGGAGAAGTGCCTGGGTCATCCCTTTCAGCTCGGCTACCAATTGTGCCTCGTCACGCATGGAGGAGAAGAGCTGATAACTGGTATGTGGCATGTATGCATTTTTTTCAAATGCTTTTCCGGTCAGTGTTTTGTTATCGGGCAATCGTTCATAAAATCCACCCTTGGGGTCGGCCTGGGTTTCCAATATCCCCATCTTTTTCAGGCCAAGTGAATTGTATATGGCTACATGTCCCCACCAGGAAAATAACCGCACCGGATGGTCAGGGGCAATTTTATCCAGCACAAAACGGTTCACTTCCGGTGAATTGGCAATGCTTAACCCAATGGTGGCGGATATCCATTGCCCTTTGGGAATTCGATGAACCATTGCTTTTAATGAATCGGCAATAGATGTAAAGGAAGGATCCATTCCCGTCACCTTTATTTTGGTTGCCTTTAATCCGTCAGGTAAGTGATTGTGTGCATCATTGAAACCCGGCACCACCAGTTTGCCTTTCAGGTCAATGAGTTGAGTTTGCCCGCCACCCAGTGCAGCAATCTCCTTGGCCGTGCCAGTGGCAGTGATCCTTCCATTCTTAATGGCGAGTGCCTCTACATACAGTTGAGAGGTATCGGAAGTGAATATTTTACCATGAGTGAGAATAATGTCGGGAGCTTGCGCCAGTGTGATGAGGCTCCAGGAAAGGATACATAAAATGAACACAGATGCTTTCATCGGGTACGGATTTAAAAACAGGTAAGCAAAAGTACCGCGGGCGCATCGTTGGCCAGGTGTAAAAAAACGACATTTTAACGGCGGAACAGATTCTCAGGCGAGCGGCTGTTCTCAAGCACGATCATGGAGGGAGTCACTTCGGCAAATTGCCGGAAGTCACGCATCAGGTGTGATAAGTCAAAGTAGCCACATTGATAAGCAATATCCATCCAGGGAAGATGCGGGCTTTGAAGTTTCAATTTGTATGCTTTATCAAAACGTACAATGCGGGAGTAAAATTTCGGACTCATTCCCATCATCTGCAGAAACTTTCTTTCAAACTGCCGGCTGCTGAGGCACGCCTGATCGGCCACCCAGTCTAATGACAATGGAGCGGAAGCGTTTTTAATAAATTCAATCGCACGATCAACCGGTAATCGTTCCACTTTACTTTTTGCTAATCGCCTGAGCAGGTAATCTTCGATCAGGCTGATCATTTTTAAATGGTCTTCCGTTTCACCTAGCCTTTCGTTGAGTTCTTTCAGGCCCGGATCAGAAAGATCTTCGGCATCTCTCTCTTTATGATCAAATTCTGTCATTGGCATTTTTCCAAGGAGCTGGTGAATGACTCCGGGGCGGAAGCATACCTGAATAATGAGATGATCTTCACCGAATTGAAGATTGACACGCGAAGTTTGCTGCCCTACAAAAATGCTTTTAGCACTGGCCCGGCTCTCTTTGGTGCTTTGCGCAGTTACCGTTACCTGGCTGCGCGGATAAAAATAAAGGCTTTGCTCTGCATCTGGCGGAATAGGCCGAATGCGCTGATGAGGAGGAACGTCTTTGAGATGGAGGTGAAGAACGAAATAATGACTCACATACGCCTGCAGGCGAGGATGCGGAACCAGATGCGGAAACGTGATCATCAGATGCAACTTACAAAGGATTGATTCAATCGCCTACGGTGATTACCGTATTTGTTGTGCCATACAAAAAGATCCTTTCCGTTGGGCACAACCCGGCATCCGGATATCAAGTTGATACGCGATGTAATTGCCTTCCATGTTAACCAAGTCACCGATTAAAACTATGAGAGTGTTCGTATTCGTCCTTTTTATTGTTGCATTAATGGGTTGTTCTGATGATGATCCGGTAGCCACCGGCCCTAAATTGAAATCGGTCATTACCTACCTGCTCAATTCATCCGGTCAGTTCAGGCCAGGTGAAAAAACAGAATATCAGTATGCGGCCAACCAGAAGCTGATCAAGGACACTCAGTGGCAATACGATATTGCCGATAAGGCGTATTATCTTTTTTCGACCTCCGACTATTCGTATAGCGGAGGCCGGTTGGTCAGCATTGAAAAGAAGTTTTACCAGTCAGATAAGATCATCACTACGTTCGAGTATGAAAATGGCCGTGTCTCGAAAATAAAAGAAGACACCGAAAGTAGTGTTGATACGGAAGCAGTGATTACTTATCTGCCGAATGATCGGGTAGAGATCACCTACACGCAAAGCAACGGCCGGTGGTTTGTTTATCGCTTTACGTTTACGAACGGCAACAAGACATTTGAACAAGTGATGGGGGATGATGAGCAACTATCCAGTGAAGTAACGCACGAGTTTGATTCGGGAAAAAATCCGCTTGCCCTGCTGGGCTATACCGACCTGTTCTTTACAACCGTATCTGCCAATAATAAAATAAAGACGGAAAGTAATTTCA
>JAHEZH010000065.1 GCA_023251155.1 Flammeovirgaceae bacterium | reverse complement strand
CCCAACGGCTTCTTCTTCACCGTACCTGTTTCATAAAAAGGCATATCCAGGAAGTGCGCGTTCTCATCCGGTATACCCACGTAACGGCAACCGGCTTTGGCTTCTCCTCTTCGGATCAATCCTTTGATCGCCATTACTTCTGGGCTATCCACCTGACCAGGTCCTTTTTCTTTCAATGACTTAACTGTCTTCTGATAAAATTTATCTCCGTCTTCTTTACTCAACCCAAACTGGGTATTGAAGTCGCGAACGAAATCGGCAAAACGAATCGCATCATCATCAAACACCGCGATGTTACCCGAAGTCTGATACGCAACATGTACATCATGCTTCTGATCCACAAGACGAATGAACGTACCCCCCATGGAAATCACATCATCATCGGGGTGCGGGCTGAAGATCACCACTCGCTTAGGGAATGGATTCGCTCTCTCTGGACGCTGTGAATCATCTGCATTGGGTTTTCCTCCCGGCCAGCCGGTGATGGTATGTTGTAAGTGATTGAACACTTTAATATTGACCTGATAAGCTGATCCGTATTCCGTTACCAGATCGCCCATCCCGTTTTCCATGTAATCATGGTTAGTCAGTTTCAAAATGGGCTTACCAATTTTCTGACACAACCATACTACTGACTTGCGAATGAGTACATCATTCCATGTAATGCTATCGAGCAACCATGGCGTTTTAATCGCTGTCAGTTTAGAGGATGCGGCATCATCCACCACCACTAATGTGTTCGGATGTTTTTGCAGGAAGGTAGAAGGAATCTGATCCGTAACCGGCCCTTCCACCGCTTTCTGTGTAATTCCAGCCTTTCCTTCACCCCAGGCCATCATTACAATGCGCTTGGCTTTCATAATGGTGCCCACCCCCATGGTGATGGCCTTCTTCGGAACGTTTTCATCACTGAAGAAATCACTGGCTGCATCAATACGAGTAACCTGGTCAAGCGTAATCAATCGGGTAAGGGAGCGCTCGGATGAGCCCGGCTCGTTAAAACCGATATGTCCTGTACGGCCAATACCTAATATCTGCAAATCAATTCCGCCCAATGCATTGATCTTGTTTTCATATTCCGTACAGAATTCCTGTACTTTATCCTTAGGAAGAGTGCCATCCGGTATGTTGATATTTTTCTTTGGAATATCAATGTGGTTAAACAAATGCTCATTCATGAAGCGTACGTAGCTCTGCAATGAATCGGCAGGCATTGGATAGTACTCATCCAGGTTGAACGTGACAACATTTTTAAAACTGAGTCCGTCCTTCTTATGCATCTTCACCAGTTCGGCATATACCCGTGTCGGTGTCGATCCGGTAGCCAGCCCAAGTACACATGGCTTTCCCTGCTTTTCTTTTTCTTTGATGAGATGAGCTATTTCTGTAGCCACAAAAACAGAGGCTTCTTCAGAAGTTTTAAAGATCCGTGTTGGAATTTTCTCGATGTCTTTTTGGTCTTGCATAAGTTTGATGAATTAGTGGACGGAGCCTCAAAGGTATAAAAAGTGCTAAAATATCCATTGTGTGCGCACACAAAACCTAAAATATTTATTCCCGGTGTCGTCTTAATGGCCTTGTAAACCGATAATTTTACCCTCCATGGCCTCTTTCCGTACCGAATTTAGCACCCGTTTGCATAAAACAAGAATTGGCATTGCATCAAAAATGCTCACTATAGGTTCCTGTTTTTCGGATAGCATTGGCAGCCGGTTGCAGGAGAACAAAATAACCACATTGCCCAATCCTTTCGGGGTGGCGTATAACCCCCTCTCTATTCAAAAACTCCTCCGCCTGTCGATTGGAATGGAAGACCTGCTGCAGGAAACATTTCTGGAGAGGGATGGAATTTTCTTTAACGATGACTTTCATTCCTCCTTATCCGGCTCAAGTGAAGAGGATCTCCGGAAGGTGATTAACCACAAGCTCAATGAAGTAAAAACATTTCTGAGCACGTGCGATTTTCTTATCATCACCTGGGGAACGGCATGGGTTTATGAGCGAAAGAGTACGAATCGGATTGTTTCCAATTGCCACAAGCAAGCTTCTACCCAGTTCACCAAACGCCTGTTAACACAGGAAGAAATCCTCACTTCATTTAATGAACTTCAACGTGAGCTGTTCAACTTCAATCCCCGCCTGAAAATAATACTGACCCTGAGCCCGGTACGCCATTTAAAAGATACAATGGAACTGAATACCGTAAGTAAATCCATACTCCGCTCGGCCATTTATTCCATCACACAAACTCACGAAGATATTGACTACTTCCCCGCCTTTGAGATTATGATGGACGATCTGCGGGATTATCGGTTCTATGCTTCCGATATGATCCATCCCTCAAAAGATGCAGAAGCCTATATCTGGGAGAAATTTGCCGACCGTTATTTTGATACGGACACCAGGGAGATCATTCAGCAGTGGGAATCCATACAGAAACTACTTGCACATAAACCTTTTCATGCCACCTCTGCATCGCATCAAAAATTTCTACGCGAAACTCTTCTGAAATTAAAATCGTTGCAAACGAAGATCAATGTGGAAGAAGAGATTCTTCGTATCGAACAGGCAATCTGATTGTCTTTACTTTTGTATGATTCACTATTCACGACATTAACGACTAACCAAGCACATGGCCAATAAATTAATCAACGCTACTTCTCCTTATCTTTTACAACACGCCCACAACCCGGTTCATTGGTACGAGTGGGGAGCGGAGGCTTTGGAAAAAGCTAAGAAGGAGGACAAACCTATATTAGTAAGCATCGGATATTCTTCCTGCCATTGGTGCCATGTGATGGAGCGGGAATCATTTGAGAATAATGACATTGCCCAGATCATGAATGAATATTTCGTGTGCATGAAAGTAGATCGGGAGGAGCGCCCTGATATTGATCAGATTTACATGGAGGCGGTGCAGGTGATGGGACTGAACGGAGGCTGGCCGCTGAATGTGTTTCTTACTCCCGATCAAAAACCATTTTACGGAGGCACGTACTTCCCTCCTCCTAACTGGTCACAACTTCTGCTACAAATCAACAAAGCCTTTCAGCAAAACCGGAAAGAAGTAAATACTTCTGCTGATGAACTGGCGAAACACATTGGTGTGAGTGACTTGCAACGCTTTGGTCAATCCCCTGCAGAAGGTGGTTTTCAGTTTGCCGATCTTGATCTCATGTTTAACAAGCTCGAACCCAAATTTGATAAAGTGTGGGGCGGAATGGACCGCGCACCCAAGTTTGTCATGCCCACGATATGGCTATTTCTGCTGCGCTACTATGCCATAACAAAAAACGAAAGAGCGCTTGAACTGGTCAACCTTACCCTCACCAAAATGGCATCAGCCGGTTTATATGATCAGATTGGCGGTGGCTTTTCCAGGTATTCGGTAGATGGCGAATGGTTTGCCCCTCACTTCGAGAAAATGCTTTATGATAATGCACAACTTTTAAGTCTGTATTCCGAAGCTTACGCCATTACCAAAAATGAATTCTTCAAGGAAATCATCTATGCATCGATTGGCTGGCTGAAAAGAGAGATGACACACGATGACGGAGGATTCTATTCTGCCCTTGATGCCGACAGCGAAGGGGTGGAAGGCAAGTTCTACACGTGGACAGAAGCCGAATTGAAAGAAGTACTGGGTGAAAAAGCACAGCTCATTATGGACCACTATAAAACCCAGCCGTTGGGTAACTGGGAACATGGCAGAAGCATCTTCATTCGCAGCTCCGACAAAGAACCCGATGCCATCTTACCCTTGAAGGAGAAGCTCCTGCTGGCCAGAAATAATCGAATTCATCCTGGCCTGGATGATAAAATACTTACCGGATGGAATGCGATGACCATCATTGGCCTGATCGATGCCTATAAAGTTTTCACTGAAAATCATTTTCTGCTCTTGGCTGAAAAATCAATTCAATTCATCGAGAACCATCTCATTATAAATGGAAAGCTTCACCGTTCGTTCAAAAACAAGAGTTCCGCTACAGAAGGATTCCTGGAAGATTATGCGTTTATGATCTCGGCGTACATCGCGCTTTATCAGGCTACGTTCAATGAAGCGTACTTACGCAAGGCACAGCAATGGACGAATTATACGATCGGGAATTTTTATGATGAGGCGGAAGGCTATTTCTTCTTCTCCGGAAAAAACAGTGAGCAGCTCATTGCACAGAAAAAAGAAATCTTTGATAATGTCATTCCTTCTTCCAACTCAGTGATGGCACGTGCCCTCTATCACCTGGCCATTATTCTGGATCATTCGGAATGGAAGATCATGGCGCTGAAAATGGTAGCGGGACTTTCTTCGCTCATTAAAAGCGAGCCCGGCAATATGTCGAACTGGGGAATTGCCCTGGCCGAAATGACGCGGGGAATGGCTGAGGTGGTGATGGTAGGCAAAGATGCGGAATCATGGAGAGCCGAATTGCACCTGCACTACAAACCGTTTGCCCTTGTAATGGGAACGGAGACGGGCAGCACTTTACCCCTGTTTGAAAACAGGCAACCGACAGGAGATCAGTCAACGATCTATGTATGCTTTGGCAAGCACTGCAAACTGCCTGTTCATTCCGTGAACGATGCATTGACTCAACTACAGGAATGATTCAGGCAGAACACCGGATACGACCCTCCGGAATCTTGTATTGAATAACCAGCATCTCGTATATTACATCCTGTATCCGGTGAAATGGCTTTAGAACGCGAATTTGATTTTGACACTAGCATACCTTCTGACACCCTGTTTGCAGAGCTGGTGCTTCCTGTTCCTATTGCTAAACTTTTCACTTACCGCGTTCCCAAATTATTTAACGACAAGATAAAGACCGGGCAGCGGGCGATCGTTCAATTCGGTCAGAAAAAAATTCTTACCGGAATCATCCACACCCTCCATCACACTCCTCCACAGGAATACGAAGCCAAATACATTTTAGAACTGTTGGATGATAACGAAGTAATCACCCCCCATCAGTTCAGGTTCTATCAATGGATGGCCGATTATTATATGTGTACACTGGGGGAAGTGATCCAAGCTGCATTGCCATCAGGTCTGAAACTCTCCAGTGAATCCATGGTGCAGCTTCATCCTTCTTTTCATGAGGCAGAAAGTCGTTTTGATTTTTCAGAGAAAGAGCAGTTGCTACTCACTCACCTTAAATCGGGAGCCATGAGCTATACCGATGTAGCACAGCTTCTTGGAGTGAAGAATATTTACAGCTTGTTAAAAGCGCTTACCGCCAAGGAAGCGGTGTTGCTTTATGAAGAGGTCAAAGAGAAATTCAAACCTAAAACAGAAAAGCGCATCAAGCTGGCGGCCGGGTTTACCGATAAGAAAAGTCTGAACGCGTTATTTGAAAAACTTTCCTCCAGGCCCAAGCAGGAAGCAGTGGTGTTGCGTTACCTTCAGGACATCCCCGTCTTCGCTCACCCTGAACTAAATGCGAACGGGCTTTCCAAATCACAATTAATAAAAGAAGCCATTTCAGAAAGCTCCATCAGCACGTTAGTCAAGCGGGGAGTTTTCGAAGAGTTTGATATCGTATTGCCACGGTTCGGTTTTCCCGATGCCGAAACCATGCATCCGGTTTTGTTAAGCGAAAAGCAGGAAGAAGCCCGCAACAGCATACTCAAACACTTTGAAGATAAAGAGGTTGTTTTGCTGCATGGTGTTACCGGAAGTGGCAAGACGGAGATCTATATTGATCTCATCAAACGTGCCCTGGAAAGTGGCACACAATCCCTCTACCTATTACCCGAAATTGCATTAACAACACAGATCGTACACCGGTTAAAAAAGGTATTTGGAAGTGAAATGGGAGTTTATCACTCCAAGTTTTCAGATAATGAACGGGTAGAAGTCTGGAATGGAGTACTTCAGGGTAAATTCCGTTTTGTCGTTGGCGTTCGTTCTTCGGTATTTCTTCCATTCGACAACCTGGGATTAATCATTGTGGATGAGGAACACGATTCTTCTTACAAGCAGCATGAGCCTGCTCCCCGATACAATGCGCGTGATTCCGCTTTGGTGATTGCCCATCAGCAACATGCAAAAGTCATTCTTGGAAGTGCTACTCCTTCGGCCGAATCATTTTTCAACGTATCGCAAAATAAAATAGGACTCGTTACCCTGACGGAGCGCTTTGGAAGTGCCGCACTTCCTGAAATTATTCTCGCCGATCTCTCCAAAGAAAAGCAACGCAAAACGAATAAAGGAGAATTCACGCTACAGCTTTTAAACGAAATCAAGGACACGATTTCCAAAAATGAACAAGTGATACTTTTTCAGAATCGCAGAGGTCATTCACCTATGGTGCAATGCGAAGATTGTTCATGGGTGCCGAAGTGCATCAACTGTGCCGTGAGCCTTACTTATCATCAGTACCGCCATGCACTCATCTGCCATTACTGCGGCTACCGGGAAGAGTTACCCAAGCAATGTCCTACCTGCACATCGAAACGAATTCTGACATTGGGCTATGGCACGGAGCGTTTGGAAGAAGAACTGAAGCTCCATTTTCCGGAGGCAAAAATCCAACGCATGGATCTGGATACCACAAGATCCAAATCGGGTTATGAAAACATCATTGAAGATTTTGAAAAAGGAGAAACGAATATCCTGGTGGGAACACAGATGGTGACCAAAGGGCTGGACTTTGATCGCGTGAGCCTGGTGGGAATATTTGATGCCGACCGGATGATGCACTTCCCTGATTTCCGATCGTATGAACGGTCCTTTCAACTGATCACGCAGGTAAGTGGTCGGGCCGGACGAAGAGAGAAGAAAGGAAAAGTGGTGATCCAGACATCGAGCCCGCATCATCCTTTGTTTGCTTACATTCTTCAGAATAATGTAAATGGGTTTATCAACGATCAGTTCCTGGACCGGCAAGCCAATTTCTATCCTCCTTATTCACGATTGATTGAAATTATCATTAAGCATACCGATAAGAAAATCGCCCATGAAGGAGCCCATGGTATTGCGGATGAACTGCGGAATCAAATGAAGGGCGTGAATGTGCTTGGCCCGGGTGAGCCGATGATCTCAAAAATCAGAAATGAATTCCTGATGTCCATCCTGATCAAGATTCCCCGTGACCGTGGAAGATTAAACGAAATCAAATCAACTATTCTTGAAGTAACCACTCAGCTTACTCACTCCAAAGAATTCAGAAATCTGAAGATGATTTTTGATGTAGATCCGGTGTAGTATTAATTCGCTACAACAAAATAACACTCACCTCTAATGGGCATGCCTTTATCAGTCATACCTTCCATTGTTATTTTATATTTACCTGGCAGATCAGAAGTATAAAAAGAAAGCAGCGAAGGAGATGCTCCAACATTTACTTTGGGATTCCAATAAAGAGTCGATCGCTCATCGGATACTGATTGATCAGAAAAACTACCATAATCAGGAGCTTGAAAAGGAGTGGTATGATCGAAGCCACGGAGCGTAGCTATGGGTATAGATTTTAATTCTTCCGACTCCGCTCGCTTGGTATAAACATAAATCGCACCGTTTGACCCATTTGCACCCATTTGTGAATTAATCATTCCATTTACTTCGATGTGATCAATAAGTGAAGTATTCATCGCATTAAGGCGATCACCTACCGTATCGTTCATTCCAGTTACGACAAGATTATTATCAATAAAAAGCACTGGTTCTGCCGGCTTTCCTTCTGCCCGGGTGAATTCACCCCGCTCACGAATAAGAAACCAATTCGTTGAATAGAATATCAATTTATAACCGGGTATCCTGGAAACTAATGCTGACGCTAAATTCGAACTAGACACCGCCAGGTCCTCTCCTTTAACATATACATCGGTCTTACCACCAGGATTTTCATACTTTGTCTCTCTGGTGGATTTTACTTCAACTTCTTTCAACAGGATCGCATCCTTATTAATTTCGTAAGGCGAAAATTTACGTTGCGGAACATTAGTTACAACTAAATGTAACTTTGAAAAAACTGGTGGAGTAAAATGAGGTGAAATTTTATATTTCCATTTTACGCTTCCATTAGTAACCTGAATTCCAAAGCGGGCAGAATCATAGAAAGGCAATGGCGAAAAGGAAAACCTTCCATCAATACCAGTAGTTACCTGGTAAACATGCTCAAAATTATTCTGAACAAAAGTAATTTGAGACTTATCCGCTTTTTTCTTTTTACCGATTATCTCTCCTTCAAAGCTCAACATCTTCTCTACCGGAAAAATGAACAGGGACAACATTGACTTGACGGGAGAATCGCTCTTAACTGAATACTCCTTTGAAATAGTTACCGATTCGTGTATAGGAATAACCTGATGCACATCTGTTACGGATACGGCTAAACTTATAACTGAACTACTATCTTCAGATTCCGGCTGCCGTAAGGTTAACGTCACTTTTTGTCTTGTGCCATAAATCGCTTTATCAGTTATTAACTTAAGCCGATCAGAATCGATCGTTGATTGTGTTGTATCCGTTTTTGAAACATCTACCTTCTCAAGAATATTTAAGACAGGAATAGATTTGTAAAAAAACTGTTCCTCACCGTAATTTTTCATCCACTGCGTATAGCCTGAGAGCACATAATTACCGGGAGGTAATTGTTCAGGAAGCCTCAGATGTCCAACTGCTCTTGCACTATCCATTTTCAGTACAAGTGATTTTACGGGTGCCCCTTTTTCATTTATCAGATCAACATAGAGTACTTTGCTTAATGTATCTACCAACGATGGCGACTGATATTTCATAAAAGCGCTTAGCCATATTGATTCCCCCGCGTAGTAATATGGTTTATCTGTCATGATGTAGGGTATTTCGCGGAGCCGTTTGGCAGACAATGCGGATGACGGCTGAGCAATGACTGGAATAATGCCCGGTAGATAATTTAATGGAAGCATTTGAGACATACGTGCAATGGACATATCTCCTGAAATGATTACATCTTTCGAATTCAGGAGAGCGCCCTCTTTATTCACTTTAACATATCCACCTCTTACTTCGATCCAGCTCAGCGCATTGGATACATCTTTATAAAAATCAGATTTAGATTGCGCATAAATCTGATGTACTTCAATTTTATCCTTAATTGCAATTCGAAATTCATTTGGCAAACCTCCGCTACTCACTATCGCTGTTGTGTCAAAAGGAATGATATTATGAGCGAGTTCGTAAGAAAAATAAGTAGACCGAGCTGCATTTTTTATCTTGTCGCTATACAATCGAAAACCTTCACTCCTAATCTTCTTGTCAAGTATTGATTTCATCAAATGCCTGACAGAACCTGCATACACCTGTTCGCGGTTCTTTTTCCATTGCCATGCTTCCATCGCATTTTTAGCTGGTATTTCTTCAAAATTCGCCTGACCAATTATCGAATAGGTTCCCCCTGTATACTTAAATTCCTTGAGGTAATAAAAAAAACGGTATCCTAAATTTTCGTTTACAATTTCTATAGGCAAAGAAGCTCGCGCAAGCAACGTCTTACCTTCTTCACTAAAATCGATCACCCACGGGTTTACAATTCTACACTTTAGTGATGAACCTTCTCCAATAAAAACCTTTTCAAATTTCCTTAAATTCTTTTCCCAGACTTTATCTCTTGATTCTTTAATCTCCACTTCAGTCAATTGACCTTCTGTAGGCAACAGGTGTATAACAACAGGTGAACCGTTGCCTTCAGTAATGACGACCTTCGTCTGGTAAGACTGATAGCCTATGAAAGATGTAACAAACTCCTGATTGCCAACAGGTATTTGATGTAATACAAACTCACCCTTATCGTTGGCATGAGTAGCGATGGTTGTATTGCTTATAAATACACTTGCAAATGGTAATGGTTCACGTGTTCTGGCATCAAGAACACGTCCTGACAATTGCCCGGTTTGTGAAAAGGCAAATGGTAAAACACAAAGCAGAAGCAGGCAAAAAAGGAGAATCCTCATTGCCCTCAATATATCAGGTTAACAAGAATTTACAAAATCTCCCACTCCTCATTCAACACAGGAATAGTAGCATAAGCGGTCAAATCAAACTGGCAAGGAACAACAGATACATAGTTATTCGCAATGGCCCACTCATCATTGTCCTCTCCTTTATCAAAGTTCACAAACTTGCCGGTCATCCAGAAGTATCTTCTTCCGTTGGGATCATGACGTTCAACAAAATCTTCTACCCACTTGGCATTCGCCTGGCGGCAGACGCGAATACCTTTCAATGGTTCGTTACGCTTTGGCGGAAAATTCACATTCAAGGCTGTCCCTTTCGGCAATCCTTTTTGCAGCACCTGCACTACTATCTTTTTGATGAATTCATGGGTATGCGAGAAGTCTGCATCGTGGCTGAAATCAGCCAGGGAAAAACCAATAGCAGGTGTTCCTTCGATAGCCCCTTCAATGGCTGCGGACATCGTACCTGAATAAAGGACGCTGATCGAAGTATTGCTCCCATGGTTGATCCCACTGACCACCACATCGGGCTGCCGTTTGTCCTTCAACAGAAAGTGGCGTGCCATCTTCACACAATCCGCCGGAGTACCTGAACATTCATACGCGGTTACGCCTTCAAATAGTTTTGATTCTTCCAGCCGCAGTGTTTCACCTACGGTGATGGCATGGCCCATTCCTGATTGCGGGCTATCGGGTGCTACTACAATCACTTCCCCGATTTCTTTCATGACGGTGATTAAATTAAAAATTCCCTGAGAGGTAATACCATCATCATTGGATACGAGGATAAGCGGTCGGTTCATTTCTTGGTGAAAAAGGAATTATAGTAGTCAATAATTTTTACGAGTTCTTCTTTATTATCAAAATCGAGCCGGTTGGCCTTGGCATATTTCTGTACTTCTTCTGCGCGGTTTCCCATCAGGCCCAGCCATTCATTCTTTTTATCCACCACATCCTTGATCTCTCCATTTTCCTGCAGAAGGAAATACTTATTCACTAACACCAATCGGGTATAGCTGCCATAAAAACTGTAGGGAGACGAATAGGTTCGGTACTCGATACTTTCACGTGCCAGCAATGTCAGCTTACCTTCTTTCAGCAATTCAAAAAAAACAGGAGCCTTGTACGTACCATTGGATGAGTAAGGCAGCGAGTAAAACTGACGGTAGTGTTTTACCGTATTATCAAAGATTTCAAAGAAGAGCACTTTGCGTGCTGTAAAGGTTTCATTTCTTCCCGAAGCCTGTAACTGAATCAGCTCTTCCTGCATATTGTACTTAATGTTTCCTTTCAGCGTATCTCCGCTATCCAGTACCAGTCTGCCATCATGCCACAGCTCAAAAGCAAAATGCTGGGCATAGCCAAGACTATAGAATAAAACACCAACTGTCAGGAGCAATGACCTCATCTCATTTCTTCAATATGTTGTGACCTAGTTTATCACGTTTGGTTAGCAGGTATCTTTCGTTATGTGGATTTGGAGCAATTTCAATCGGCACATTTTCTACAATCTCCAGTCCATATCCCATCAGTCCCACACGCTTCTTGGGGTTATTGGTGATCAGACGGATTTTTGAAATACCCAGATCATGAAGAATCTGCGCACCAATTCCGTAGTCGCGGATGTCCATATCAAAACCCAATTGAAGGTTTGCTTCCACCGTATCCAATCCCTGTTCTTGCAATTTATATGCCCTCAGTTTATTCAACAGACCAATACCTCTTCCCTCCTGCTTCATATACAGCACTACGCCCTTCCCTTCCTTATCCACCATCTGCATGGCGCTTTGTAGCTGAGGTCCGCAATCGCATCGGCACGAGCCAAAAATATCGCCGGTCACGCAGGAGGAATGCACACGCACCATGACAGGCTCATCTTTCTCCCACGTTCCCTTTACTAACGCCATGTGCACCTCATTCGTATTCACCTGCTCATATGCCACCAATTTAAAATCACCGTACATGGTAGGCATATTCACGTCCACCTGCCGCTGTACCTGCGATTCTTTTTTCATCCGGTAGGCAATCAGGTCTTTGATGGTCACCAGTTTCAGGTTAAAGCGGTTCGCCACCTCGCGCAGATCAGGAAGGCGGGCCATGCTGCCATCTTCATTCATGATCTCTACCAAAACACCTGCGGGACGAAACCCTGCCAGACGGGCAAAGTCAATTGCGGCTTCGGTATGACCTGCTCTGCGCAATACACCTTCCTTCTTCGCCTTCAAAGGAAAGATGTGCCCGGGTCTTCCTAGTTCTTCCGGGTTGGTTTCCGGATCAACCAATGCTTTTATTGTTTTAAAGCGATCGTGCGCCGATATACCCGTTGTGCACCCATGACCAATCAGGTCAACCGATACGGTGAACGGTGTTTCGTACACGGCTGTATTTTTACCAACCATCAACTCGAGCCCAAGCTCCTCACAACGCTCTTCGCTGATGGGGGCGCAGATCAATCCTCTGCCGTGTGTGGCCATGAAGTTGACAATCTCCGGGGTTATACTTTCTGCCGCACAGATAAAATCGCCTTCGTTCTCCCGGTCTTCATCATCCACTACAATGATTACTTTTCCGTTCCTGATATCTTCCAGTGCGTCCTCGATGGTATCGAGTTTAATTTTATTACTCATACAATTTTTTTCAGTATTTGCCCACAACTATTCCAAGCTCTTCAGCGAGTGCAGCCTCCGCGCTTTTCAACGCAATTTGCTTATCCAGCAAGTCATCAATTTCCAGTTCATCAGAAGTAAGCTTCAGTTTTTCCTTGTTCTCTTCTACCCAGAGCTGCACCAACCGGTATTTAAAGTACCTAACGTTAGAAAGCGCTTTTTTATCCAGTTCATCGGCATCTTTTGATATAAATATTTTATGCTTGTCGGCCCAGTGCGGGCTTACCTCCCGCTTTACGGTAATTAATGAAGCAACGATTTGTCGTATCTCAGTAGTTCCATTTTCAATAAAGAACTTACTATCGATGTGCTGGTTGTTCTCGGCGGCCTGAAGAAAGTCATCAAAGATTTTCTTGTAGTTCGCATCCACAAACTGAACATCATTGAGTTCATTCAGCAGAAAAACGCTCAGCGCCTCATCTTCCAGTTTGACATCCGAATAGTTTAACAGCAAACGGATACATTCCTTCTCCTGAAACTGCACTCTGGCCTGCGCATCAATTCGCACCGGAGCTTCCACCTCCGCCACTGGCCCCGATTCCATGGGCATTTCTTCCTGTGCACGCGTGGATTTATCCTTATCCTGTTTCTTTCTTTCCTGAATCAGAATCTTGTTGAGCTCCGTAAGCAGCACCGGCTCAGCAATTTTCAGCAACTGGCTCGTTTCCTGAATATACACCGATCGCTTTACCGGATCAGGAATCAATGAAATACTGGTAACGATTTCCTTGATGGAAGCAGCTTTCTTGATGGGATCGCCAGCAGCCTCTTTGGCAAACAAATCGGCTTTGAAGGAAACAAAGTCTTTCGTGTTTTCCTTCAGGTATTTTTGAAACTCGGTGGTTCCTACTTTGCGCGAGAAGCTATCCGGATCTTCATTGTCTGGAAACAACAACACACGTACGTTGAGTCCGCCATGCAGAATCATATCAATCCCGCGCAATGCGGCTTTGATCCCTGCGGCATCTCCGTCAAACAATACCGTAACGTTCTCGGTGAATCGGCGAATGAGTTTGATCTGTTCTTCCGTAAGCGCGGTACCCGATGAAGCCACCACATTTTCCACATCGGCCTGGTGCATGGAAATCACATCCGTATAACCTTCTACGAGGTAGCAATTATCGAACTGCCGAATGGCATTTTTTGCCTGGTATAATCCGTAGAGTACATTGCTCTTGTGATAGATATCGGTCTCGGGCGAGTTGATGTACTTAGGCTGGTTTTTATCCTTACCCAGCATGCGCGCGCCAAAAGCAATCACTTTTCCCGGAAGACTATGTACCGGAAAAATCACCCTTCCGCGAAAGCGATCATAACTGCTGCCGTCATCGCGCTTGACAACAAGCCCCGTTTTCTCTAACAGGTCTTTGTTATAGCCTTTTTGAATCGCTTCTTTGCTGAAATGCTCCCACCCGTCCAGTGCATAGCCCAGTTCAAATTTTTGAATGGTGCGGTCCGTAAAGCCACGCTCACGAAAATAACTTAGCCCAATACTCTGACCTTCTTCGGAATGAATGAGTTTGTCTTTATAAAACTCCTTGGCGAAGTTCATCAGGATGTACAAACTTTCGCGCTCGCTCTGCTGCGCCTGAAATTCATCCGAAACTTTCTCTTCCTGAATTTCAACTCCATACTTTTTAGCGAGATAACGGATGGCCTCCACATACGTCATCTTCTCGTGTTCCATCACAAAAGTGAAGGCATCACCACCTTTGCCACTGCTGAAGTCTTTAAAGATGCCCTTATTGGGGACGACATAAAAAGAGGGAGTTTTCTCGCTTGAAAACGGGCTGAGGGCTTTATAATTCTGGCCCGATTTCTTGAGCGTAATGAAATCGCTGATCACATCTACGATGTCGATGCGGTTCTTTACTTCTTCTATGGTATCGCGATTAATCAATTCGAAATCGTTGTCAACAAACTTTTTGTGCTCAAAGATAGTTATGTAAAGTAATAGTTATCAGGAATTGGTCATTAGCTGCTGCACAAGGGGGATTGGATTTTTGGCCCCCATGCCTGATGCCCAACACCTAAGATTTCCCTAACTTGCGCTGATTTTTGAAATCCATAATGAAATATTCTGATTCTGACATCCTTAAGGCACTTTCTACGGTAGATGACCCTGATATCAAACGTGATCTGGTCACATTGAACATGATTAAAGATGTAAAGGTGAGCGATACAGAAGTCGATTTCACTGTGGTACTGACTACACCGGCCTGTCCGCTAAAGGAGAAAATCCGTAATGATTGCGAGGATGCTGTTCGAAAGGTGGTAGGTAGTGAAATGAAAATCAATATCTTAGTCACTTCTTCTGTAACAACATTAAGAGATAACGCACCCTTATTGCCCGGGGTAAAAAATATTATTGCCATTGCCTCCGGAAAAGGGGGTGTAGGTAAATCAACGGTAACCAGCAACTTGGCCGTGGCTTTGGCCAAATCAGGAGCAAAAGTGGGGCTGATTGATGCCGATATTTTCGGGCCCTCCATTCCAGTGATGTTTAACTGTGAGCATGAACAACCGGAAGTTCGCACCGTCAATGGCAAAAACCTGATTGTGCCTCTGGAGCAATACGGTGTTAAACTTCTTTCCATCGGATTTCTGGTAGCCCCGGATGGGGCAGTAGTGTGGCGCGGACCGATGGCGAGTTCGGCCCTGAAGCAATTCCTGAGCGATGCCATCTGGGGAGAGCTTGATTACCTGCTGATTGACATGCCTCCGGGCACCAGTGATATTCACCTTACGCTGGTACAAACAGTGCCTGTGACAGGCGCTGTAATTGTAACCACACCACAAAAAGTAGCTTTGGCCGATGCCAATAAAGGATTGGCAATGTTTAAACAACCTCAGATCAACGTACCGGTGCTGGGCGTGATTGAAAACATGGCCTACTTTACTCCCGAAGAGCTTCCCGACAATAAATATTATATCTTTGGACAAGGTGGCGGGATGAGCCTTGCTGAAAAGCATCACGTTCCTTTCCTGGGGCAAATACCTTTGGTACAAAGCATCCGCGAAAGCGGTGACAGTGGCTTGCCCGCAGTGCTGAAAGAAGGACCTACAGCAGAGGCATTTACCGCACTGGCAGAATCAGTGGCACGACAGATTGCCATCCGGAATGCCGGCACCGCAGGAACGAAGAAAGTAGAAATCATTATGGCTTAATATGAATACAACGATTTTAAACAAAGCAGAGGTTAGCGAACGTATTGAGACAGCACTGGACAATATACGTCCTTACCTGGAAGCAGATGGTGGCAATGTTCGTATTCTTGAAATTACCGATGAGAATGTATTAAAGCTTGAGTTCATGGGTAACTGTGGAAGTTGCCCTATGTCTACCATGACTTTCAAAGCAGGCGTGGAAGAGGCGATCAAACGTGCTGTGCCTGAAATCAAAAACATACAGGTTGTAAATCTGACACCGATCGCTTCCTAAGGGTGCGTGGGTGTTGGGTTACAGAATTAATCATCTCCTTATAAATGACTGCGTGGCTGTAGCCCGATGGCAATTTTATAGTTTAACGAATCGTTAACTACACGATGCGCTTAGTCATTTCACTGCTTCTACTGGTATTCACTTTTTCCCTTTTCGGTCAGGAACGCTGCGCTCAGGTTCCTTACGAAAAAATGATCCACCCTACCGGCACAAGTGAAGCCATCTTTGAGCAGTGGATAAAAACCAAAACAGTAAGCAAACGTCAGTCATCAGGCACGCAACGGACGCAAGCAGGTACGTACACTATTCCTGTAGTCGTACATGTTATTCACAATGGAGAAGCCGTCGGAACCGGCACCAACATTTCTGATGCGCAGATCCAATCGCAGATCGATGTGCTCAACAAGGATTACCGCAGAACAAATACCGATGCCTCCTCAACGCCTGCTGAATTTCAATCCGTGGCCGGAAATATGGACATCCAGTTCGTGCTGGCGAAACAAGATCCGGAAGGCTTGGCTACAAATGGAATTGTAAGAGTAAAAGGGACCAAGACAGGATGGAATCTTTCGGATGGAAGCACATTCAAAGCATTGAGTTACTGGCGTGCTGACCGCTACCTGAATATATGGGTAATCAACTTCACTGATCCGGGGGGATACATCGGCTATGCCCAACTTCCGCTTCCCGCGGGAACATCGCTGCAGGGACTCGAAGATGCATCGACCGACAGCCTGACTGACGGTGTAACCATTCACTACAAAACATTTGGCTCTCTGGATGGTGGAAACTTTAGTCTTGACAGCAAGTACAACAAAGGCCGTACGGCCACACATGAAATCGGACACTTCTTTGGGCTGCGCCATATCTGGGGCGATGTGAGCAGTTGCTCTACCACTACGGATTATGTAGAGGATACCCCCTCACAGGATGCCGCCACCCGCACCTGCCCCACCACTGCTCAGCAAGCCTGCGGTCATAGCAAAATGTATCCGAATTACATGGACTATACCGATGACAATTGTATGAATCTGTTTACGGTAAAACAGATCGAACGAATGGATATCGTTATCAACAATTGTATCCGTAGAAAAAGCCTGCTCACTTCACCGGGAGCATTAACACCTGTGCCTGTTGCCAATGATCTTGGAATAAAATCAATTGTTACTCCTCAAACCTATTCCTGTTCTGGCCATATCATTCCTTCCATTACGGTAAAAAACTACGGCAGCAATACCGTCACTTCCTGCCGGACCGTCATCAAAATCAATGGCACTATTGCCGAAAGTAAAGATTTCAACATAAGCCTGGTGCCTCTGGCCGAAGTCAACCTGGCCTTCTCTACAGTAAACTTAACCGCTTCTTCCAGCACCACAATCCATTTTGAAGTGACATTAGTGAATGGGATCACCGATGCCAAAACAAATAACAACCTACTACAACAAACAGTAATTACACCCGCTAACACTGCTCTTCCGGTGACTGAATTGTTTAATGCTACACCACCTGACTGGAGCATTCAAAATGCAGATGGGTTAAAAACATGGCAGAATGTTTCACTCACTTCCAACAGTGCCATGATGCTTAATTTTTATGATTACGAAAATGAAGGGGCTGTAGACCGCCTGGTTACCCCCGTTTTTAATTTAAGTAATGAAACAAGCGCGCTCCTGAAGTTCGATTATGCGTATGCCCCCTTCCCTGGCGTGAATACGGATTCTTTATCGGTAGTAGTGATGACCGATTGCGGAGCTTACCTCACCAATGCCAACACTCTTTTCAACAAAGGAGGAAGCACTTTATCTACTGCTACATCCACCAGCAACTCCTTCTCACCCACCGCTTCCCAATGGAAAACAGAGACGCTTTCATTACTTCCTTTCATCGGGCAGAGTAATGTGCAGATTGCCTTTATTGCGCGAAATGGTTATGGCAATAACCTGTATCTGGACAACGTATTTATACTAAACAGTGCGATCAACGATCTTGCGTTGACGGAGTTGAAAAGTCCGGGGCCGGTTTTTTGCGTTGCTGATCCTCAGCCTGTAGTGAAAATTAAAAACCAGGGAAGCACTTCCGTTACCAGTTTCAAAATGGAAACGACCGTGAATATGGGAACGGTGATCAGCCAGAATTTCACCGGCATCCAGCTGGCAACAGGTGAAGAAAAAGAATTCAGGCTAAATGCATTGCCCGTGAGCAATGGACAAAACACCCTTTCATTTAATGTAAAAGATCCTAACGGGATAGAAGACAATGTACCGGCCAATAATTCAATCACCGTTAATCGCGTATTGAATCAGGCTACGGATTTGATTCCCCTTCGTGAAAATTTTGATGCCGGCTTTGCTGGTCAATGGACAATTGTAAGCCAGGGAGCCGCCCCGACCTGGCAGGTGGCCACCACGAATTATTCTTCATCGCTGTTTTACAATGCATTTGGTAATACCAATACGGGTCAGCAATCATGGTTGGTAAGTCCGGTATTTGATTTTTCACACACTTCAAAAGCGGGTATATTGTTTAATGTGAGTTACGCCACCCGCTCCACCGGAACGGAGCGGCTCCAGGTTTTATCTTCCACCGATTGTGGGGTTACTTATCCCAATGTGATTTACGACCGGCAGGCCAGTGAATATTCATCCAACAACTCCTCCACCTCATGGCTACCAAAGACAGCCACCGACTGGCAGAAGGACTTCATCAACCTGAATACCCTCGCGGGAAAAAAAGATGTGCGCCTTGCCTTTGTGATCACCAACCAAAACGGCAACAATCTCTATCTGGACAACCTGAATTTCTATGAAGATGACGATGCCAATCCTCCCCAGATTAGTTCCTCCTTCTATGTGTATGCCACCTCTTCGCTACATGACGAATACAACATCACATTTAATCTGTCGGAACGTGCAGATGCCTCAGTGCAGATCTATAACCTGATCGGGCAAAAGGTAGCTGAATACACCTTACCCAATACACTGAACCAAACCTATCCGCTGGATTTCATTGGCGGCACAGGCATCTACATCGTGAAGACACAGATTGGAAGCCAGGTGAACAGCACGAGAGTGCTGGTGAGCAGATAAGCTTTCTGTACCTGACGAAATCAGAGCAATGACACGTCCATTGTTCGCCTGCCGATTGTAATGTATAATCAGAGTAAACGTTCGCAGGTTTGCCTAAACTCTGATATATTTGAAGTTAGAATTTACCCTATTCATGTCTAAAATCAAGATTGCAATTCTATATGGCGGACGCTCCGTGGAGCATGGTGTTTCGATCAACTCCGCCAAAAATATTTACGAATACATCGACAAAGAAAAATACGAAGCCTACCCGATCGGCATCTCCAAAAAAGGAACCTGGTTCCTGACGACTTCCGTAGATAAGGAAATTGAAAAAGGGAAGCCTTTAACATTGCTTCTCAACCCGGAAAAACCATTGTTCACAACGGATGACGGAAAAAAAATACAAGTCGATGTGGTGTTCCCTGTATTGCACGGTACCGATGGAGAAGATGGAAGCATCCAGGGACTTTTGAAGGCCATGGAACTTCCCCTGGTAGGAACAGGAGTTTTAGGTTCGGCGATGTCCATGAGCAAGCTGATCACTAAACGGTTGCTGAAAGAAGCTGGAATACCGGTGACGAAATTCATGGCCGCTACGTTCGATGAGAAGGATAAACTGAACTTTGCTGCTCTTGAAAAAGAATTTGGCTTGCCCTTTATGGTAAAGGCCGCCAGTTTAGGATCGTCTGTGGGCGTGAGTAAAGTAAAAAATGAAGCTGATTTCAAAACAGCCATGGACGATGCATTCCGTTATGACAATGGTGTGCTGATTGAAGAATATGTAAAGGGCAGAGAGATTGAATGTGCCATATTAGGCAACAACCCTCCGGCTGCTTCCTTGCCAGGGGAAATCATTATTAGTCCGAAATACGAGTTTTATACTTTCGATGCCAAGTATGTCGATGGTGATGCGGTGAAGATTGCCGTACCGGCTGAGTTACCGGCAACCATCGTGGAAGAGATCCGTACCTTGTCTATCAAAACCTACCAGGCACTGCACTGCGAAGATTTCTCGCGTATCGATTTATTCCTGAGTGAGAGTGGTAAAGTATACGTGAACGAAATCAATACCATTCCGGGTTTTACTAACTCCAGCATGTATCCCATGATGTGGAAGGAGCGCGGAGTTTCTTTCACCGAATTAATTACCAAACTGATTGCACTTTCGCTGGAACGCTTTGATCGTTCCAAAAGAATTGAAAGAGAATTTCAGTCATCCTTAACGTTTTAATCAGGCATGAAGTTTAAAATTCCATTCAGCGATAACAAACTGGGAAACGTACTTCTTCATTTCGCTATCAGCATAGGAATCGTCCTGTTGATCTGCATCTGTTATTTCTATATCTATTTACCCAGCTTAACCAACTGGGGCGAGTCAATAACAGTGCCTTCGCTGGTGGGAAAAAACATCGATGAACTGGAACGTTTTGCAGCCGAACACGATCTGCGTGTTGAAGTGAGTGATTCTTCTTATTCACAGGATTATTCTCCGCTCTCCGTGCTACTTCAGTTCCCTAAAGCCGGAACCAAAGTCAAAGAGGGCCGGTTGATTTATGTCACCATTAATCAGATCAACCCGCCTACCGTGCCGGTACCCAACTTAGTGGATGGCTCCCGTATTAATGCCGAAGTGGTTTTAAAAAGCAATGAACTCCGGAGAGGTCAGATTATTCTTTCGCCTAGTCCATTGCTTAATCTGGTAAAAGAAATGCGCTACCAGGGCAAACCTATCCAGCCCGGTACACGCGTCCCCAAGGGGTCGTTGATTGATCTGGTGGTGGGTGATGGAAACGGAGCCACCGAGTTTCCTATCGGAAACCTGGTAGGCGACACCTACGATATGGCGCTTTTTAAACTATCCGGATGGGTGTTACACTCCGGTAATATTCAAATACCTGAAGGGGTAGATACTACCGGCGTGGAGCTGGTCGTTTACAAGCAGCACCCGGAACCAGGCGAAATGGTGCACATGGGCGATCCGATTGATTTATGGATAGCCCCTTCCGGCTATGAAGAACAGGAGCCTGAAGAAAATGAAAACCCCGAATAATTTGCGTCTGCTTCAGCACCTCTTCGTATTACTGTTCACTGCCTGCTCCTTTTATACCTACGCGCAGCTGGAGTTGGTTCCTTTGCCGAGAGCGCAAGCCGCACCTTCATTAAAAACAAACAACTCATCACGTACACAGGCCGCTGCACCACGAAAACTTCCTTTCTGGGATGATTTTTCCTTTGCCAATAAATCGTTCATTCAGGATTCCCTGTGGCTCAAAGGTAAATCCGTATGGATCAGCAATGGAATGGCCATCAACCCTCCTTCCCTGGGTGTCGCTACCTTTGATGGCCTGGATTCATTAGGTAAACCTTACAATGTGAATGATGTGCTGGCAAAAGGGTTTGCGGATGATCTCACCTCACAGCCGTTGCGCATGGATCTGATTGATCCCTCACTACGGTCTAATGTAGTGATTACTTTCTTTTATCAATTCCAGGGAAATGGCGAAGCTCCTGATCCGGGGGATAGCATCTTCCTGCAGTTCAAAAACAACACTGCGCAGTGGGAAACCGTATGGTCGCGTAACAATGACGGCACCCTTGACAAAAGTGTTTTTACCGAAGTCAACCTTCCCATTACCGCTGATCGTTTTTATCATGAAGGGTTCCAGTTCCGCTTTCGAAATTATGCACGATTATCTGGGCCGTATGATACCTGGAACCTGGATTACATCTATGTGAGCAACGGAAATACATCCAGCGATCCGACTAATCCTTCGCCATTCCCCGATCGTACAATTACATCACCACTGACCTCCCTTTTTTTAAATTACACGGCTATTCCTATCAAGCATTTTCTCACCTCTCCCTCAACCCTGCTTACCAAGCCGGTATTTATCATTGACAACCGAAGAAGAGATCAGACAACGCTTGGGCAACCCGTTAACTATGTATCAGATGCCATCATTACTACCCGGAAAGGTTCAGTGATCTCGAAGAATACCATAAACCTGAATAATAATGATGAGGAAGGAAAAGCATCGGTTCGATACAATACGCGTTTGCCGATAACATTAACTGCCATTCCAGGACCCGATCAATTTGCTGCGGATGCCGACTCCATATCCGTTAAAATCAAAGTGGTTTTATCTACAGACGATAATTTAGTCAAAGTAACGTTGCCTGAACCCAAAGGTGATTATGTTCCATCCATCTATGGCCCTGTTGATTTCCGGGTGAATGACAGTACGAGCAACATCTTCACCCTATCCAACTATTACGCCTACGATGACGGTTCAGCCGAATACGGAGCCAGCCTTAAAGGAGCAGGCGCTCAACTCATGTATAAGTTTGAGATGAAGACCGATCAGCCGGATGCATTGGTGGGAGTCTATCTTTATTTTCCTCGCTTTGGGATTGAAACTTCACAGATCATTCAATTACAAGTGTTTCAGGATTTGCTTGGCTCAGGCAGCTCTTCACTCTACACGGAGAGCATGACGATCGTACTCTCTCAGCAGGACAAATTCATTTATCACCCATTCGAACGTGCCGTGAATGTGCAGGGTAGTTTTTATGTCGGGTGGAAACAATCTACCTCTTCCAATGTGGTGATCGGAATTGATAAAAACACGGACAGCGGAAATAACATTTACTTCAACACCAATGGATCGTGGGAACAAAACATTCTCACCAAAGGCAGTTTGATGATCCGTCCTGTAGTTGGCGAAGGTGGAGAGATTGTAGGATTACCACCGGAGAACTACCCCAGCGCTTATCCGAATCCCAATGACGGCACTTTCTTTTTGTCCGCGGATGCCTCCAACATTCAAATTGTTGATGTGACCGGAAAGGAAGTGAGTTTTACATCAGAAAGAAATACAGAAAACACACAGATAAAGTTATCCAGTGCCGTTACGGGTATTTACATCGTCCGCTTTGCTCTTAATGATACTATTGTTACTCAGAAAATCATCGTGAAGCAGTAACTCCCTGCTCCTGTGGTGGAACGGCAGGTGGTTCTACTATTTCTATTTGCAAAGGGTTGGGAGTAAAGCAAAGTACAAAAATCAAAAGGGCTAGCCATCCTGTTATTTTTCTGCCTAACATGAGGGGTGCTTCAATGGGCGATGGCGGATGTGAAATGCCGACAAAGCGCCCCACCAGTAAAAGAAATGGCCACCATCCGATGAATCCGGTTACGCCCTGGAAAAAATAGCCTGCAAGAAATAAGAAAACAAAAATAACAAGGGTATACATCAATGTATCACGCTGCGGCAACTTCAATCCAGCCAATGCCATATAAATCACCATGATCGTCACCGGTATTTTCCACATCAGCACATCGGTAGGTTCACCCGGCACAACAAACCCAAAGCCGGTAAATAATATAGCGATGATAAAAATAACCGAGGCTATCCGCTTGTGCCATTTGTAGCCAACCAGTCCATAAAGAACATGTCCCCCATCCAATTGTCCCACGGGCAACAGATTAAGACTGGTAAACACCAGGGATAAATAGCCGGCCAGCAACAGTGGGTAATGCATCATCTCATGTGCGTTGGGTACACGAACCTGATCTCCGAAGTAATCAGAAAGAAAACTGAACAAGAGATTTTTACCCAGCATAATATCAATAACTCCACTCTTGGATTGCTTCATGTATTCCACTGAATACACGTGCTGAGCATAGTCTAATCCATATTGCTTGTACTCCGGATGAAACTGAAAAATATACTCAGGGGGTGGTAAATGAGTGAAGGCATAAATTAAAACACCCAAAGCCGCAATGAATCCGGCCAGCGGCCCGGCAACTCCAATATCAAAGTGCTGTTGTTTGGATTGCACCTCGCTCTTGATTCGGATAACCGCACCCAGTGTACCTATGGAAAAGAACCCGGGCGGAAGTGGCATCGGTATGTAGTACGGAAGTGTTGCCTTCACGCCATGATACATAGCCGTGAAATAGTGACCGAACTCGTGTACGGTGAGTATGAACAAAAAGGGAACCGAATAGGCAAAGCCATTCACAAAGAAAGACCAAAACGTATCCACAGGCAGGCTGTACCACTCGGCTCCTGCCAACGTAGTGGTAAAGAGTGTAATTGCAAATAATCCGATGTGGATGACTGCTGTTCTAATCTTGGGATTCATCAAAACAAGGAAAAAATTAATTCAGGAGTTTGTACATGAAATGTTTTTATACCTGCCATCTCCGCTCCTTTCAGGTTCGAAAGATTATCATCCAGGAATAGTGTTTCTTCCGGATTCAATTCATTTTCGTTTACTACAAATTCAAATATCTCCACATCAGGTTTGCGCATTTTCATGCGATGTGAATAATAGGCTTTATGAAAATAGCCATCCATTTCTTTTTGTCCTGATGTACTATCCAGAATCTGGTTGAATTTTCTCAAATGAATCTCGTTGGTATTACTGAGCAGAAAAATACGATAGCTTTTTTTCAGCCGCTCTAAAAGCTGCAGCCGCTCTAACGGAATATCCAATAACATGGCATTCCAGCTTTCATCAATCTCGTTATCGCTGGCCTGCCAGTTTAATTCCTCGCGTACATGCTGACGAAAGGCTTCATCGGAGATCAGGCCTTTTTCATAGTTGATAAATCCGGGTGAGTTGACAAGCGCGGCTACTTCGTCTACTGATTTACCTGACGCTTTTGCGAATGCGAGTACGGTAGAAGGAACCGAAAGATTAATGATTACACCTCCCAGATCGAAAATGATATTTTTGACGGATTGAATATTCAGGCTCATGCTGATTTTAGCTAGTGATTTTACGGTCGGTCAAATCCGAAGTCTCAAAAATCAACAAAACAATGGTAGTTTAAAACAGAATCAGTAAATATAGAACGACACAAACTATGGTAGAAAGCAAAGAAACCTCTACTTTCCACCATCCTGTAGCATTGAGCGTGGATTACCGTCGGATCATCCTTACCATCTGATGGCGACCGTCTGAAAACAGGTGATTCTGGATTTTACTTAAACACCGTAATAACGAACTTTATTCAGTGTTATATTCTGATTACGATTGTCGTCAAAAGAGATGCTTACGATCTCTTTTGATTTCAAATCATTTTTCACAAGAAGTAAACTACCCGGTAAATGATGTCTGGACTCTTCTCCAAGCACGATTTTCATGTGCTCCAGTAACTCATCCAGATTTACGTTGCCTTTTTCGCTTTCGGTAATGCATTGCAGTATGCCATCGGCCAATTGCTTGTATATCTTTCTCGGCATGCGTGGCCCCTTTCGTTTGCCAACCCCCTCTAATTGAATGGTCTCACTCATCGTATGCAGTATCCCCTCTTTCGTAGAATCAATTTGACAAAAATGTCAAAATAAATGTTTAAATAAAAAATCATTCACATTAAAATAGGGCTTAGTCAACCGCAATCGATTTAGATAAAGGGTGTATATTTAAAACTGTACATCTGAACTATGCCAGCTAAAAACACCGGAACAGAAGCCCTACTAAAGGAAACAGCAAAAAGGATTTTTCTTATCGAAGGCCGCCTGCACGCCACCACTGACGATATCGCTAAAGAAGCCGGTGTACCTCGCACATCCGTTCACTATTATTTCCGTTCGCGCGATTTACTCTTCAAGCAGGTATTCAATGAAGCCATGATGGATCTCACGGTGCGGTTAAATCAGGTAGTGGAGTCGGACTTACCTTTTCGTGAAAAAATTGAAAACTTTATTGACATTTGCCTGACACAGGCTTTTGCGTTCCCCTACATGGAAACATTCATGGTTACCGAAATGATCAACCATGAATTTAAACTGGTCGATAAAGAAAGTCCGGTGAAGATAAAGGGATTGCTGAAGGAAATCAAAACAGAAATGGCGCACGGCACGATTCCTCAAACGAATCCCATGCACTTTGTCATCAACCTGTTCTCATTAATCACGTACCCTTCGCTGGCAGCCCCCCTTTACAAACAAATCTTTGCCATCAACAGCGCATCTTATTTAAAGCTACTCAAGGAAAGAAAGCAGGTTATCCTGAAAGTATTATTTACGTAAGCATTCGTTTCAGGCATTCACAATGTACCGATGCTCCATGGTTAATCCTCCAAAGCCATACGCATCCGCTTTTATTTCCTGCACATAAACGTAGCTGGCATTAACCATCGTGCCAGGCAAGGAGCCGAGCAACTGATCGATGGCATGAATGTAAGCCTTCTTCTGATCTTTGGTATTGGTGAAATCCGTGACTTTGATATCCAGGTAAAAACTTCGGGTATCTTGATCAGCCAAGGGCTGCCCGTTCACAAACCAGAGTGTATCGGGCACAAATGAAATGGTGATGGCAGTGACCTCCGGCTTTTTAGTGAGGAGCGTTTTGGTAAGCTCAGTGATGGACTGAACAAGTGTGCAGGCAAGACCGAAAAGCGGCGGTATTCCAGAACACTTCAGCATGCTGTTCCTTCAGACCTGCTTTTTCAACGAAGAGCCGGTGCAACGCCGGTTTAGTATTGTGAACAGGAACTGGATTCATCTGAATAGGGAAGGATTATCGAAAACTCTTGCTGACGGAATAAGGTATTTTGAAAGAAATCCTGTAAGATTGCACTCCGTTTTTTCGGGCCCATAGCTCAGCTGGTTAGAGCACTTGACTCATAATCAAGGGGTCGCTGGATCGTGCCCAGCTGGGCCCACATTGAAAATCAGGCAGTTGCATTTATTTGTGATTGCCTTTTTTCATATTTTTATCCCGGGTGTTATGCCGAGATGCTATTTTCGGGAAGGAAAAGGTTACTATTCATTCTGTTTCAAAAGCCATTTCATCGTTGCCTTATCACTATCGTGCTTGACGAACATCGCCTTCTCTCCGATCGCATCGATCAAACAGAAGACGTAATTTTGCGGAAAGTCATAAATCTCAAGCATTTTGACCTTGTCGTATAGAATACCCCTCCGTTCTTTAAATGTTAATGGTGGTTCGCAGTCGCTCGATCCGCAACGCATCTTCAGCCGTATAGGTAGCAACAGGGCTTGCCCCGTTACTATTCTCTACTACGTAGATATTTCCTCCCTGCACCGTAATACCATAGTTAATACTGTAACACGTAGGACCATCTTCGATAAAAAGCGCATAACAAAATCGCCAGCTGTTGCCGTAAACTGGAGATCGCCATCAGCACCAACGGGTATGAAATTAATCGAGAAAGCTCCATCCTCCCAATTGACACCACCTGTGCTGGCAAGGATATATTACCAGTACCACTTATGGTTACACTGGACAGATTGATCCGTTGGTTGTTGGGCTGCCGCCATTGTGGTAACGCGAAATGATA
This sequence comes from Flammeovirgaceae bacterium, assembly GCA_023251155.1. Lineage (GTDB taxonomy): Bacteria > Bacteroidota > Bacteroidia > Cytophagales > Cyclobacteriaceae > ELB16-189. The sequence goes on along the minus strand of JAHEZH010000065.1, from coordinate 2,833 downwards.
AGATAACGTACGGTGCTTCTTTTTAGCTTTCATGTTCACCTATACATTTATTGACTCTCTGATAGTCATATGGGGTCTCTGCGTATTTCCATTCCTTTTTATAGTAGTTGAGAAAATAACCATTGTAAGGAGGCTTACCATCCAAAATGTAACAAGCGCCACCTGCATTGGTAAGGGTATTATTACCAGTACCACCTATGGTTACGTTGAAAAGCTTGATCCATTGGAGATGGGCGCTATAGTACACTCCATTTAATCTTTATTACTTGAATCCATACCTACAAAATGTACTGATGATAAAGGGCAGCTTTTCCATTCGGTAATTGACGTATGTACACGCGAGGTAACATTATAGATTGTAGCATCCGATACATTCACACCGTAAAGTTCGCGAATCTGAAATTCGATATCGCGTACACTCATTCCTTTGGCGTAGAGAGATAGGATAATCTCTTCAATGCCTTTTGCGCTTAGGCACAAGCACCGGATTGAAAGTACTGTTCCGATCACGTGATACCTCAATGGCTAATTCACTACGTTTGGTCTTGATTTTTTTATTGATCTTATCATTGCGTGGGTCACCCGAATTGATCCCTTGCGGGGAATGTTTGGGCATAGCCCAGGTGGCCATCTAACTCCCCTTCCAGTATCTGCTCCATACCCTTCACAAAGAGCTGATCGATAAAGTTGTTGAGGCCTTTGTAGCTCTTGAATTGTTTGAGAAACCCAGGAGTGAGCATCTCTTTGAGAATAGAATGTTCTTCTTTTTTTCCATAGTAACTCGTTACCAACAAAGTTTGCATTCAGCTAGTTTAATTTTGAATGAAGGATAGTTAAATTTTAACTATAGGTAAACTGAATAATTCTTCAGTTTGCATCTAACATTATATCTGAAAAATATTTTTCATTTATGAGGGTTACTTACACCTCAGTTTATCACTAAAGCATAACTTAGTAATGCACTAAGTAAATTTTTCAACCCTGAAAACCTGAAGTAATGAATATGCTAAGTTTAATAGCTATTTCGGCTATTGCTTTGTTGACAGTGTGTCTGTCTTGTCAACAAGAAATTGATCAACCCATCAAAGTCCCAGGTCCTTTAACACCTATGGCAAGTTTTGCTACCCAGGAGGAGCTATGCAAATTCAACAAATGAAAGTGCAAGAACCAATGACACTTGCGGAACCAACATAAGCGCTTCATACTATGACAATCCAAAAGGATGTCGTAACGATCGAGAAGTTTTTATTGAGGTTAAATCCTGGGTCGAGTCCAAGTCATCAAACGAAGGAGATTGGAGGCAGCCCAGAGTTCAAATTCTTATCTATGGCACAATCAGAAATGGATGGTGTTCGTGGTCGCGCTATAATACTCAGTTAGACCGAAGAAATTGTAGCTTTACTTTAATGGCCTGGTCCAAGAATCAAAATGGTTCCTATACCCCAACGTCCTACTATCGAACACCACCCAATAGTTCATCCGATGGAGATCAAAGCGAATTAACATGGGATTACCCCATTGGTGATAATGTCTTAAATCAACTAATTACACCAAGTGCATTCACAAGTTTCTACGGTGAAGGCAAGAGCCGAGGTGTTGGTGAAAATTGGGCTGTTATAAACTGTCAATAACCTATTTTATTATCGATTATATGAAGAAATTTCTTTTCCTCTTGTTTATAAGTATTTCCGCTTTGACTCTATATGGTCAAACTCGAAACGAAGATAGAAACATAAGCTATTCTGTTTATGCTTGTGCGGGGCGAGCAATTTTTGCTTCCTCTCCTTCCGGCCCTTCGAAGTTTCCAGCTCTGGAGGTTAGATTAGGAGGTGGCGCTTCTTGGAATTTCGTTAAAAATTTCTCTTTAGATGCAAGAATAATTTTCGGATTCAGGGCTAAAAGAAACCCCTATAATGTTCCAGGGCAACCGTATACAGTGGGACCTCCCTTCCTTTCTGTAGATGAAGTGGCGAGTAAGAGCAATCATTTTTTCTATGATATACCTGTGTCATTAAAATTCGATCTGCCGCATCCAAAGATTGGAATCAAAGCCGGAGCAAATTATAGATTCTACATGTCAAATGATGAATCCTTTGACTGGTTGGCCGGCCAAGGAGAAGTAGGATTAATTTTCGGTGCATATTACAGGATCACACCTAAAATTTCCGTTGGTATTGATCAATATTTTGGTTTAACAAAAGTGTATTCAGGAATGGGGCAGATAAACGGTATTGATTCAGAAGTAGTGATTCGCAATCAATCAACTCAATTTATTGTATCATACAAATTCTAATTAAAAGCATTCTGCTAACTTCAATTTAAACGCTAACAAAAAATGTATACCGATGGAAATATTCTATCGGTATTTTTTTGAAAGTATTCAGCCACACCGTCTTCAATGGCCTTATTATATAGCACCCGAATTGTTCGCATATAAACGGCCAGTCTATTTAGCCCGTTTCCTTTCCTTGGAAAGGTGGTAGGGTTCAAAACGTTTCAGAAAATCCAGATGGAGCGTGTCAAAAGTAAAGTCACTTTGGTTTGTAAATGCCTTTATGGCACTTAATAAGGACTTAGAGGAGGTGGCGGTGCCAATGCGCTTTAGTATGGTAAGCTGATGTGTGTAGCTGCAGAACGCGTAGGTGAACCCAAAAATCGGTGGTCTCATAATCAAGGGGTCGCTGGGTCGTTCCCGACTGGGCCCACTGAAATTCAACTAGTTACCCAGTCCGGTGACTATTTTTTTGACCTCCACCTGCCGTAAAACGGAAAGTGACGACTACTTTTTCTCTACCCCGATAGTGGTCTTTTTTTCTGCCTCAGACTGAAAATA
>JAHEZH010000190.1 GCA_023251155.1 Flammeovirgaceae bacterium | reverse complement strand
CTATTTTCTGTTCTTCAATATCGTTTATTTTTCTTCCGGTTTCAGCACCGTTTTCTGAAGCGTAACTGCAGTTAGTTGCTGTTCGCTCTGTGTAAATTTCAGCTGTGGAGGCCGTGCATTGGTCCAAGCCTCCATCATGTTGCCATAGTACTTGCTACCGGGGTTGCCCGATTGGCCGCCAGGGTAAATACCCCATGCTTTTACGCCCGTCTTTTCCAGGCTCACTATCATACGCCAGCTGGGCCCCCAACGGTGTGAGGAGGCGTTGACGATACCACTGTTCCCACCGTTTCGCGCATGGAAGCCGAGGGGAGGTAACATGAGTAAGTGCTGGATGTAGGTGTCTTTGTAATTCGCCCAGTCAAAGGCTATGCCCGGATGGTTTTCTTTCCACGTATGGATGGTTTTGATGCTGCTGGCCAATGCGGCTCGAATCAGCAGTGTGCGTGTTTCCTTTTCGGGAGTGCTTTGGATGTCGTAGAAGCTGAAGTCGGGTTTTTCTTTCAGCAGTTTGATGGTATTGAATTCACTGGGCCTGCTCAGTGGCACGTTGGCCTCGCTCATCTCATCCCACAGCGTAGTATAGATTTCATTCCACCATTCTTCATAGTAGATGGCCGGTTGTGATTCGATGCTGTTGAAGTAATCCCATTTCTGTAACTGATGGACGATGGTCTTTTCTTCCGTGGATAAGATTGTAGTATCCAGCTGCGTGAGTAAGAAGGGAAGGCTTTCTGCCGCCTGCATGTTGAAGTTGTCGTTTTGCAACTGCATCATCTCCTGCGGGGTAATGGATGAATCGGCCTGAAGTACCTGACTTATTCTTCGGTTGCGATAGGTTTCATAATAGTCACCCGACTGCACGTAATACGGATACGTTACATCCACCGGGTATTGATTGGCGGAAATGACATACCCTTTTTCCGGATTACGTATCATGGCATTCTGATCGAAAGGAATGAATGCTTTCCATTCAGAGGAAGTTTTGGTGCCATCGAGAATAAACTTGCCCTCGTCTTTTCTGCGCACCGGATACTTGCCCTGTACACGGATCGCAATATCACCCGATACGGAACCGAATACAAAGTTCTGAGCCGGTCCAATGTGGTGATTCAATGCCTCGGTGTAGTCGTTAAAGTTTTTTGCCCTGTTCAACAGATAGAATGCTTTCATCGGCTCGGCTGCATCGTGCGATATCCAGCGGAAAGCAAAATGGTAGCGGCCGTTTTCATGGTGATAGCTTTCGTCATAGCGCACCGGCCCGTGATGGGTGTACGTAACGGTATCGTAATACGCTTCCCCATCGCGTACAGCAATCTTTTCAATGACTTTCTTCGTAGCGACCCATTGTCCATCGCTGAGGTATTCGTTCTTCGTTTTGTCTTTGAACTGAATGCGGTACCAGTCCACCAGGTCGCGTTGTGCGTTTGTGCAGCCCCACGCAATGGAGTCATTGAAGCCCAGAATCACGGCCGGAGCACCCGCCAGCGATCCACCCATGGTGTTCACGGACGGGGAATTGAGATGTACGACAAACCACAAGGAAGGAATGCCCAACCCTAGATGCGGATCGTTGCAGACGATGGGCGCACCGGTGGCTGTCTTGCTTCCACTTACCGCCCAGTTGTTACTGCCAATACCCCGTGGCTTTTCTTTGGCAGGTTTCAGTTGAATCAATTCATCGGGCAGGGCAGAAGGGATGCTATCCAGTTTGATGGGATTGAACTTCCACTTGCCGGTGTTGTCAACTATTGGATCACTGACTGCTTCATGATCGGGATAAAGTAAATCCAGTGTTTCTTTACCGAAGAGCTTCAGGGCATTGGTGAATTGAAGGTCTTTCTCACCGGTATTCAGTGTCTGCGAGAAATTCATCTGCACCATGCCTGCTTTCAGGTTGGTCCAGGGTTCGGGTGTATAGTCGAGTAATTTGTATTCGAAGGGAAGGTGTTCATAATCCAATGTAGCAATGAATGCATTAACACCTGCGGTATAGCTAGTGGCCATGGCCGATAGTACAGGATCATTTTCGATGCTCTTCAGATTTTGTTCAGCACCATACACCATGCCTACTCTGCGCTGACCGCGATCATAGTCGAGTATCTGAGGATTCACTCCCAGTATTTCTGATATTCTACCTGCGGCAGCCATGGTTTGAAACTCCATCTGCCAGAGGCGATGCTGGGCGGTGACGTACCCTTGAGCGAGATACAGATCATCGTCATTCTTTGCAAAGATGTGGGGGATAAGAAGGCTGTCGTAAATGATGGTTACTTCTTCCTTCAGTCCGGGGATGTTCCGTTCCTGATGTTGTAAATCACCCCGCTCGGCATTTTGCCAGAAGCCATGAAAGGGATCGAGAAACTTACCCAGGGGAGGAATGCGATTGCCAACGACCCAACTGCGGTTGAGACTATAGACCAATGCAATAGTGATGACCAATGCTACGCTGAACTTCAAAACCTTCATATCTGAATTTCAATTTTGTGATAAGGTAGGAAGATTTAAGTTTTATTTCTTTCCTGCCGATCCCGCCGATTACGTGCCGATGTCCTTCCGTCGTATTCGGCCAAGATCGGCGGAATCTGCGGGAATGTCTTTTACGGGAATTCGAAATAAGACCAGCTTTTCCTAATTTTCCGCTCCGATAACGGATTCGGACCATAATCTCCTTTTGTGAAACAAGTAGTGGACAAGTACCCTAAAGACCTGATTAAGAAGGCTTCTCAGATCAAGGCCATTTTCTTTGATGTGGATGGTGTGCTGACTGACGGTGGCATTATATACGATGACACGGGCAGGGAGACCAAACGATTTAATGTGAAGGATGGATACATCATCAGTCACCTGAAGAAAGCAGGGATTGTGGTGGGAATTATTACCGGTCGCGATTCAAAAATAGTGAGCAACCGGGCTTCAGAGCTCAAGCTGGACTTTTGCCACCAGGGTATTGTGAACAAGTATGAAGTGTTTGAAAAGCTTACGGATTTCTACAAGCTGAAGAAGAAGCAGGTTGCTTTTATTGGTGACGATATCAACGACCTGAATATACTACGGGCCTGTGGTTTGTCGGCTTCTCCTGCAGATGGCCTGAGCTATGTGCGTCATGAAGTGGACCTGGTCACTCAGGTGAAGGGGGGGCAAGGAGCATTGCGGGAAGTGGCTGATCTGGTGTTGGCTTCGCAAGGGTTATTGGAGAAGATAGTAACGGTAGGGTAAAGCCCCACCAGCCTTATTTGGAGGAGAGGGGAATGCACAGATGAAATTGGAACAGGAAGTTTAAAATTATATAGCGATGAATTTGTTTAAGGATAAAGTACAGGTGACTGATAAGATTGTATTGGGCGGAGACCGCATGGTATTGTTTGCCGGGCCGTGTGCTGCGGAGAGTTATGATATCTGCTACGAAACCGGTGCTGAGGTGCAGAAGATCTGTGCGGAGTTGGGTATTGATTATGTGTTCAAGTCTTCGTTTGATAAAGCTAACCGCACTTCCTCTTCCTCTTATCGCGGACCATCTAAAGAAGGTGGACTGGAGATATTGCGAAGAGTAAAGAAAGACCTGAACGTACCTGTAGTGACGGACGTACATGAATCTCATCAATGTGCCGAAGTCGCTGAGGTAGCGGATGTATTGCAGATACCGGCTTTCCTTTGCCGTCAGACTGATCTGTTGATAGCAGCAGCCCAAACAGGCCGGGCAGTGAAAGTAAAGAAGGGCCAGTTTATGGCACCGGAAGACATGAAGTATGCGGTGGATAAAGTAAGGGGCGAGGGTAACAACAACGTATTCCTTACCGAGCGGGGCTCCAGTTTTGGCTATCATAATCTGGTGGTCGATATGCGTTCATTGCCTATCATGCGCGAATATACCCCGGTGATCTTTGATGTGACGCACAGCATCCAGCGTCCGGGAGGTCTTGGAGGGAAGAGCGGAGGAGATCGCCAGTTTGCCCCCTTTCTGGCGAAGGCAGCCGCGGCAGCAGGGGTGGACGGTTTCTTCATTGAAACGCATCCGAATCCGGCAGTAGCGCTAAGCGATGGGCCGAATATGGTGCCATTGCATGAGTTGAGGTCCTTTGTGGAGATGTTGCATGCGTTCTGGAAGTTGAACAGAAGCCAGAGTTAAAGAGCTGATGGATTATTTCAGCTCTTAGCATTTGATTAATTGATTTCCTGCTCACTTTACACTATATTCCTATGTTATAAATCCAAACAGATTGATTCTTACTCAGATAGCGTTTGGGATTGCCATTTTCCGGTTCCGTCTTTAACAATTATATTTGACGTTTTAAATCCCTATAGTGAAAACAATTTACCTACGTCTTTGCCTGCTTCTGTGTGGGATGTTTTTTTTAGACTCCTGTGTTACCAATCAAAAAGTAACTTTGTTTCAAAAAGAGGATGTGAATGTAAAAAACCTGCCAAAAGATAGTGTAGTGCGTACTTATGAAGTGGATTCATTTAATTATAAAATTCAGGCAAGTGATATTGTTTCAGTGCGCTTCGAAAGCCTGACGCAAAAAGAATTTGATATTTTCTCTAATAAAAATGTATCAGCAGCAGGGTTGGGAGGAACCACCGTCAATACACTTTTAATAGGGGAGTTGGTTGATAATAAAGGGGAAATTCCTTTTCCTGTTATCGGAAAAGTAAAGGTGTCCGGGCTTACGGTATTTGAAATTCAGGACAAGCTTCAGCAACTGGCTGACCAGTATCTGGAATCGCCATTGGTCAAAGTACGGCTTATTAATTACCGCGCCACATTTTTGGGGGAGGTGAAAGCAGAGGGCACTTTTGTGTTTGATAATCACCGGGTCAATCTGGTAGAGGCCATTGCGCGGACAGGAGGTTTTTCTGATTTGGCAGATCGATCAAATGTTAAGCTAATACGGCAACGTGAAGGAAAGACGGAAGTGGTTTACCTTAATCTATTGGACGAGAATTTCATTACCTCCCCCTACTATTACATCTATCAGAATGATGTGATCATAGTACCCGCATTAAAGCAGCGACCTTTCCGTAAGTATTTTGGTGAAAACCTTACTCTTATCGTATCTGCGATTTCACTTGTCATTTTAACGATTAACCTGAGCAAAAATTGAACCAGCCATCTTTTCAGGGCAACTCTTCGATAGAGTTTACTACGAGTACAGGTCTGAAAATTGACTATAAACGAATCCTTTACAGGATACTACGTTACTGGTATGTGGTGGCACTCTCCCTGGTGATTGCGCTTACCATTGCCTTTTTCAAAAACCGGTATGCTACCCGCATTTATTCGGTTACCGCATCCATACTAATAAAAGAAACCGAAGATGTTTCAGAAGGTAAATTACTCTATAACAATCCGCTGGTGAGTTTTCACCGAAACTACCTGAATGAGATCTATATTATCCGGTCTTATCCTTTGATCGAAAAAACATTGAAGGATTTGAATTTTGGAGTTTCTTTTTATCAGGAAGGAAATGTATTGACATCGGAAGCGTACGAATATTTGCCCATTGAAGCACATGTGGTTAATGATTTCGATGGTCTAAGCGGGAGTTTTTATTTTAAGATTTTAAACGGCACGCAATTTCAGTTGGCCGAAATCAGTGATGATGAGAAGGAGTTGAATAAACGGTCTTTTGCTTTTGGTGATACCATCACCTACGGCGGTCTTGAAATTGTGTTTAGCAAGCTTCCCAATTTTAGCCGTAATGAGTTTCCTAAAGACGATTTTATATTCAGCTATACACCGGTTAAATATTTAACTGATGGCTATGTTGGAAGCTTATCAGCCTCCTGGGCAGAAGAGGGGGCCGGAGTGATTAATCTGGGTATTACAGGACCAACGCCTGCCAAAGCAAAAGATTTTATGGCGGGTTTGATTAATCAATATCAGGCATTTGACCTAGATAAAAAGAACCAAACCGCTTCGCGCACTATTGACTTTATCAACGATCAGCTCAAAGGCATCACCGATTCACTGACCAGAGCCGAGAACCGACTTGAGCGCTTTAAAGATAAGAATGCAGTAATTTCCATGAGTGACCAAGCAGACCGCCTGTACAAGAAGCTGGAAACCATAGAAAAAGAGAAAGCAGACTATTTTATTCGCAAAAATTATTATGATTACCTGACTACCTACATCGCAGGGGATAAGAATTTGGATCAGGTTATACTTCCCAGTTCTGTAGGCATTGATGATCCTATTCTGGTGGCTTTGGCTTCAAAAATGCTGGATTTACAATTGCAGATCAGGATGATGGGAAAAGAAAGTAATCCCCTGGTGAATGAATCAAAACGAAAAATAGGAGAGATCAAACGCGATATTCAGGAGGCTGTATTCAATCAAGCGACCACTGACAAAATCAAAATGGGGTATATTGATCGGCAACTTGCGGAAGTAGAGCGTCAATTAGGTAAACTTCCTTTGGCGGAACGTCAGTTGGTTGCTATTCAGCGAAATTATTCATTACTGGAAACACTTTACATATTTTTACTTCAGAAGCGGGCCGAAGCAGGCATTTCGAGGGCATCCACTACCACCGACATTGCTATTGTTAATCCACCTGCGTCAGGTGGTCCGATTGCTCCAGTACCATCCAATAATTACCTTATTGCGTTAATTGTAGGCTTAGGGTTGCCTATCGGATTGTTTCTTCTGATTGAGATTTCAAATAATCTGGTGCAGTCCAGGGAAGATGTTGAAAAAATAACCAACATACCTTTTATTGGTGGGTTAGGGCATAAGCGTACGACTAATAATCTGGAAGTGATCGCTTCACCCAAATCCCCTATCGCTGAATCTTTTAGAGCGCTGCGCTCCAATCTGAATTACTTCATCGAGGGGAAAACCAAAGCGGTATTTATGGTCACCAGCTCCATCAGTGGGGAAGGAAAAACATTTGCTTCCATCAATCTGGCTTCTGTTTTTGCTTTATCCGGTCGTAAAACCCTTATCGTAGGTGCGGATTTACGAAAACCAAAAATTTATAGTGACTTTGCTCTTAGCAATGACGTTGGGCTGAGTACATACCTGGCAGGACTTAATGATTTTGACAGTGTAATACAGCGAACCAGTTACGAGTCGCTAGATCTGATCAGCGGGGGACCTGTTCCTCCCAATCCTTCTGAGCTTTTGCTTACTCATAAAATGAGCCGGTTTATTGAAGAAGCCAAGGAACGATATGATTATATCATTATTGATACTCCTCCGCTCGCCCTGGTTACTGATGCCTTTGTGATGGCGGATCATGCCGACCATATTCTTTTTATGGTTCGTCAGAATTTTACTCCCAAAAGCTTACTCATCAATATTCACGATTTTTATGCGACAGGTAAAATCAAGCATATCAGTATTGTATTAAATGATATCTATAAGTCAGGTCCTGGATATGGGTATGGGTATGGGTATGAATATGGATATGGTTATGGCTACGGATTAAGAAGTAATGGCAAGAAAAAGCACCATGGTCACGGCTATTACTCAGAGGATTAACCCTGCTGCCCTGGTGAAAAATGGGAAGGTAAAGAAAACCAATACCTTATTATGTATCGAATATAGATTAGGTAATAATGTTTGAGTTAGGATATGGAGCATGTGTAGGATAGCAGGAATTATTTCATCTGATAATCAATATGATTTTAAATCAGGGTTAGAGCGAATGCTCACCATTCTGAGACATGGTGGGCCCGATGATGAAGGAGTTTTTATTGAAGCGCCTGTTTCGTTTGGTCATCGCAGGCTATCAATCATCGATCTTTCATCGGCTGGTCATCAACCCATGCTGTCGCACAATGAGAATATTGTGCTTTCCTATAACGGAGAAATTTATAATTACCGTCTCCTCAAGCAGGAGTTAGAGTTGAAGGGAGTTGTTTTTAAAACACATACGGATACAGAAGTCATCATCAGTGCTTATGAACAATGGGGCATTTCCTTCTTTAACCGACTCGAGGGAATATTTGCATTTTCCCTTTATGATAAGATCAGAAAGAAAATCTATCTGGTTCGTGATCAATTAGGTGTAAAGCCGTTGTATTATTTTGCGAGTAACCAGGAATTGATTTTCGCATCAGAGGTGCGGGCTTTTCAGGCGTTAAGGGGAGGCTGGAAGGAGAATGAAGACTGGAAAGTGCTCTTCCTTGCCTTTGGCTCATTGCCGCATCCGCACACTACACTCGCTTCTGTCTTTCAACTGGCTCCGGGTACTTTTCTGGAATTTGATCTCCTCCGTTTTAACTTTCGAACCGAGTTGTATTACAAGCCGGGATCAAAAGAATATACCATTAATAAGGTAGAGACTGCGTTGAGCTGCATGAAGCAGGCCATTGCTGCGGCATCTCACAAGAATATGCTATCGGATGCGCCTTTGGGTATTTTTCTGAGCGGAGGCATTGACTCCAGCCTGCTTACTTTACTTGCTGATCAGGTAGAGCAGAGTGTGAAAACAGTTTCTGTCAACTTTGAGGATGCCAGCTTTGATGAGCTTCCCTATCAGCAAATGATACTGGACCGTACCCAGCACCTGGAGCATCATTCGTATTTTGTTACTGAGTCTGTTTTTTGGCAAAATCTCGAAGATGTATGGCAAGCCATGGATCAACCCTCCATCGATGGAGTAAATGCCTATTTCGTATCCAGTTGCGCCAAGCAGGCTGGTTTAAAGGTGGTCTTATCAGGAGTAGGAGCGGATGAGGTGTTTGGGGGGTATGAATCGATTAAGCGCATTACCTGGCTGAAGAAACTCCGCTACCTCCCTTTCCGGAACACCATTGCTCACCTGCTTGGCCTGTATAAAAAGGAATTTAAACGCCTTGTTTTCTTATCCATTCCGGGCGGAATTGGAGATTATTTGCTTTTACGTGGCATACACACTCCAGATACCATTGCCGGATTGTTGAACATTTCGGAGAAGGACGTGTGGAACGTGTTGAAAAATGTAACCATTGATCTTCCTGAAACAACCGATGCTCGCGAGTATGTCTCTTTGCTCGAATCTAAAATATACCTGACTAACCAGCTGCTAAAAGATACTGATAGTATGAGTATGTGGCATGGACTGGAAGTGCGAGCCCCTTTCCTCGACGTGTCCCTACTCGAGAAAGCAAATCAGATTATACCAGCCATTCGGTATAACAGGCAAGCTCCCAAATACTTACTTACCGCCTCTAATAAAGATATTTTGCCGGACGAAATTGTGTACCGGAAAAAGGCAGGATTTACCTTTCCATTTGCATTATGGATGAAAAGGAATCCGGACCGGTTTAAGGCCCTTGTAAAAGAAGGTGAATCAACCGATGAGGTAGTGCACGATTTTGAAAATGGCCAGTCTCATTGGAGTAAATACTGGAGTTTAGTGGTGCTAAACCAGTTTAAGGTGATTGTGGCAGCCAATTATGTTGTTTTCAGTGAACTGATGTGGTAGTAATTGGTCTAGAATCCTCTATTTTTGCGCCATTCTGAACGGCAGCAGCAAAGTATGACCCGAATTATTATTGAACCAGGGAAGACGGAAAAAAATTACTGGAGAGATTTATGGGCCTTCCGGGAGCTGTTTTATATTCTGGCTTGGCGTGACATCAAGGTCAGGTACAAACAAACCGTTTTAGGTGCCGCCTGGAGTATTATTCGTCCCTTGCTCACCACCCTGATTTTCACTGTAGTGTTCAGTCTCGTGGCTAAACTTAAGCCCCCTGGAAATGTCCCTTATGCGCTTTTGGTTTTTACGGGCATGCTTCCCTGGCAGTTTTTTTCAAGTGCATTGAGTGAAGCAAGTAATAGTCTTATCGGAAATACCAATCTGATTTCGAAAGTTTATTTCCCCCGACTCATTATCCCTGTGAGTACTATAATGACCAGCCTGGTTGATTTTTTAATCACCTTTGGAATTCTGCTTGCTATGTGTGTGTACTACCAGTATATGCCAAGCATCCAAATTTTTCTTTTGCCTTTGTTCGTGCTACTTGCTTTAGCCGCTTCTTTAGGCACCGGACTTTATATCACGGCATTAAATGTGAAGTATCGTGACTTTCGCTACATTATTCCTTTTGTGGTACAGATCGGTATGTATATAACACCAGTAGGCTTTAGCAGTAGTGTTGTTCCTGAAAAGTGGCGGCTATTGTATTGTCTTAACCCGATGGTTGGAGTGATTGATGGTTTTCGCTGGAGTATACTGGGCGAAGAAGAATTATATCTTCCAGGCGTTCTGTTATCTATTGTAGTTACTGCCTGTTTCCTGTTTTTAGGAATATGGTACTTCAGAAAAACGGAAAAAAGCTTTGCTGATAATATTTGATCTATGGCAGAACCTATTATTAAAGTACAAGGCTTATCCAAAAGTTTTATCCTTTCGCATGAGCATAAAGAACGATATACTTCCTTACGAGATGTGATCGCTAGTCGGTCCCGTCAGATGCTGGGCCTTTCGAAAAAGAACACCGGCGCCAGGGAAGAGTTTCATGCCTTGCACGATGTTAGCTTTGATATCCAACAAGGAGACCGTGTGGGAATAATCGGTCGAAACGGAGCAGGCAAATCTACCCTGCTGAAAATATTAAGTCGTATCACCGATCCAACCCGTGGCCGGATTGAAATACAAGGCCGGGTGGCTAGTCTGCTGGAAGTAGGTACAGGCTTTCATCCTGAACTAACCGGTCGCGAGAATGTTTTTTTGAACGGAGCCATACTGGGTATGAGCCGTGCGGAGATACGTAGTAAGTTTGATGAAATTGTTGCTTTTGCAGAAGTGGAGCAGTTTCTGGATACCCCGGTGAAACGCTATAGCAGTGGCATGTATGTACGCCTGGCATTTGCAGTAGCAGCACACCTGGAACCGGAGGTATTGATCGTAGATGAAGTACTTG